>CAZOGY010000060.1:0-21152 GCA_964579305.1 uncultured Hyphomicrobiaceae bacterium
GGCGTGAATCCGATTGGATGCGACATGTATGAGCCGCCTATAGCCACCGCCTGCGCATTGCATGCGGGGCTGGAAACTGGGCCTGGAGCCTGGGCCTGGAAACTGGGCCTGCAACCCGTTGGGTCACGCACCGGACCCGCCGATAGACTGTTTCGGAGTTAGGTCGAGACAGCCTTAGCTTTTTTCAGTCGCGGCGATTCCCCGCTACGCTCGGGCCTCCGTCAGGGCGGCGGATCAGCGCCGGGTCCGCCGTCGTGGCCCACACGAATTCCGCCTAATCCGGATATGCTCTAACGCAGCAAGAAGACGGGACATTCCAGTGCTGCGATCGCGGCCTTCAATGCGTGCGCGTCGGCAAGCATGGCCCCCCCAAAGCGCGCGACCACGAACCCTGGCTGTTGACGGCGGACCCATTCGGCCATTGCGGCGGGATCACCATGCAGGCTCGGCGCGACCCCAAGCGCGACGCGCGCGTCCGGCGGGCTGTCGGCAAACAGCAGGCGAAGGTCGCCCTCAATCGCCGCCGTTGCCGCATCATCGATCCCCGCGGCCAGAACAACGATCGCCACGTCAGCGGTTTCGGCGAGGCGGGCGGCCGTGCGCAAGGCACCGTGGACGAGAGCGACGTCATCGACCACGACCGCGACCGGACCGTCCAGGCGCCGCGCCTGACGTCCTGCGAGGACCAATCCCGTCACGTCGCGGATATTGGCAAACACCGCCTCGATCTGAGCGAAGGCGTAGCCGCCGACCGGTTCTGCCAGTGCAATCACGTTCCAGGGGCCACGTTCGGCGCACGCCATGATCAACGCTTGCAGCGGCTCGCCTTCCACCATGCGCGCGCGAAACGGAACATCCTGGCCGGCGGCCAGTGCGGCCAACTGCCGAGATACGGTGCGCTCGATGGCACGATAGGCCACCTGCAATTCGCGCAGATCACACCGTTGGGCCAGGCGGCCTGAGGGCGTGATGATTCGTGCGAAGCTATAGTTGGCCAGGTCGCCGAGCTGTGCATCACGCACAAACAGGCTTTCGACCTCGGATTGGTAGGCCTGCGCGACCCGAACTGCCGCGCCGAGGGCGACCTCACTGGGGCGGGCATCGCAGATCCGCAAGACAACGCGCCCGCGCGCCTCACCAACCTCAGCAACATGCGCAATCATGACGTCGCTCTTGTCTCTCCCAACGCGCCATCCTGCTCGCCGGCTTTGGCGAAAGCCCGCGCGGCTTGTGAGAATGCGCGCAAACGCGCCTCCACGCGCGCATTGATGCTTCCAGGCGTAAATTCGCCTTGGGCATTGCGTTCGCCGGCTTTGATACCGGTCAGGATCTCGATCCCCTGATCAATCGTCTCCACGCCGTGAATATGAAAGCGCCCTTCGGCAGCGGCGGCAACCACATCTTCGCGCAGCATCAGATGCTGGACGTTCGCTGCGGGTACGAGCACGCCCTGATCGCCGGTCAGTCCATTGGCAACGCAAATATCGAAAAAGCCTTCGATTTTCTCGTTCACGCCGCCAATCGCCTGAACCTCGCCCCATTGGTTGACCGAGCCGGTGACCGCGTAGCCCTGTTTGATTGGGACGCCGGAGAGCGCCGAAAGCAGCGCATAAAGTTCGGTCGATGAGGCGCTGTCGCCGTCGACCCCGCCATAGGATTGCTCAAAGACAAGACTTGCGGCGAGGGCGAGTGGGTGATCCTGGGCAAAGCGACCAGCCAGAAAGCCCCACAAGATCATGACACCCTTGGTGTGGAGATTACCCCCCAGCTTTGCTTCGCGTTCGATGTCGGTGATGCGGCCCTGCCCCATACGGACGCGCGCGGTGATCCGGCTCGGCTTTCCGAACGCGAAGCTGCCGAGTTGCAGAACGGCAAGGCCATTGATCTGCCCAACCTTTTCGCCCGCCGTATCGATCATCACGATGTCGCGGGTTATTGTTTCCTGCGCCCGGTCACGGAGGCGATCTGCACGCTGGATGGCTTCATCGACGGCACGCTGCACGTGCGCCTTGGCGATCGCCCGGGCGTTATCCTGGGCGGCCCAATAGTCGGCTTCGCGCACAATGTCGGCGATCCGCCCGACCTGGATCGACAGTTTCTCGCGGTCATCGGCAAGGCGCGAGCCTTCCTCGATCAGACGCGCGACGCCGCTTGCATCAACCGGGCGCAGATCATGGCGTTTGGCGATCGACGCGATCAAACGGGCATAATCGGCGGCGTTTTCGTCTGAGCGCGGAATGGTATCGTCGAAGTCCGCTTCGACTTTGAAAAGACCGTTGAAATCCTCGTCGTAGGCAGCGAGCAGATAGTAGAGCTGGCGGTCGCCGAACAGCACGATTTTGACGTCGAGCGGGATTGGTTCGGGATCGAGCGTCTGGGTCGACATGAAGCCCATGGCTTCGGCGGGCTGTTCGATGCGGACTTCCTGGGCCTTGATCGTGCGCTTCAGCGCTTCCCATGCGAACGGCGACATCAGAAGTTTGCGTGCATCGATCATCAGATAGCCGCCGTTGGCGCGGTGCAGGGCGCCCGGCTTCAGCAGCAGGAAATCCGTCAGCAATGCGCCCATCTGGGCAATGTGCTCAATGCGGCCAACCAAGTTGCCATAGTTGGGGTTGAGTTCTTCGATCACCGGGATCGTACAGGTCTCGTCAGTGCCGTTCGTGACAATGATATTGACCAGATAGCGCCGGAAACGCGGGTCGCGCGAAATGTCGACTGGCTGTTTGACGATTTGGTTGTCTTCCTCACCGTTGACGAGAAAAATCCCGATGTTGCGGATGAGGTCGTCGTGGCAAGCCTGCAAGTGGGCGATCACTTCGGGCAGATCAGAAAAGGCGCCCGTGACGTCGTCCAGCGCCTGCCCCACGGCGAGTTCTGCGTATTCTGCGTTGAGATCGGCAAGCTTTTCGCGCCGCTCCTTGTCCGACTTGGGCACCGCTTGGAGGATCTCGGCCAGTTCTTTTTGAAGCACCTCGATCTTAGCTTCGATCGCGTTGCGCATTTCCTCAGGAAGTGTGTTGAAGACTTCAGGCTTGACGACCTTGCCCTCGTGCATGGGGGCCATGGCGATGCCCATTGGCGTGCGCACGATGGCAATGTTCTGTTCGGCAGCCTTCTTGTTCAGCGCTTCGAAGGCCTCTTCCTGACCACTCTTGAAACCTTCGTCGATGGTGCGGCGGCGCGACTGGTATTCGTCGCTTTCAAACATCGCTGGAACGGTCTGGCGCATTTCATCAAGCGCCGCGATCATAGCGGTGCGCAATGCTTTGGCGCGGCCGCAGGGCAAACGCAGAGCGCGCGGGCGGTTGGGATCATCGAAGTTGTTCACGTAGACCCAGTCGGACACCGGTTTCGGGCGGCGTGTCTTTTCCGCCAAAAATGCCTTGACCGCTGTTGACTTGCCGGATGCGGGCGGCCCCAACACGAAAAGATTGAAGTCGTGCGCGGGCATTGCCGTGGCGAATTCGATTGCGCGCAAAGCGCGCTCCTGCCCGATCAAACCGTCCGCTGGTTCCAAGTCGTCCGTCGTGACGATGCCTAGGCTGTCGGGGTCGACGGAGCGGCGCAGAGCTTCGATCGAAAGAGGTGTGTGTTGCGGCGCCGGAGCCAGGTCGGCCGGGTCCGCTGTGGCGAGCGCCCGCAAGGTGGCGGCAGCATCGACGCCGTTGCCGGCTTGCTGGCCAGGCTTGGTGCCGTCCGTATCCGCTGGCGTGTTCGACGAACCCCAAAGTCGCATGATGCCCACCCTCTCGGCGCTACGCGCAAGACCCCCGCGTGACCTGCCGTTGTCTGCAACGACGACACAAGCCCGCTTGACGCCCTCGCCATCCCAACCTGTCATGGCAACGCCATGACACGCACAACACACAAACCCCTCGAAGGTCCCATTGCCGAGCCGAAGCCGGCCGGCAGCCGCCCTTCACACTCCGGCTCGCGGCCCGACAACCCTTCGCACACGCTGGCTGCCGCGGCGTCCGCGTTGGGCGCGCGCACCGCTGGGGCCGCCCTTCCCGACACGGATGGTCGCCAATCTGAGGGCGCACTGGAGATTGTCCGCGGATGTCGTCGTATCTTGGCTCAGTTATCGTTTGCAAGCTTGCCCGAATTGACGCTGGCGAACGGGCGTCGCGCGGATCTCGCGGCGATTTCAGACAAGGGCGCGGTCTGGATCATCGAAGTCAAATCGAGCATCGCCGACTTTGAAAGTGATGCAAAATGGCCGGAGTATCTCGAATACTGCGATCGATTGTTTTTCGCGGTCAGTCCAGAATTTCCAATCGAGAGACTGCCGGAGGCGGCGGGCTGGATTGTCGCCGACCGGTTTGGCGGCGAAATCATCCGCGATGCGCCGCAAATCAAATTGCCCGCAGCACGTCGCAAAGCGGTTCATCTTGCCTTTGCGCGCACGGCGGCGATGCGGCTCCATCGCCTTTCGGACCCAGATGGTGCCGCAGATCCGCTGGGCGTTCGCTAACGGCGCAGCTCAACGCCCGCATGTTTAGCGCGGTGCGCGCTTTGCAAGTATCCGCTGCAGCGTCCGGCGGTGCATGTTGAGGCGGCGCGCGGTTTCTGAAACGTTGCGGTTGCACAGTTCATAGACGCGCTGAATATGCTCCCATCTCACGCGATCGGCTGACATTGGGTTTTCTGGCGGCGGCGCTTTTGCGTCGGCGGGGGCGAGCAACGAATCTGTCACTTCGTCGGCGTCGGCCGGCTTTGCCAGATAGTCGACGGCGCCCAGTTTCACGGCCGAAACGGCGGTCGCGATATTGCCGTAGCCCGTCAGAATCACGGTGCGTGCGTTCGGGCGTAAAGTCGCCAGTTCAGCCACCACATCAAGCCCGTTGCCATCGCCAAGACGCATGTCGACGACGGCGAACGCCGGCGGTTTTTCTCTGATCAGCGACATTCCATCGGCGATCGAAGTTGCCGTGCGCACTTCAAAGCCGCGCTGTTCCATGGCCCGCCCAAGGCGCTGCACAAAAGCCTGATCGTCATCAATGATCACAAGCGAGACGTCCTCGGGCAGCTCTTCCGGGCTGAATGAAAAGTCGTCCGTCACCGGTTTCTCCTTACGTTTGCGCCGTCGCCCTTGCACCAAAAGCGGTACGCATGACCAGCCCAATTCCCCACCGCAGTTATACTACGCAAATTTTAAGCCGTGCGATTTGTTACGTGTGTGGGGTGAGTTGGCCTTGCGTAAACGCAACCGCGTTGCTGTTTGGTGATCAGGCACCTGGCCAGGGCTTTAACGGCTGCACATCAAACCGCGAGCGCGGCCAGACAATTCGTGCGACGGCGCCGGTCTCAGGCGGCGTGCGATTGGCCAAGGACAATGTCGCACCGGACCGCTCAAGCAGCGTTTTGGCAATAAACACGCCCAAGCCGAGGCCGCCACGTTGCTCGCCGCGATTGCGTCCGCGTGAGGTGACATAGGGCTCGCCGAGGTGATCGAGGATGTCGGGTGGGAAGCCTGGACCATCATCGACAATCGTGATCGAGACGTCGTCGGCGGACCAAGCCAGTGAAATCCATACGTGGGCATCGGCAAAGTCGACCGCGTTCTCGATCAGATTGCCAACACCAAACAACACGCCGGGACTGCGTTCGGTCAGCGGGATCTCACCTTCGCACGCCGCCCGGCGCACCTCGATCGTGGCGCCGCGGTCGCGATAAGGCTCGGCGGCTTCCTCCGCGATCTGCTCCAGCGGCATCTCCGCGTGCATGGGATCGCGCTCGGTCGGCGCACGCGTCAGCTTTTGCAGGATTTCGCGGCAACGTTGTGCTTCGGCGGTCAATAGCTTGAGGTCATCGGCGAGGTTGGGGTTTTCCTTCGCCTCGCGCTGCAGCTCGCGAGCAACGACAGCAATTGTCGCCAGGGGCGTCCCGAGTTCATGGGCGGCCGCAGCGGCCAGACCGTCAAGAGCATGCAAGCGTTGTTCGCGCGCCAGAACCAGCTCCGTTGCCGCGAGCGCGGCCGACATGTCGCGTGCTTCTTTCGCCAGCCGCCACGCATACAAGGCAAGAAACGTCAGGCATGATGCAACGGCGCTGAATAGCCCGAGCTTATAGACGTCCGGCAGAACGAGTTCAGCGCCTGGCAGCCATGGCAACGGCAGGTGAAAGAATGCCAATAGGACCGTGACCCCAAGGGCAAAGCCGCCAAGAAGGATGGTTGACCGCGGCGGAAGGCTTGCAGCCGACACCGTGACCGGCGCAACAACAAGAACCGTGAATGGGTTTTGAAGGCCGCCCGTCATGAACAGCAAGGTGGCAAGCTGCGCGATGTCATAGGCTAACAGCGCTGTGGCTAGGCCGACGTCGAGACGCTGGGCGCCAGGGTGGGTCACGCGCAGATAAATGTTGACCCAGGCCGAACAGGCGATTGCCAGAAGGCACCAGCCCACGGGAAGCTCAAAGCCGAACCACAGCGCGACAATGGCAACGGCAAGGGCCTGCCCGGCGACCGCGAACCAGCGCAGCCGGATCGTCGTTTGCACGCGAAGACGACTTTCGGCGTGCACGGCTTCATGACGCCCGGGCAATGGTGCGATCCTTGCGCGTGTGGTGGCGGCGGTTGAGGCGTCTTGTGCCATATATCTTTCGAGGTTTGTGACGACCAGCGGCCGTCATAAGGCATGTTACAGCGCCGCTGCCATTGCGACTGGACCATCGCCAGCGGAACAGTCCGCACGCAGAACGGCATGGCGCGTTCGTTTGGCCGGGCTTGCTCCGCCGCGTTCAACATCGCCGGTGCGCGGGGCTGCGCGGCATGTTGGCCGATTGGCGCCGCATTTGCGAGATGCCAGCTGATACTCTGGACGACACAACTTGGATGACCGGATTGGATGACCGGAGCGGAGACAGGCATGAACCGTTGGATCGCTGTTGCATTGGCCGGACTGGTGGCAGGCGGCATCTTCGCTGCCACGCTCGCAAGCGGTATTGTTCCCAATCCGTTCGCCGCATCGGGCCGCGGCGGTAGCGCGCTTGTGGGCGGGCCGTTCACGCTGGTTGATCACAAAGGCGACGCGGTCACCGACGCGAACTTTCGTGGCCAGTACATGCTGATTTATTTTGGCTTTGCACACTGCCCCGATATCTGCCCATCGGCGCTGCAGGTCATGTCGGTGGCGCTGGATACGCTCGGCGCGAAAGCCGAAAAGATCACGCCGATATTTATCAGTGTCGATCCCGAACGCGATAAGCCGGAAGACATGGCAGCCTATGTTTCCGCGTTTCACCCGCGTTTGATCGGGCTGACGGGCTCGCTTCAACAAGTCGAGCAAGCGGCGAAAGCCTATCGCGTGTTCTATCGCAAGGTCGATGATCCGGGGTCAGATGCCGCGTACACCGTTGACCACAGCTCCATCATCTATCTGATGGGGCCGGACGGGCTGTTCTTAACGCACTTCACGCATGGCACACCGGTCGACGTCATGGTTCAACGGCTGAAAGAACTTGTCGCAACTTGATTCGGACGGCAGACTCGCGACCAACGCACCAGTCAATGCGCTTCGCACAATCGCACCAAAATAATTGTGGGAAAACAGCAACGTCGCGGTGCGCGTTGGCCACAGCTGTGGCTTGGCCGTGCAGGCATCCAGACTGCTGAGTGGCGTCGTAGGCCTGTTCGTTGCTAGCGAGAAGTCGTCAACGCACTCCGGGGTAGAGTGGCGCGGGGGCGAAGTATGGCGACAAGACAGCCATTCACGCTCCCCGAGTGCGTTTGAGGAACGGTCCCAGAGCGGACAAAACTAGAGGGCACCCCATGGGTCGAGCTCGCGCATCGCGCGCACGGCGCATCGAGGCACTTCAGGTTCAAGGCCTCGAAGCACCGGTAGAGGTCCGTCGCCATCCGTCGGCGCGGCGCATGACCTTGCGCGTCAGCCGCACGCAGCGCGCGGTCATTGTCACGTTGCCGTTGCAATGCGATCTCAAACAGGCCGGCGAATTTCTCCTGAACCACATCGACTGGGTCAGGGAACGGCTCGGGCGCGTGCCCGAACCACAGCCGTTTGCGCACGGCAATCTGATACCGCTGCGCGGTGTTCCGCATCGGCTGACGTTTTCTGGCGACGCCGTGCGGGCTGTGCGGATCAAGGCCGAGACCGATTGCGATGGGCAAAAGAGCATCCGCGTGCCCGGCGATGTCGCGGAGGCACCAAGGCGTTTACGACAGTGGCTTATGGCAGAGGCCAAACGCGATCTGCAGCGCCGTGTCGGGGTTCATGCGCGCCGGCTCGAACTGTGTCCGCAAAAACTTTCGGTGCGCGACCAGCTTTCGCGATGGGGTTCGTGCTCAAGCAACGGGAACCTGTCGTTTTCCTGGCGCCTTATTATGGCCCCGCCGGCCATTCTGGACTACGTGGCCGCCCACGAAGTCGCGCATCTGGCCGAAATGAACCACGGTCCGAATTTCTGGGCGCTTGTGCGACGGAGTTGCCCGAATATGGATGAGGCACGTGCCTGGCTTGATGTTTATGGCATCGAGCTTCACCGCTATGGCACCCACGGGCGCGACTGATTGCGCGCCATCGCAGGTTTCAACTGCCGCAACGCTCTGTTTAATGAAAACTCGGCTTTTTCGAAGATAACTGTTTTAGCCTACACTGGCCGGCTGGCACGTAGATCGTTTTTGGTTCACGTGCGGTTACCCGCTATAGTCCAGGTTATTGATGGTCGCTTCATCTTCTGGCTCAGGGGCAACAGCCGAAACCTGATGAGCTTCAGCTGTCGTTGAAGCGCGATGCCCCGATTTCCTTGACGATATCGACGACGCTCAGCGGTACACTCCTGTCACGGGCGCGGTCCAGAAATAAACGATCGAAGACCAAGTCGAAGGCGTCGGTCGCTTCTTGAAGCTGATCGCGCGTGATCTCGCTGATTTCAAAGCCGTCATTCGGGTCCACGTGATATCTCACATGTGCCAGGATCTGACTGTGAAGGCGGAACAGCGGCTCGGTGACGCAAGCGGGCATTTCACTGGCCCGACGCAGACGGCCAATGCCATCCAGCGACTTGATGAGCACCGCACAGGCAGCGTGTCGCCAAACGCCTTCCTCGTGCAAGACCTTCAGGAACGACGACGTCAGGAATTCGTCGCTTCCCGGCGTATTCTGAAGCACCACGGTCCAATAGATCTCCAACCGCAGGTGTTGGGATTGCCAAGCGCTGCGATCATCGGGCCTTGGAAACGGTTCGGTGTCGTCCAGGTCTATTGCGTCGCATGCGTTTTGAATGTCGTCAGGCGTAAAACCCATGATGTCGGGAAGTTTTGTTTGCGCGCCGGCCCGCAACAATAACTCATATGCAGACTGATCGCCGTGCAATGCCGCGTAATGCAGCGGTGTTCGTTGTTTTTCATCAAAGCGATCGACCAATGCGCCGGCCATCAGCAAACGCTGTGCGTTCACCAGCCGGCCAAACCGTATTGCCTCATGCAGCGGCGTGCGGCCGTCGTCGTCTTGGGCATCAATCGGTGCGCGCGCCCCAAGCAGCAGATCCAATTTCAAGCGGCAATCGCCGGCGGCGGCCACATGAAGCGGCGTTGCGCCGTCGTCATCCACAGCATCAGCGCTGGCGCCGGCATCCAACAGAACTTGGAGAATATCTATTGATCCGACATGGCTTGCGATATGGGCTGGCGTCATTCCCGTCGCGATATTGCGCGGATTGGGATCGGCGCCGGCCGCGAGGAGTGCCTCGACAATCGCTTTGCGTTCGGCGACGCGTACGGCGTTGTGCAATGGCGTCAGCCGGTAGCGTGCTGCGTGGTTGACGTCGGCGCCTAGACGGATCAGCCGGCGGACCGCATCGGCGTTGTTTTCATCGATCGCCACTTGCAAAAGCGTCTCGCCGTAGGCCTCAGGTTCACTGTCGATCCAAGACTGCACGTCAGCGCTTGGGAAGTTTTCCAGTGCGGCGAACCTGCGTGCAATGCGATCTGGAACACCATCTGCGATCGCCAACGCCAGTGCGGAGATTTCCGCCCTTATTTGGGCCGCGGTTCCGCCATTCGCCATCCCGAACGCTCCATCCTGAACACTGCGAGCGTCAAACGCGTGTTCATGAAATCTACCGGTGCGGCGCCTGAAACACCGCACCAATTGCGTTTATCGTGTTTTTGGCGGGTCAGTAAGTTGCGCGACCGCCGGAGAGGTCGAAAACGGCCCCGGTCGTAAATGAATTTTCCTGCGAGACCATCCAGGCGACCATACCAGCCATCTCATCGACCGTGACAAAACGATTGCGCGGGATCTTCGACAACATGAAATCGATATGCTGTTGGGTAATCTGATCAAAAATCGCGGTTTTCGCAGCCGCGGGCGTGATCGCGTTGACGGCGATGTCATAACCCGCAAGTTCCTTGCCGAGCGATTTCGTTAAAGCGATGACGCCGGCTTTTGATGCGGAGTAGTGGGCTGCGTTCGGGTTGCCCTCCTTGCCGGCGATGGAGGCCACATTCACGATGCGCCCATAACCGTTCTCCACCATGACCGGCACAACGGCCTTGCAGCACAGGAACGGGCCATCGAGGTTGATGCGCATGACCTTGCGCCATTCGTCCACTTCAGTGTCCCACACGGTTGCATTCGCACCTGCGATACCGGCGTTGTTCACGAGGATATCGATCTTGCCGTGGGCGAATTGGGTTGCGGCGCAAGCGGCCGATACAGAATCGTAATCGGCGATGTCGCAGGCCTGCACGGTTGTGCCGTTGCCGACCTCTTGCGCCGTTTGTGCGGCGCGTTCGGTGTCGCGGTCCCAGATCACGACCGTTGCACCGGACGCGGCAAACCGCTCCACGCAGGCCCGGCCAAAGCCTTGGGCGCCACCGGTGATGACCGCAATGCGGTTTGAAAGATCAATCTGGTTGGCCATGGCGCGCGTCTCCCTCGCTGCTGTTCTTGACTGACAGCGTTATTCTACCGCTTGGGAGAACTCTCACAATGGCGCCGCGGACCGGGCGGTCCGCGGCGTGGGCTCATGATCTTATCTTGGCGGCGTCTTGCGCTCAGATCATTTCAGGTTCGTGTGCGATCACCTGCCATGATTTCGGTTTTTGATGGCCGTTGTTTCTTTCGGTTCGGGCGATTTCGCCCAAACCGGACGAGCCTTAGAACTTGAAATTCAAGCCGGCGCGGATGATGTCGACGGTGTTGTCGAAATAAAACTCTTCTTGGTTTTCGCTCAGTCCGTCGTACCTGCCAAAGTCCATGTGCAGGTATTCCAGTTTGGTCGTCATGCCGGGCGCGAAGGCAAACTCGATCCCGCCGCCAAGGGTCCAGCCGCTGCGCACATCCTGGTTTTCAGCGGTTTGACCATCAGCATCGCCATAGCCGACTTCGTCGACCATCATGAACGCCAAGCCGCCCGTCGCATAAAGCAACGCCGGCCCCCACACCACGCCTGCGCGCGCCCGCAAGGTTCCCCAAAACGGGCCGAACTGGGTCTTCCAGACGTGACCATCGAAGATCACTTTGTCGTCGGCGCTCAAATCCATGACGCCGAAGTCGGCCTCCAGACCGAGCAGAAAGTTCTGCGAAACAAGCGTGTTGTATCCGAGCGTCACGTTAGCCAGGCCGCCGTCAACGTCCTGTGAGGCAAGGCCATGGTTGTCGTTGCGGTCGTAATTGTGGTCCGACTGGCCAAAGCCGTAGCCGCCCGCAAGGCCCCAATAAACGCCATTCCAAATCGAAGGTCCGCGCCGTTGCGGTCCGGGAAATGGACGTGGATCATCCTTCAATGAACCTGGCCGGCCGAGATCCGCCGCATCTGCGGGACGGTTTGTTGCCAATGTTATAAGCCCGCAAGCTGCCAGCACCAGCGCCCAAGTCAGAAGTCCGCGCACGGCGTGTTGCCCGCGCACTGTCGCGATCGTTTTCATTTTGCACCCCCGAAAACGGTGGCCACCGCCCTGACAGTCCGCACTGTCAAACCGGGGCTCCTTTTCAGTCCCACTCAACCCGGCGATGACCGCCGGTCTTTGGCTGGTAGGTGCGTCGTTTGGCGAAACCGGCAAAAGAATATGTTGAAATTTTTTCTTATATAAGTTGCGCAGACAATCGATCGCGGCAACAAATGAAATACTCAAATTGAAATCTTATAAAGCTGAAAGCTCGACTCATTCGCGTATTGGCTCGCATAGAACGCGCTCATTTTTGACATATGTCAAAAAAAGCGCCCGCCAAAAAATGGCGGGCGCTGTCACATTTCGCGGCGATCGACGCAATCGGAAACATCAGTTGATGACGCGGATCCGGCACGGGATTGCACGCGCGGTGCAAACGTTCAGGCCTTCAGCGTTGGTTTTGCAGTCAACCTTCCGGTTGTTGCCGAAGATCCAGGTGTCAAAATCATCGCCGACCAACATGTTGGCGCGCATCGACCATTTCTTACGGGCGCGGTGAGCGGCCCAGTATGACGATGACGACGGCTCGCCGGTCGCGTCGATGCGGTAGAAGTTGCAGATCTTGCCTGGCCCCTGGATGACGATCGGGCTTTCGCACGGCGTGGCGCTGACCTTGCAGCGGTGTTTGCCGTCTTGCATGAAGCAGGAATAATCGTGGCCTTTGGCGAGGTACCAGGCAGAGAATTCCTTGCCGTTGTTTTCTTCGACCTTTTGGCGCCAGGCGTCGCGTGCGCGCTTGCGGGCCAGAAGCTCCGTGTTCGCCGTGCCGCCGGTGCGGACGACCGCCTCGTTCAAGCAGGTGCGGCCGTTGTCTTGCGCAAGCGCAGCGGGTGCCGCCAGCGCCGCCACAAAGGTCAGCGCAAGCGCAGTGACGCGTTTCATCATGGGATTTGCCTCCAGTTGGGGCGCGGTCTGCGGTCGCGGACCACGGGTCGAGTTCGATCTGTGCGCTTTGGGCACAACGGCTGTTCGCTAGGGTCTAAAGATGACGCGGCGTAGGCAGGCAGCTTACAGCACAATGAACGGCGTTCTTCCGGCCGATAGCGCGCAGCAAAGACCCGCAACCGCCCTGATGACCCATCGCTCACACCGCTGTGCGCGGACGTCGGCCAAGGGGGGGAAGTTTCACGTCACCAAAGAACGGCGTGGAGTTGAAACCCGCAGGGACATGTTCGTCAATGAGGGCTTCGTCAGTCGCATCAAACGTGTGGTCGAGCGCCGCGAGATAGGCTTGCCATTGCGCCATGGACTTCGGGCCGGCGATCACGGACGTGACCAGGCCGTTGTTCAAGACCCAGTTCAGGGCAAATTGGGCGGCCGTCATGCCGCGGCTTTCGGCATGCGTTTTGACGATCTGGGCAATCTGGAGAGATTCGTGACGGAACTCGCTTTCAAGGATGCGCTTGTCCTGACGCGCTGCGCGGCTGCCTTCCGGGGGTGGCTGGTCGACACTGTACTTGCCGGTCAGGACGCCGCGCGCCAGCGGGGAGTAGGGCACGACGCCAATGCCATAGTGGCCGCAAGCGGGCAAATGCTCCTGCTCGATCATGCGGTTCATGGCATTATAGAGCGGCTGCATGACGATCGGCCTTGGTGCGCCGACCGCGTCAGCAACGCGCACAAGCTCGCCGATCCGCCAGCCATTGAAGTTTGAAAAGCCCCAGTAGCGGACCTTGCCTGCGCGAATGAGATCGCCAAGCGCGTTAACTGGCTCTTCCAGCGGCGTGGCAAGGTCGTCGCGGTGCAGATAATAGATGTCGACATAGTCGGTATCCAGCCGAGACAGGCTGCCGTTGATCTCGGTCATGATCCGTTTGCGGCTGAGCGTGTCTTCGCCGACGGCCTTGGACAGAGGCGAGCCAACTTTCGTGGCGAGGACCCAACGGTCACGGTCGGACTTGATTGCGCGGCCAGTGATTTTCTCCGACGCGCCCTTGGCGTAGCCATTGGCTGTGTCGATGAAATTGACGCCGGCATCGCGTGCGGATGCGATGATCTCGTCGGCTTCGCGCTCGTCGGTTTGGTCGCCGAACATCATCGTGCCCAGACAGATCCGCGAGACCAACAGCCCGCTGGTGCCAATGCGCTCAAACGGCATGGTGGCTGGGTTTGTCATCTCGTATTCCTCCCCGGAGCGCTGCCTTGTGCCACTTTTCTGGCCGGCGCATTTTTCGTTTTGTGGGGCAAGTGTCGGCGGTTGCGGCGCCCAGATCAAGCCGCGGCAGGTTTCGCCGATGCGGGCTTGTCGTGATCGGGTGACGGGCTGCGACCGGAAACCAGAAGCCAGGTTGCAATGGCCAGGTTGAGGACGTTCCAGCCGATCCCGTTCCAGAAAGCGGCTTGGTAACTGCCGGTCAGGTCGTAGATCGCGCCAGACATCCAGCCGCCGAGCGCCATGCCGATCACGGTTGTCATCAGGACAATACTCACGCGCGTGCCGGCCTCACGCGCGGGGAAGTAGTCGCGCACGATCAATGCGTAGCTCGGCACGATCCCACCCTGCGCCAGACCGAAAAACGCGGAGACCACGTAGAGGGACACGAGGCCGTCGAACGGCAGATAAAGAAACAACGCAAGGCATTGCAGCGCGGAACCAAGGATAAGTGTGCCGACGCCGCCGATCTTGTCGGCGATAAAGCCAGAGGCAAGCCGGCTGACAATCCCCAACGCCAGCATGGCAGACAGCATTTCTGCACCGCGCGCGGGGCCGTATCCAAGGTCGGCGCAATAGGCGACGATGTGGACCTGGGGCATAGACATGGCAACGCAGCAGGCGATGCCCGCCACCATCAAGATGACCTGGAGCATGTTTGGCGAGACCGGAACGCGCCTGGCTCCCGATGACGGCATGGCCGACGCCGGGCCGTCGTCGAGGATCGGCCGCCGTCTGAGCAGTGCTGCCAGCGGCACGATCAGGACGATGCACACGATGCCAACGCCGATGTGGGTGTCACGCCAGCCATATTCGCGGGTTGCAGCTTCGATGATGGGTGACCAAATCGCGCCGGCCAGATAGTTGCCGCTTGCTGCCAGCGCCACCGCGATGCCGCGGCGCCGGCGGAACCAGAGCGAGACATCGGCAATGAGCGGCCCGAACGTGACCGATGAGCCGAGGGCGCCGATCAAGACCGCCTGCGCGGCGACAAACTGCCAGTAGGTCTGTGCAAATGCCGAGGCAATATAGCCGGTACCGAGTAAAAGACCGCCGACGGTCAAAGGTCCTGCGATGCCGAAGCGGTCAACCAGCCGGCCCATGACGATCCCGCCGATTGCGTAACCAATCAGCGTTGCGGTGTACGGCAGCGACGCGCCGCCGCGATCCAGGCCAAAATCGGCCTCGATATAGGGCAGGACGACAACGGTGGACCACAAGCCGACCCCGCCGACGGTGCCGATCAAAAGCGCGACGGCGAGCCGCCACCAGGCATAGGGGCTATCCTGTTCCAGTGCGGCGTCGGTGGACATGCCAGTCTCCAGGGAGGGTCGGCGGCCGCGGGGCTGGGGCCGGTGGTGCTGCCTTCAATGCGCAAGGGACGGGCGGCGGGCAAGTCCGTTGCCCGCATATCAGGCAGTCGGCGCGACGGTCGTGTGTCTTGGTGCGTGTCGAATTGGATCGTGTTGGAGCGAACCCTGTCGGAGCCGACCGTGTTTGAGCGGCCAAAAGGGCCCAGCGCGTTTCAGGTGCCAAAACGCTCGCGCAACTGCGCAACCTGGGCATCGTTCAACAGCCGCAACGGCCGGCCTTCGAGCATCAGAAACAGGCGCGCGGTCTCTTCCAGTTCCTCAACCGCATCCGTGGCGGCCGACAGGTCTGTTCCCGCAACGACGGGACCATGGTTGGCAAGAAGAACGGCGTGGTGCTTGCCGGCGAGCTTGCCGACCGCATCGGCGAGAGCTTCGTCACCCGGCGGGTAGTAGGGGACCATCGGCAAGGTGCCGACGCGCATCACATAATAGGCCGTCATCGGCGGCAGGCAGTTGTCGCAGTCGATGCCGTCGATACAGCTCACGGCCACGGAATAGGTGGAATGCAAATGGACGACGGCGCCGGCATTTGGACGCTCGCGGTACATCGTCGTGTGCAGGAACGCTTCCTTGGTCGGCTTGTCGCCGTCGAGAAGCGTGCCATCTGCGGCGAGCTTTGAAATGCGTGCCGGGTCGAGGGTGCCGAGCGAGGAGCCTGTCGGCGTCATGAGCCAGCCGCCGTCGGGCAGACGCGCTGAGATGTTGCCGGTGGAGCCGTGCGTCAGACCGCGGTTAAACAGCGAAGCCCCGATGCGAGCGATGTCTTCGCGCAAACGTGTTTCCGGGCTCACGACACAAGATCCCATGCACGCAGGAAGAAGTCGGACGCTCCGAAGTTGCCAGACTTGAAGGCGAACACCATGCCGCTTGCAGCATCTGCATTGGCTTGTGCGCCAGCGGTTCCGCCGGGCGAAGTCTCACGCGTCCACGGTACGCCCGGGTCGATTTCCGGTCCAATTTCGATCGCCTTGACACCGAGTGCTTCGATCACCGCGCCGGACGTTTCGCCACCCGCAACGATCATGCGGGTCACGCCATGTTCGCGCAGTCCGACAGCCAGCCGGCCCATCGCAATTTCCACAAGTTCGCCGGCGTGTTGGCGGCCCAATTCGTTTTGCACCCCGCTGACGTTTTCGGGCGTATCACTTGAGTAGATCAGGATTGGGCGATCGGCCGGCTGATCGATTGCCCAGGCCAACACCTCGTCGACAAGTGCCGGCGATTGCGCCAGGCGCATGGGTGCGATCTGGAAGCTTGGGTGTCCGGCCGCGATCGCAGCAGCGACCTGTTCGCGCGTTGCAGCACTGCAGGACCCAGCCAGGATAGCCGCGCGTCCGGGCGCAGCGCTGATCGATTGCTGCGGGGGCGACAGCGTCATAAAACCGGCATCCACGAAATTCTGCGCCAGCCCCAGACCAATCCCGGAACCGCCGGTGATCAATTTATGATCCGCGATGGCCCGGCCGATGGTGTCGAGGTGCGCCGGGCTGATGGCATCGACGATGGCAAACCTGTTGCCGGCCGCGATTGCTCCATCAAACCCGTCTCGAATGGCCTGAGGCCCGCGTTCAACGGCATCGTAGGCCACAAGCGCGACCGTGTGGCGCGACTGCGCGGCGAGGACGCGCACGAGGTTTGAATCGCGCATGGGGGTCAGCGGATGATCCCGCATCGGGCTGTCGGAGAGGAGTTGGTCGCGCACGAACAAGTGGCCTTGATAGATTGAGCGGCCGTTGCCGGGCATTGCTGGACACGCGATCGCAAGCGGTGCGTCCAGCTTCTCCAGCAGCGCATCGGCGACCGGACCGATGTTTCCGTCAGCCGTTGAATCGAACGTCGAGCAATACTTGAAGAAGATCTGGCGCGCGCCAGCAGCCAGCAGGACATCACAGCTCTGCAGCGACCAGGCGACGGCCTCAGCAGCGGGATTGGTCCGCGATTTCAGTGCGACAACCACGGCGTCAACGTCATCAAAGCGCGTTGCCGGGTCTGGGACACCCATCACCTGGACCGTTCGCATGCCGCTTGCCGACAGGGTCAAGGCGAGGTCCGAAGCCCCCGTAATGTCGTCGGCGATGCACCCAAGCAGCATCGGCGTTCTCCTGCGATGGTCCGGACTGGTTTGTCTTGTTGCAAGGGTATGCGGCGATTGGGCTTGCCGCAACGCCAGTATGTGTGGGCCGAAATCGCCAAGCGCGCCGAGACGGGCATCGGACCGTGGCCGGTCACGCCTCAGGGCAGGCCGATTAGATTGTGAGCGGCTGGTCGCCGCCTCGCGACGCCCGGCGATCGAGCACCAACGGCCTGACTTCGCGGAAATAAACCCCTGCACCGCGCGCGCTCGAATGGCGGATGTCGCAAGCCGCCCAAATATTTTCGATCTCGATCGTCAGCTCAAAATAGTTTGGCAAAAGGTCAGGTCGCTCGATCTCAAGATAGGCGCCTTCGCGGGAAAGATTTCTGACCGTGCAGGGTAAGCGTCCGCGGCCGCGCACGTGGACCCAACCGCGAATGTTGGTTTTGCGGCGCCCAAAGCGGCGGCGTTCCGGTCCTGAATAACGCGGTTTCATCGAACTGCGCACTCCTCGACGTCTTCGGGCGTCATCGGTGACCAAACCTGCCTGTGGGCGGCGACAGGCACGGCACCGTATCGAGATGTTAGCGCGCAAATTGCTCGATTTCGTTTCGGCGAATGGCTCAGACTGGGCGCCACAAAAAACCAACCGATAAAGATTATCATGATCCGTCGTATTTGCGACGTTCGTCCGGAGACGGCGACACGCGTGCCGCGCCATGTTCGAAAAAATTGTAAGCTCTGTGGAGGATCTTTCTTCCCGTTGCAAAAGCGTTTTTTCATTACGAACCGAGGCCGGCCATTGCAGCGGCATCCGCATTTGTTCATCGATTGTGCTGGACGACAGCAACCAAGCCTGAGGCAGCATGGATTACGCGCGCATCGAAAGAGTTCTTGGGACCAACACAGTTCGCAACATCTCAGAGCATGTCCTGCTTGCTGCCACGCAAGGCGTGCATGCGGAAGATCCCGATGCCCACTTCGAGGCCTTGCAGGAACTGGTCACGGCTCTGCTCGCCGTGCTCGTTACGCGCGAACACAATCCGGGCGATCGGGTCTCAGCACTTGATAAGCAAGCCGCGCGGCTTTGCGACCTCGTGGCGTTAATGCAGCAGGTGTGCGACGGGGAGGAGGCTGGCGGTGGCGGGGACACGTCCATTCGTCATTAGTAACGCGGGCGAACCGCGATCACCAATCCGTCTGTCCTGTGCGCACGCACGGCCGATCGTCAGCGCCCGACAAAACGTGGCTTGCGCTTTTCGTTGAAGGCTTGGATGCCTTCGACGCGATCCTCGGTTCCCACCGTTCGGTTATAGGCCTCGATCTCATAGGCATAACCGTTTGCGCGATCGAGATCGGCCGACTTGCCAATCGCGGCTTTCGCCTGGCGGACGGCGACCGGCGCGTTGGCGGCGATCCGTTCAGCCGTTTCGGCAACGCCCGCGCGCAGGTCCTCGACGGTGTCGAACAGCCGGTTGACGAGCCCCCACGCATAAGCGTCCTCAGCGGTGAACGGTGTCCCGGACAGAATGATTTCTTTGGCGCGGCGCAGGCCAACGGCGCGAGGCAGGTTCTGCGTGCCCATCGCGCCGGGGATGATACCGAGCGCCACTTCGGTCTGGGCGAAGCGTGCATTGGCGGACGCGTAAATAAAGTCGCACGACAGTGCCAACTCGCAACCGCCGGCAAACGCGGCCCCGTTGACAGCAGCAATCATCGGCACCGGGCAGTCCATCATCGCGCGGATGGCCTGCTCGATGATGGCGTGCTGGCGGCGCCAATCCTCATCGCCCATGCCGTTGCGTTCCTTGAGGTCCGCGCCTGCGCAGAACGCCTTGTCGCCGGCCCCGGTCAAGACGATGCACCGCGCCCGAGCGGGCTCGACATAGTAGGCGGCAAAGCAATCGCGCAGCTCCCGCATCATGGCGGTGTTCATGGCATTGCGCGCGTCGGGCCGGTTCATGCTCACAGTGACGACGCCGCTCTCAGTTGCCGTCACATCGAGCGTCTCAAAATCAGTCATGGTTCCCCCGGTATCGCGCCGCTTGCCGTGAGCGCCAGTGCGCGGTCTCATACGCCGCCAAACGCTCGTTGCGCCGAGCGTAGTTGCGGGAGGAGTTGCTGTGAACCTGGAACGCACGCTTTCAGCGGCCGCATCGTGCCATGCCGAGCGACCGGCGATCACGTGGTATGACGGAGGCCTCGCTGGCGGGTCCGCACGCGCCCTTAGCTACCATGCTCTCACCGCTTTGATCGCACGCATCGCGGGGGGCTTGACCGACCGCCTTGGCTTGTCTCGCGGAGACCGGGTCGCGGTCTTCATGGAGAACGCGCCGGACTTTTATCCACTGATCTTCGCGTGTTGGCGGGCCGGGCTGTCGACGGTGCCAATCAACGCGAAACTGCACGGAAAAGAAGTCGCCTGGATCGTGGAGAACAGCGGTGCCAAGGCTATTGTCGTCTCGGCAAAGGCAGCGGAGATCCTGACGCGCGATGCCCCCGACCAGCCCTGGCCATCGCTGATCGTCACCGGGTCAAGCGATTGGGGCCGTTTGGCGGGCGCAGATCCCATCGGGCAAGCCGACACGAACCCCGCCGATGAGGCTTGGCTGTTTTATACTTCCGGCACGACCGGTCGGCCGAAGGGTGCGATGCTCTCGCACAGGTCGATCCAGTTCATGTGCCATGCTTATTTTGCCGATATCGACCAACTCGGGCCTCACGATACGCATTTGCATCCGGCACCGCTGACGCATGGCGGCGGGCTTTATGGGCTGGCGTGCCTGATGAAGGGCGGCAACAACGTCGTTCTGCCCGGGTTCGATCCAGCTGAGATCTTTGCTGCGATTGCGCGCCATTCCAACGTGTCATTCTTCGCGGCGCCGACAATGGTCACGCGGCTGTTGAACGCGCCCGAGGCAGGCACAGCCGATACGTCCAACCTGCGCACCATCACATATGGTGGGGCGCCGATGTATCTGGCCGATTTGAAACGCGCGCTGGCACTGTTCGGGCCGAAGCTCTTTCACCTGTATGGGCAGGGCGAAAGTCCGATGACGATCACCGGGCTGTCGAAGGCGCTGCATGCCGACACCGCGCGCCCGGACTTTGAGGCGATGCTTGCGTCAACGGGCTGGCCGCGGACCGGCGTGGCTGTGCGCGTCGTCGATGAAAACGGCCGCGATGTGCCACCCGGCGCCGATGGCGAAGTCATCACGAAAAGCGACTGCCTGATGTCAGGTTACTGGGCCAACGACGCGGCAAACGCCAAGGCCATCCGCGATGGCTGGCTGTGGACCGGCGATCTCGGCGCGATGGATCAACGCGGATTTCTCACGCTGAAGGACCGCTCGAAGGATCTGATTATTTCCGGCGGGACAAATATCTATCCGCGTGAAATCGAGGAGGTTTTGTTGACCCATCCCGCGGTTTTGGAATGCGCGGTGACCGGGCGGCCGCATCCTGATTGGGGCGAAGAGGTGATCGCGTTTGTCGTCGTCCGGCCAGGCGCGGACGTTTCGCAACCGGAGCTTGATGCGCATTGCCTCGCCAATATCGCGCGGTTCAAGAGGCCAAAGCATTACCGGTTCGTCTTTGAATTGCCGAAGAATAACTATGGCAAAGTCTTGAAAACGG
>CAZOGY010000061.1:0-21148 GCA_964579305.1 uncultured Hyphomicrobiaceae bacterium
CGCTTTAGCCGTCTGTGCCCTCGCCGACAGGCGTTCCGTCCGCGCCCGCCAGGTCACGCAAATCCTTGCGCTTGATCTTGCCCGTCACAGTCATCGGCATTGTTTCAATGAACGTGATGTGCCGCGGTGCTTCATGCTTGGCCAATCGGGTGCGCACATGCATGCGGATCTCCTCAGCCAGCGCATCAGACCCGTCAATCCCCGGTTTCAGTGTCACGAATGCGGCGATCGCCTCACCCTTGATGGGGTCTGGAATACCAACCACCCCTGCCAGCTTGACGGCCGGATGCGTGGCCAGACACGCCTCGATTTCACCCGGTCCGATCCGATACCCCGAGGCATTGATGATGTCGTCGTCGCGGCCCTGGAACCAAAAATACCCTTCAGCATCGCGTGTTGCGATATCGCCCAGCAAGCACCACTCGCCCCGAAACTTCTGCGAAGTCGCCTCTGGACGGTTCCAGTACTCAAGAAACATCACCGGGTCGGGCCGCCGCACAGCGACGATGCCGGCTACGCCAGCTTCCACTTCACAGCCATCGTCATCAACGATGCCGACGCGATGACCCGGCGTCGCCCGCCCCATCGAACCTGGCTTCACGGGAAACGCGGAGGCACAATTGCCAACGACCAGATTGCATTCCGTCTGGCCGTAAAACTCGTTGATCGTGACGCCGAAAACATCGCGCCCCCACGCGATCAAATCGGGCCCAAGCGTCTCACCGCCAGAACCGATCGACCGCAATTGGAAATCGTGGTCCGCCGGCTTTGTGCCCTGGCGCATCAGCCGAAGCGCCGTCGGCGGCATGAAGACATTACGCACGCCTTGGGCCGCCATCATCGCGAATGCCCAGTCGGGGTCAAACGTCTCTCGCGCCGTGCCAACGACGGGAACGCGCCAATACAAAGCGGGCCACAAAACGTCGAGAAGCCCGCCGATCCAAGCCCAGTCCGCCGGCGTCCACATCCTGTCGCCTGCCACGGGAAAGCGATCATGGTGCATCGCGACGCCCGGCAAATGGCCGATCAGGACACGCTGGGCATGCAGGACCCCCTTGGGTTGGCCGGTTGTGCCGGAGGTATAAATCAACAGCGCTGGGTCGCCAGCCGCCATGTCCGCGGTCACCGGCCGATCGCAAGCCGACTGGACAAGCTGCCAGAAGGATAGTGTTGGCCGTGAGGCCTGACCAACAGTGACAACCTGCTCCAGACCCTCAAGCGTCCGCACATCATCGCGGATGCGCTGCCAATCGCTATTGCGCGTGAACAGGACCTTCGCCGACGAATCCGCCAGCCGGTAACGCAAGGCATCGGGACCAAACAGCCGAAACAACGGCAGCACGATCCCACCGCATTTCAGGATGGCAATGTGGGCAATCAAGCACTCTGGCGATTGCGGCAGATGAACGCCGACGACGTCGCCGCGTGCCACGCCCAGCCCAGCCAACGCATGCGCAAGCCGGTTCGCCTGCGCGTTGATCTCACCGTGGGTCCAGATTCTGACGGCATCATCGGCACCGACGTAGATCAGCGCAGGGCTATGCGGCGCTGAGGCGGCGTGCCGATCAGAAATCGCCTGCGCGATGGAAAACCGGGCCGGGATGGCCCAGTTGAAATTTCGCACGATATCGTCGTAGCGATCGCCCGTCAGTTGCATGGCCCGGCGTTCCGTATGTGAACTTGCCCGGGATGCATGTCAGCCAACGCGTGGCCGTGCGTCAAATGCAGCTCAAGCGGAACGTGGCGGTCGGCGGGGCGCCCTTGGGTGCGCGAAAATTCACAACGTCCAAGAAGCATGACCCTTTGTCAGCAACCGCAGAGCGCGTCTCATTATCCCTTTTCAGGTCGATGCGGGTTCCAGCGCGCACCGCTTCGCGATCGCCATTGAGCACGATGTAAAAACGCGATGTATCGCGCGACGAGTATTGCCAGTCCGCACGGAACGTCAGCAGGATCTTGCGATCGGTTAGGTCAACTGACATCCCAGGACGCAGCGCGAACACGCCGTCATCGATGCGATAGAACTCCGCCGCCGGCACGAGTACCGCGTCTGCTGACCGGACTTTGACCTGCTCTTGGGCCTGGGCGATGCCGTGAATGCCCAATAGGGCGAGGCCGAAACAGACAGCGAGACAAAAACCTGCAACCACTTTGCTCATTGGCGTTCTCCAGTGACAACCAAAGCGGCGCGCCCCGCACGGTTTGATCACCGCGGAACAAGCTCACCACTTGGTGGGATCCCACGCGCCGTATCGGCCCGGGCGCGGATTGTGAAATAGGGCGAGCTGCGCCAGTTGAACTGGCAGGTTTCACCGGCGCGGCAGGTGAACTCTTGGCCGTCGTTCACCGAAAAAACCACCGCCCGATTGGCAATCCGCAGCACTTTCGCGAAGTCGCCGTTGACCGCAGAACACAGCCGCAAGCCTGTCGACAACTTGATCGGGTTTCGCAGCGCCCGAGGCACTGACGCGCACTGTGCCGCCTCGCGTTTGTCGCTTTGCGCTGCAGGGGCCGATGCGGCCTTGGCCGCCGGCGTTTGTGTCCGCGTTTCTGCCTCGGCTAACGCCGTCAATTCACCGCGCAGGCGTTTGATTTCTTTGCTCCGCTCGATCATCGCAATCGAAAGCTGATGACGCTCGCGGCCAATATTAAGCCGCTCGCGCGCGCTGGCCCCAATACTTGCCCGGTTCATTTCAAAAATCTTGCTCTGGTCAGCGCGCTGGGCCCGCTCCAGATTGCGGAGCTGATAATTGAGATCGGCCCGACGCGACGCAGTGCCCTGTTGCGCGGCCTGCTCACGCTTTTGGATGGCCGCCTCGAGTTCCTTCAACCGTCGCGCCATGGCCGCAACGTCAATGCCGGTTTGCGCATTGCCCGCCTGATTGCCCGCTTCCCCAGCCCCACCGCGCGCCGGCGCACTTGCCGGATGGAAGAAAAACTCACCCGTCAGGGCTGAGTGATCCCACGGCACCTGCCGACCGCCGGTTGCCTTGATGACATCGCGCCGCACGCGGATCATGGTCGCGTTGAGGCTGAGGCCGCGCGCACCGATGTGCCGTTTCAGCGCCGCGGTAAACGGTGAGTTGCGGCCGTCACCGTCAACGGCGACGTTGCCCGGCTGCGTGGAAAACGACACGAACGTGCCCACGCCGGATTTCACTTCCGCCAGGCCGCGCCCCAACGCTGCAGACCGCGTTCCCATCGACCGGGCGAGATTGCGCGCAAGCGGATTGTCCCGGCACGCATCGAGGAAAACGAGCGTCGTCTTGCCCTCCCGCCCCAGTTCCATCTGAGCCAGGATGAACTCAACGCGGATCGCCTCGAAATCGAGGTCGCGCTCGGACGCCAGACGCGCATCGATCGGGATCAGATAATTGCGGCCACCAACTTGAAGTCCATGGCCCGCGTAAAACAGCAACGCGACATCAGCGCCTTCGATGTTGCGTGCAAAATCCCTGAGCGTGCGTTCCAACGCACTTTTCGATTGATCGATCGCCTCGAAAACCTCAAACCCGGCCGCCTTCAAAGCAGCCGAGATGTCGCGCGCATCATTAGCAGGATTTTCCAACGGCGCGGCATGCGCGTAGGCGCCGTTGCCGATCACCATCGCAACGCGACGTTCAGCAGCCGTGCCGCCCTGCTGCGTCGCAGGCCCCATCGCAAGAGCGGCTCCAGCAGCGCCAGTCGCCATCACGGCCACCACCCAACACATGACCACAACGCGAATCATCGGCCGCCTCCAGACCACCAAGAACAGATTATCGTCGCGGCAGGCAGGCCTGCCACCTGGCACTTGTTCCAACGCGGCGGCCATAACCACTTCGCGTGTCATCACCGTGTCGGATTGGCGCCAACCATGTCGTAAGTCAGGACACGCTTCGATGCCACCCAATCAGCGGTCAGTGCGTCAAAAGCCTTGAAATGTTCAGATGCCTTGTGGGCCTCGAACGCGGCTGGGTCTTCGTAGATTTCATACAGAAAGAATGCATTGCCCTCCGTCGGGTCGCGGCACACGTCGAATTGCCGGCAGCCAGGTTCGTTGTCGACGGAGGCTTTAGCGTTGGCAGCGATCGCCTGCGAAAATTCAGCCGCATGAGCAGCTTTGATGTCGAAAAAGACAACCACGGCAAACATCGATAACTCCGTCGTAAGAGGTCACGCTCAAGCGGCAAGTCCGTGCGCTGACTTCCCAAACCCAGACAGGACGCGTTTGCGTGGAACATGCCGGATGCGGCCCGCGGCCTGCTCTGGGGCGACGCTAGCGGCAAGATCGGCTGCCTCAAGCAGCACTTCCAAATCAATGCCAGTCGCAACACCCATGTGTTCAAACGCAAACACCAAATCTTCCGTCGCGGTATTGCCTGACGCCCCTGGCGCAAACGGGCATCCGCCAAGCCCGCCGGCCGCGCCGTCAATCACGCGCACGCCCGCTTCGTAGGCCGCGATCGCGTTGGCAACACCCAAGTTGTAGGTGTCGTGCCCGTGGAAACAGAACGTGACATCGTCTGACTGGTAGCGCCCAACGAGCGCCGAAAAGAGATTTTTGACGTGGTCCGTTGCCGCCCGCCCGGTGGTGTCGGCAATACCGAACTCAAGTTTGGGAACGGACTTCAAGATCCGCTCTACGCCTGCAAAGACCTTGGCTTCGTCCGTGCGCCCCTCGAACGGGCAATCGAAGCTTGTTGCGAAATTGAACCGCAAGAACGGGGTTTGATTGGCAAGGTCAGCCCAGGCGGCTTCGAATTCTTGAAAACTATCTTCAACGGAACGGCGCACGTTGTTCTGGTTGTGGCTTTCCGACAAGGACAGCACCCAACAGATCTCGCGGCATCCGGCAGCCAGTGCCGCTTCATACCCCCGGCGGTTGGGAACCAGAACCTGCAAACGCAACGTCTCAGGCAAGCGCGCCGTGTTTAAAACCTGCGTGATGTCGGCCATTTGCGGGATCGCTTTGGGAGACACGAACGCACCGATTTCCATGCGCTGAATACCGGTCCGTCCCAAAGCTTCGCAAACCTGGATCTTCAGCGCCGTATCAATGAACGGTTTGACCACCTGGAACCCATCGCGCGGCGCCACTTCCACAATCGTCACATCCGTCATACGACACCCTCATCTTGCAGAGCGCTGATTTGATCCGCCGACAGCCCGGCCAGTTCGCCGTAGACCTCGAAGTTGTGCGCACCGACCGCCGGTCCGGTCCATCGGATCTGACTGTCCCGGTCGAGCCCGGCCACGACAGGTACGACACCGGGGTGCAAGGTCTTGCCCAGCCGCGGATCGGTGACTTCGGTCACCATCCCCCGCGCCTTATACTGCGCGTCGGCGACGATATCGGCGGCCGTGTAGACCTTGCTCGCTGGGATGTTGGCCTGCTCAAGCGCCGTAATTGCGTCGTCAGCTTCGCGGGCCATGACCCAAGCGCCAATGATCTCATCGAGCGTGTCGTTATTGGCAACCCTGTCTGGATTGGAACCAAACCGCGGGTCGCGCGCAAGGTCGGGCCGCTCAAGCACATCGCAAAGCGCCCGGAACAGGCTATCGGAATTGGCTGCCACCAGCACCCAAGCGCCGTCCTTTGCGCGGTAGGCGTTCGATGGCGATGCCGTTTCGATCCGCGATCCGGCTGGTTGGCGGATGCTTCCGTCATAGGCGTACTCAGGCAAGACGCCTTCCAGCATGGTCAGTACCGCTTCGCCAAGCGCCACGTCGATGATCCGCGGCGCCCGCCGTCCTGACGCGCGCTGATCGATCACCGCAGCGAGTGCGCCGATCGCCCCATAAAGCCCAGCGATATTATCGCCAATCGATGTGCCCGTGCGAACAGGCGGCAACGTCTGCTCACCCGGATGCGCGCACAGGTAACGCAGTCCCCCCTTGGCTTCGCCCACCACGCCGAAGCCCGCCATGTGCGATTGCGGTCCTGTTTGCCCATAGCCTGAGATCCGCACGATCACGAGACCCGAACGCTCAGCGGCGAGGGCGTCAGGGCCAAGCCCCTGTTTCTCCAACCAGCCCGGCCGGTAATTCTCCACCACGACATCGGCTTGACCGACCAGCTTTCGGACCAGGTCACGCCCCTTCGCCGACTTGAGATCCGCGGTCACGCAACGCTTGTTGCGCCCATGCAGCGACCACCAGATTGAACCGCCGTCGATTTGACGCCCCCATCCGCGCACCGGATCGCCGCGGCCCGGCGGTTCCACCTTGATGACGTCGGCCCCGAGGTCGGCCAGGACGCGCGTCGCAAACGGCGCTGCAATAAAATGGCCGAGTTCGATCACGCGCACGCCAGACAACAGCGGACGCATGGCTTCAAGATCACGCGCGGCTTGTGGAGCGGACGTCGCTTTGGGCTCACCGGACGCATGCGGTGCGTCAGCCACCATGGCACTCCCCCTGTCGTCACCGCACTGACGGCGATGTGTGACTTCCAGGACAGACCATAACGAACTTGCGCTGCACGGCAATCTGGCACCGGACGGCCGATCAGAGCGAACGCGACCAGCGTCTACCGATTGGGAAGCGAACGCGCTGGGGCTGAAGCGAAATCAGCGCTGCGTGAGCGCTTGGAAATCCTCGCCGCCTTCCTTGCGGTGACAGCCAATGCAGCCGTTGGTGTCGCCGGTATCGACCCGTCCGGCGATGGGGCGATTTTCAAACCGGCGGACTGTGCCGTCCGGGTTGTAGACAACCCAGAACCAATCGCCCGCGCTTGAATGATAGCCCTTGTAGCGCTTCATCATCACCGCATAGCCCGTCAAAAACCGGTTGGGCTCCGCATAGACCGTCTTTGGCGTCGCCATCGGACCGCGGTGGTTGGCCTTCACAATCACCGTTCGCCGTTGCCGCCCAAAGCGCAGTTGTGCCGACGCGATCTGCTGCACCACGCCGTGCGGTTTCTCGCCCTTCACCGGCCAAACATTGTGCCGATGCTGCCCCACCAACGCGTTCTGCCGGAGCACGGTCCAAAGGCTTCTGGCAAACTTCAAATCCGCAGTGCCGCCATAGGCCGTCGCTTGCGCCACCGCGGGCGACACGTTGAACGCGAACAAGACCGAGAAAACGGCAACGGCGACCCCATGGGGCACGATCGTGAGCATCAACACATCTCCAACACTGGCCAGCGGCGCTGTCATGCCGCCTTGCGCCTTCAACTGAAAATCAACTGCACGCGATAGCTCACGATGAAGCGCCGTTTCCGGCCGGGGCCGGCTGCGGCTTGCAAAAGTCAAAGTCACACCCGTCAGGCGCTTGCAGCACGCTGGATCGGAACAGCCGATCATAGCCCCGCGCGCCCGCAAGCTCCTTGTCGCCCTGTTGCGCCGGAAGGGCGTTGCGGCGCAGATCAAGTTCGTCCTCGCCAACAAGCAGATCAAGCCTGCGTTCAGACACGCTGAGCCGGATCCGATCGCCCGTTTGCACCAAGGCCAGCGGGCCCCCGATCGCTGCTTCCGGCGCCACATGCAAAACGATGGTGCCGTAAGCCGTGCCACTCATGCGGGCATCCGAGATCCGGACCATGTCCTTGATCCCCTTGGCCAAAAGCTTCTTCGGGATTGGCAGAAACCCAGCCTCAGGCATGGCGTAATCGGACCGCGGTCCCGCATTTTGCAAGACCAGGATATCGGCTTCGGTGACGTCAAGTTCTGGATCGTCGATCCGCTCGGCCAGGTCGTCGAGCGAGCCGAACACGATGGCTCGGCCTTCGTGCTCAAAAAGCTCCGGCGTCGCTGCGGACCGCTTCAAAATACATCCATCCGGTGCAAGTGAACCAAAAAGCGCCACCAGTCCGCCCTGCGGCTCGACCGGATCGGCAGCCGAACGGATGACGCGGCGGTCAACGTAAAACTTGTCCTCGCGGGCAAGCCGTTCGCCCAGCGTCTCTCCGGTCACCGTCATGCAATCGAGATACAGCAGCGGTTTCAATTCGCGCAGGACCGCGCCGATCCCCCCCGCCGCGAAGAAGTCTTCCATATAGAAGGTATCGCCGACCGGCTTGACCGCTGTGAGAACCGGCGTCTGGTCGGACAATTCGTTGAACCGCCCCAGATCGAGCGGCAATCCGACCCGCCCTGCAATCGCGGCCAGATGAACCACCCCGTTCGTCGACCCGCCGATCGCCAGCAAAACGCGCAAGGCATTCTCGATCGCCTCCGCCGTGATGATATCAGCGGCGGTCTGCCCGCGCGCGATCATCGCCACCGATTGTGCCCCCGTTGCCTCCGCTGCGCGCAAGCGATCAGCATGCACAGCCGGGATCGCAGCCGTGCCAGGCAATGTCATGCCAAGCGTCTCAGCGATCGCAGCCATGGTCGAAGCAGTCCCCATCACCGCACAGGTGCCAGATGTCGTCACCAAGCGACCTTCGACGGCGTCAATTTCCGCGTCCGAAAGCGTACCTGCGCGATACTGCGTCCAGAATTTCCGGCAATCGGTGCAGGCGCCAACACGATCGTCTTTATAGCGGGATGTCATTTGCGGACCGCCAATCAACTGGATTGCCGGCTTGCCACAGCTTGCCGCCGCCATAAGTTGCGCTGGGACGGTCTTGTCGCACCCGCCCATCAGGACCACGGCGTCCATCGGCTGGGCGCGGATCATTTCTTCGGTGTCGAGCGCCATCAGATTGCGAAACTTCATTGAGTTCGGCGCAAGCGTCGATTCATGCAGACTGATGGTTGGGAATTCCAAGGCCAGCCCGCCGGCGGCTGTGACGCCGCGCTTCACCGCGTCGAGCAACTCTGGGAAGTGGCGATGGCATGGATTGAACCGCGAGTGCGTATTCGCGATCCCGACCACCGGCCGCTTCAGCTCATCGCCGGAAAAGCCCTGTGACTTGGCGAAAGCCCGCCGCATATAAATCGAAAAATCGCGGTCGCCGTAGCTCTGCAGCCCCCGCAGGAAACCGCGATCCAAGGCATCGTCTTGATCATCCGCCATCGGCCTGCTCCCCCACCGCCGTTGCATGCGCCTCGCGCGCTGTCTTTCGCGCCGACCGTTAGCACAGCTTGGCCCTGATTGAGGCACGCGTTAACGTTTCGCTAACACACTTGGCGGCATACGCGATGACAACCGCCCTCGATTGGAGGCCTGCGATGTCGTCGCTTGCGGATCTGCGCCTTGCACCTTTGGGTGCACGCACGACGCCAACATTGAATGCCGCGCGAAATGATACCGGACGAACGGCCTTTTGCGGCCCCGTCGTGGTCTCAGCGATCACCGGCTACCCTGTTAGCAAGGTGGAAGCTGCGGTTCATGCCGCGCGCGGCGGGACGGCTGACCCGGACGCCATTGTCAAAGGCACCTACGCCGAAGAGGTTGCCGACGCCCTGAGCGTGTTTGGCTACCGCATGACCCTTGCCGAGGACTACCACGACGTGGAGCGCAAGGCCCGTCCAACCGTGTGGTCCTGGATGCAAAAGCCGCGCAACGCGTGGGCGAACTATATCCTAGGCATTCACAAAGGCCGCGAAGGCCACTGGATCCTCATTCGCGGCGTGAAGATGTGCGACACCTTCACGGGCGGACAGTGGACATTTGTCTGCGATGGACCGCACCGCGGCGCGCGCATCATGGAAGTGTTCGCCGTCAGAAAAGACCACGAGCATGTCCATAACGCGCGCGACTGAACGCGCGCGTCTGAGGTTAAAAATGCGCGTCGATCACTGCTGCACGTTTCGGCAGGACTTCGTGTAATTGAGATAATTGAGCTCGATCGTCTTGTTGATGACAATCAGGTCTTCTGCACTGTCCAGGCACATCGAAACACCCTGTTCGGGTGTCGCAGCCGTTGAGACGGCGATGCCGTCAGCCACCACTTGTTTGCATTGCTCGCGCAGGCACGATTCTCCCGTGCCAACATTGTTGGCAAAGAATGGCAGACAATCGCGAACCACGCGCGCGGCCGCTGGCGCCGCCTTCATTTGCTCCACCTGCTGACGCGTCAGGTTTTGCAGCATGTCGCTTGCGCGCTTACATAGCTTTTGGTTCACGCGCGATGGTGCGTCGGCTTGCGCCGGCACAAGCAGCACGTCAGCGGCGAACGCCGCAAAGCATACGCTGACCCAAACGCCGCAACGGGTCGGGCCATAAAAATTTCGCTCAGACATTGTCATTTCCCCACACGCAACACGGCAAGCCCGACCTTCTGGCTTGTGACAGGCAAGCGCACCGTGCGCCATCGGCTCGTTCCGCTGCGGCCCCGCCGCTTATGCCGCAGCTGCATCACGAGACGTTGACGAGACCCCGGCCGGGCGCTTGCCACCTGGAAATGGCAGAGTTGCGATCATCGCGCGGACCTGTTGCATCAAACCGGCACTCAGCGCCAAAGTGCCCCACGCGCAACGCTGCGAAACGCAACGAGATCCAAAAAACTGCGTGCGGCCTGCGCATGGACGCTCAGGAAACGCCAAGGAAAGCCCGATGACAGACCGCCCCGTTCTCGCTCTCGCCATGGGCGATCCTTCCGGCATCAGCCCGGAACTCACAGCCAAATTGCTTGCCGATCCGGAAATCCGCGCCCTCGCCGACTTCATCATTATCGGGGACCGCCGCATTCTTGCAGAGGGTGAGGCCATTGCCGGCGTTACGCTTGATTTGCCGGTCTGGCGCCGCGGTCAAAACGATTGGCGCAATACGGCCGGCGCGGTCTTTGTTGATCTGGAAACGCTTGACCCAGCCGATGTCACCCTAGGCGAAAGTTCCCGCGCTGGCGGCCGCTTCGCCTATCTGAACTTTCAAGCCGCGCTGCGGCTCGCCGCACTCGGAGGCGCTGATGCGGTGACCTTCACACCGTTCAACAAGCACGCCATGCGCCTCTATGACGCAGGCTACATCGACGAGATCGCCGTCATCACGCGCGAGACCGGCGCAACCAAAGGCGGTCGCGAATTCAACATTCTCGGTAACCTATGGAATGCACGCGTGACCTCCCACGTGCCCCTGTCGGGCGTGGCCGAACGCATCACCCGGGCCAATGTCCTCAACGCTTTGCGCCTGACAAATGAGAGCATGAAAGGTGCGGGTTTCCCAGAACCACGCATCGCCGTTGCAGCCCTGAACCCGCATGCCGGCGACGGCGGCAACTTCGGACACGAAGACGACGCCGAGATCGCCCCGGCGGTGTCAGATGCCCAGGCCGACGGCATTATCTGCGAAGGCCCCTTCCCATCGGACACCGTGTTCCTGCGCGCCAAGCGTGGTGATTTTGATGCGGTACAAACGATGTACCACGATCAGGGTCAGATCGCGATGAAGCTCATGGGGTTTGAAAGCGGCGTCACGCTTATTGGCGGCTACGGATTTCCGGTATGCACGCCCGCGCACGGCACAGCCTATGACATCGCCGGCCAGGGCATTGCCAATCTTGGCGCCACACGCGAGGCCATGAAGGTCGCAGCCCGCATGGCCAACGTGCAGCCCAAATCCGAGCAAGACCGCGCAGCCCTCCTGACCACCGCGCTGGATGCACTTGATTTCGATGCGCAGACCTATGCGGCGCAGGAGGAAGCGGCGTGAGCCTGGCGGCCATTCCCGCGTGTGGTTTCCTGGACTGCCACCACCATGTCTGGGACCCTGGGCCGACCAACCCCCACCCTTGGTTGACGGACGACCCGCCAATCCCGTTCCGGTACGGGGACTACGCGTCCATTCGCGGGCGCTATCTGCCGGCCGATTTCGCCCGTGACGCCGGCGCGGTTCCCGTCACCGGTCATGTCACAATGGAAGGCGAATGGGACGAAGCCGACCCCGTTGGCGAAACCCATTGGCTGGAACAGGTTTTCGCATGCGAACCGCGCTATCTGGGACATGTCGCGCGCGCCTTTCTCCATCGCAGCGATCTGGAGGCTGTGCTGGCGGGGCATGCGTCACATCCGTTTGTGAAAGGCATTCGCCACAAGCCCACCGCAGCCCCCGCACCAGATCGGATCGAACGCGGCGTGCCAGGCGGCATGTCCGACCCGGCCTGGCTGGCTGGATATCGGAAGTTGGCGACGTTTGATCTGCATTTTGAGCTTCAGGCACCCTGGTGGCACGTGGATGAGTTGCTCGATCTGATCGCAAGCGTTCCGCAGACGCCTGTTGTTCTCAACCACGCGTTCATGCCGTCCGACCGCAGCGATGCCGGCCTTTCAGGCTGGCGCAAAGCGATTGAGCGTGCAGCAGCCGCGCCGAACGTGACGATCAAGATTTCCGGCATCGGAGTAGCGGGCAAACCATGGACGCTGGAAGATCAGCGCCCGATTATTGAAGCATGCATCGCCGCTTTCGGTCCGCAGCGCGCGATGTTTGCCTCAAACTTTCCCGTGGATCGGCTCTGCGGTGATTACGAAACAATCATTGGCGGGTACGCAGCCGCAGTCGCAGACTTGCCCGAAGCTGATCGCCGCGCACTGTTTTACGAGACCGCAGCACGCGTCTACCGGCTCGCAGTGGGCCAAACCGCGCCAGCAGAAAACGCGTGAGACCAGCGTGGGAGCAACGGGGACAAACCATGCGCGTGATCGATCTGACACTGCCGATCCTCAGCGAGCACGTGCGCTGGCCGGCCGAACGCAGCGTGCGCGGTGACTTTGCCGCCGGCGATCTTTTTCAGGTCACGACGCTCAAAGTCTCTTGTCACTCCTACACGCATGTGGACGCCAAGCGGCACTATTTCCCCGATGGCCCAACCATCGAACAGACACCCCTTGAGGCGCTGGTCGGGCCCGCACGCGTGATCGATCTCAAGCATGTCGGGGCGAACTCGGCGATTGATGCGGAACATCTTGCGCAAGCCGCAGGTCCGCTTGCTCCACGCCAAAAGGTCATTCTCGCGACAGGCTGGCACCGCCATCAATCTTTCGAAGACGCCGACTTCTGGCGCCAATCGCCCTATCTCACCCGTGACGCTGCGGAATGGCTATTGTCGCAAGACGTGGAAACGGTTGCCTACGATTTTCCGCAAGACTACGTCATTCGCTGCTTGCTCGACGGTGACATCCGCCCGATTGAGGAGCATGTCACCCATGACGTTTTGCTGCGCAACGGCGTTCATATGGTCGAATATCTGACCAACACGGCTGCATTGCGCGATCAGACGGTGTTTTTGTCCGCCGCGCCGCTAAAAATCCCTGATGCTGATGGCGCGCCGTCCCGTGTCTATGCAATCGAAGGGCTCGCGCTGGACTGATCGCAAGGCGCACAGTGCGACGCCTGCGCCATTACCGATCGCGTATCGGGTTGCGCGGATGAATGCGGCACTGTTCGCGCCGCCGGCTTGATCGCGCATGCACTGCAGACGCGTTGGCCGAGGTCGTCGCGGGCCGAGGTCGTCGCGGGATTGTCAGACTAGACGCGTACGGTGCTTGGATAACCGGCGTCTGGTCCCGTTTTTGCTTGGAACAGAGCCAATGGCCACCTTTCCTGCTTGTTGGATGGAAATGACAGCGGTCCCCACAAAGCGCAGACGCCAAACGCGCCTGATGCAGGTTTGTCTCGCTCTCACCTGCGCCACCAGCGTGGCCGTGACAACCGTCGCGCCGGCACTCGCGCGCACCATCGTCTGGGCGCGTTCGGGGGATGCGCTCACCCTCGATCCGCACGCAATGAATGAGGGCCCGACGCTGACGCTGCTGCGCCAGATCTATGAACCGCTGGTCGCGCTGAACCGGGCTGGAAAGCTTGAACCGGCGCTGGCTTCGGCATGGTCGATGACCGCAGACCCAAGCGTCTGGCGTTTCGTACTGCGCCAAGACATCCGCTTCCACGACGGCAGCCCGCTGACCATCGACGACGTGCGTTTCTCAATCGAACGCGCCGCCGCCGAGACATCGGATATGCGCGCGCTCGTCGCCAACATCACCGAGATCGCCGACCAGGCCGACGGCACGTTCACGATCCGCACCGCGCAGCCCGATCCGCTGCTCGCCATGCGCTTGGCGCATATTTTCATCGTCTCAAAGCGCTGGGCAACGCAGAACGACCTGGCCTTGCCACGACGCTTAACGCCCGAAGACCCCGCGCTTCCCGCGGCACCGAACGCCGCGCAATCGCGTGAGGTCGGCGCCGTCAATATCGCCAACGGCACGGGTCCGTTTCAGCTCGACAAGCGCAAGCCGGGCGCCGAGACGGAATTACGCCGGCACGAAGGTTGGTGGGGTTGGCCGTCATCGCCAGCGCCCATTGCCCGGATCGTTTATCGCGTCATTGGCGATGACAAGGAGCGCGTGGATGCCCTGATCGCGGGCAAAGTCGACTTTGTGCAGGACGTGCCGGTTTCGGCGCAGGCCACGCTGGCCGCGCAACCGGCACTGCGGGTCAACGTCGGCCCGGACAATCGTGTAATTTTCCTGGGCTTGAACCTGCAGGCAACGCTCGTGCAGTTGGCGCCCGCAAAGCAGCCCGCAGGTCCGTCGTCGGCCGTGGCGAATGCGGCCCTGAACCCGCAAACGCAGACGCCGCGCCAACCCTTCCAGGACCCGCGCGTCCGCCGAGCTTTCGATCTGGCCATCGATCGGGCAGAAATCCAGCGTGTCGTGATGGACGGGCAATCGCTGCCCAGCGGCATCATCGCGCCGCCGCAAATCAACGGCTACCCGCGCGAGCTTGATCGCGTCACCGTGCCAGATCTGGCGAAGGCCCGCGCCCTGCTGGCTACGGCCGGTTATCCGCAGGGCTTCGATATCACCCTGAATTGCCCCAACGATCGCTACCTGAACGATGTCGCCATCTGCCAGGCCGTGGCCCGTCAACTCGGCCGTATTGGCGTGCGCGTCAGCGTCGTTGCGCAAAGCAAAACCAAGCATTTCCCCCTTCTGCGCACCGGACGGGCTCCGTTCTATCTGCTCGGCTGGGGTGTGCCGACGTTCGACAGCGCCTATATCTTCCAACATCTGTTCCACACGCGCACGACGACGAACGGTTCTTGGAATGGAACGGGGTTCACGGACGCAACGGTCGATGCAGCGATCCGAAGCTTGCAGCAGGAAACCGATCGCGCTGAACGTGCACGCCGCGTGGCCATGCTCTGGGAGCGTTTGAAGGCAAGCAATATCTACCTGCCAATCCACATCCAGACACTGCGCTATGCCATGTCGCAAGACCTCGACATACCCGTAGACGCCACCAATAAACCGCGCCTGGCCTTCGCGCGCGTCATCATCAACGCCGGCGAGACCGACGGCGACAGCGCGACCGCCTCCGTACGCTGACACGGCCAACGCCTTGCGGGCCGAGCCAGCGTTTTCGCACAAGGAACACGGGGTTGCGCAACGCTCAGCGAAAGCCGGCGCCGCGCACAGCCCGTGCAAGAAAAAGAAAGTCACATCGCAATGGATAAACCTTCGCCGACCGACGCAATCAGCCCCGTCAACGCCTCCCGTGCCGATCGCGGCACCGCCCGCGCCGTGCCTGACCGGCACGTTTGCGTCTACTGCGGTTCTGGTTCGGGCCGCACGCCCGCATACGCGCAAGCAGCCCGCACGCTCGGCGCCGATCTGGCTGGCAATGGTCTTGGGCTCGTCTACGGCGGCGGCGGGCTTGGCTTGATGGGCGAGGTCGCTCGAAGCGTGATCAAGCACGACGGCTACGTGACCGGCATCATCCCGGGTTTTCTTTCCGAGCGCGAGCAGATGCTCCGCGAAGGCAGCGAGCTCGTCGTGGTCGACGACATGCACAAACGCAAAATGATGATGTTTGACCGCGCGGATGCCTTCGTGGCGCTGCCGGGTGGCATTGGCACGCTGGAAGAACTGGTCGAGCAACTGACCTGGGCGCAATTGGGCCAGCACACCAAACCCGTCATTGTGGCCAACATTGCCAATTTTTGGGACCCGTTCCTGGCGTTGCTTGAGCACATGCGCGAAGAAACGTTCATTCGAAGCGGTCTTGAAGTCCGGTTCCTCGTCGTCGACACCGCCGAAGCTATTGTGCCGAAGTTGCACGAGGCATGGGCTCACGCCGAAGCCGGCCCAAGCGACGAAGACGTCATTGAGCACTTCTAACCGGCCAGCGCCGCCCATGCGGGCGCCCGGCGCAGTTATTCCAGACGGGGCTTCACGCCATGACATCGCTGTTGGATGAAGAAGCCCAGCGCGCGCACAAATGGCGCAACCAGTTGCATACGGTGTTGTTGCTGGCCGGCCTGGCCGTTGTGCTTGCGGTTCCCACGTTCCTGATACTCGGGCTCACGGGCCTGATCGTCACGGCGGTCGCTATTGGCGTGGTCATGCTTCTGGCGCCGCGCATGCCGCCCGACATTCTGATGCGCATGTATGGGGCCCGCCGCATCGACCCGGTCAACGGCGGCGAACTTGCCGATATCACGCGCGAATTGGCCAAGCGTGCAGACCTGCCGATGCTGCCCAAGTTGTACCTAATCCCAAGCCCAACGCTGAACGCGTTTGCAACGGGCACACGCAACAATGCGGCCATCGGGATCACATCGGGACTGGTGCGGCGGTTGACTTTGCGCGAGCTGACCGGCGTTCTGGCCCACGAAGTCAGCCACATTCGCAACAACGACCTCTGGGTGATGGGCATCGCCGACGTCATCAGCCGCTTTACGCTGTCGTTGTCCTACCTCGCCGCGTTCCTGGCCGTCGCAAACCTGTTTTCCCTTCTGGCAGGACAGCCTGCGTCCGTGTCGTGGCTTGCGATCGTGGTGCTCTATTTCGCGCCGACCTTGTCGAGCCTGATGCAGCTTGGACTGTCGCGGGCGCGTGAATACGACGCCGACTTGGAAGGTGCCCTGCTGACCGGCGATCCCGGCGGGCTTGCGTCGGCATTACAAAAGCTCGACCGTCTGATGGGGCGTTTTTGGGAAGACATGATGTTGCCGGTGCCCGGCCGCCGCATGCCGCAACCGTCCGTCCTGCGCACCCATCCCAAGACCGAAGATCGCGTCGCACGCTTGCGCGAACTCGACCCGCGCCGGACCTATCCCAAGTTGGTCGTGCGCGAGATCCCTGTCATGACGATCGTTGCCCCAGGCCCCCAAGGGCTGCGCGCCCGCTACCGTTTTCCGGGCGTCTGGTACTGAGGTACTGAGACCCCGACCCTGGCAGCCAACGCAACCGCCGGCCCGACGCAAGCCACCGGCGACGCGCAGCGCATAGCGCACCGCATGGCCATGGCGTCGCCAAAACAGCCCGCATTCATACCACCGCAGGAGAGTGGTTCTTTGCCCCACACTGCCAGCACGCAAGACCTTGATGAACTCCTCGCCCTATTTGAACAGGGCAACCGCAGCGCGTTGGCGAAAGTCTTGACCTACCTGGAAACGGGCCGGGCAAGCGATTTGCCAGCCCTCGTGTCCGCCCTGACCGCGCGGGCCAAAGGCGCGCAATTGATCGGCATCACCGGTCCGCCTGGCGCTGGCAAATCAACCTTGGTCAATGCGCTAACCCAGGCGTATCGCAACGCCGGTTCCACTGTCGCAGTTATCGCGGTGGACCCTTCAAGCCCACTGTCGGGCGGCGCGATCCTAGGTGACCGCATTCGCATGACGACCGCTGTCGACGATCCCGGCGTGTTCGTACGCTCACTGGCATCCGGTGGCCATCTCGGTGGCATCACCCCCGCCGCGGTCCGCATTATCGATGGGCTGGACGCCGCCGGCTACGACGTCATTTTGATCGAAACCGTCGGCACCGGTCAAAATGAGGTTGATATCGCGCGCGTTGCCGACGTCCGCGTCGTTGTCGCGGCACCCGGTCTTGGTGACGGCATCCAAGCCATGAAGGCGGGCCTTCTGGAAATCGCCGACGTACTCGTGGTCAACAAAGCGGATCGGCCCGGCGCCCAAGCCACCCGCGAGCAATTGGCAAGCGCGCTGTCCTTGCGGTCGGATGGTTCCGAGATCCCCGTGCTCGCGACTGTGGCAGCAACCGGCGACGGCGTCGGCGCGTTGCGCTTGGCCATCGCTGACGCCTGGGACGCCAAAGCCGCCGGGACAGCGCCGCAGCAGCGCCGCGCCCGCCGCGCCCGCTATTTGCTTGCCCGCACGCTCAGCGATGTTGTCAGCCGCAGACTGTCCGATCCCGCCCGCGCTGAAACAATCGATGCGCTTGCCAACGCCGTGATCGATGGCCGTCTTGATGCAGAAACCGCCATAAGCGAGCTCATCGCGCCAACCCCTAATCGCGATTGATTACACAGCGGCAGCAATTGGGGCGTCGGCCTTGAACAGCTTGAAATTGATGCTGTCCACCAAGGCTTCGAAACTGGCATCAACGATGTTTGGCGAGACCCCGACCGTAAACCAGCGCGCGCCGGTCTCGCGATCACGGCTCTCAATAAGAACCCGTGTCACGGCTTCTGTGCCGCCGGTTAAAATCCGTACCTTGTAATCGACCAGTTCCAGCGTGGAGATGTAGGCCTGGAAAGGTCCCAGGTCCTTGCGCAGCGCATTGTCGAGCGCATTGACCGGACCATTGCCTTCCGCGATCGACCAGATCGGCGCTTCCTCGTTGGCAATCAACACTTTGACGCTAGCCTCGGAGACCGTGACGAGATCGCCCAGCGCATTATGCCGCTTTTCAACCATCACCCGAAACCCATCAATCGCGAAATACTGCGGAACTTCACCGAGCGCTCGACGGGCAAGAAGCTCAAACGAGGCATCAGCTCCCTCGTAAGCATAGCCCTCCGCCTCGCGTGCCTTCACCTCATCCAACAGCCGGCCAATCCGCGGATCGTCCTTGCCAATGCCGATGTTGAGCCGCGCCAGCTCTGCCATGATGTTGGACCGGCCCGCCTGGTCTGAGACCAGCACGCGCCGCGTATTGCCGACCGTTTCAGGCGCGACGTGCTCGTAAGTCTCAGGGGCCTTGAGGATCGCTGACGCATGGATGCCGGCCTTCGTGGCAAACGCACTTTCGCCAACGTAGGGCGCCTGACGGTTGGGCGCACGATTGAGGATCTCATCGAGCACGCGGCTTGCATGCGTCAGTCGCGTCAACCGTTCAGGAGTGACCGCAATCTGAAACCGGTCGGCATATTCTGATTTCAGAAGCAATGTCGGAATAATCGAGGTGAGATTTGCATTGCCGCAGCGCTCGCCCAGCCCGTTCAGCGTGCCCTGGATTTGGCGGCATCCAGCCGTAACCGCAGCGAACGTATTGGCGACGGCATTTTCAGTGTCGTTGTGGGTGTGAATGCCGAGATGGGTGCCTGGAACGTGCGCTGCCACGTCTGCAACGATTGCAGAAATCTCCTGCGGCAAAGTCCCCTCATTGGTATCGCAAAGCACAACCCAGCGCGCGCCGGCTTCATGGGCTGTCTTGGCGACCGTCAACGCATAATCGCGATTGCCTTTATACCCATCAAAAAAATGCTCGCAGTCGATCATTGCCTCTTTGCCGGCCGCAACAATCGCCTCGACAGATTGGCGCACGCCATCGACGTGCTCCTCGTTGGTTGTGCCCAGTGCGATGCGAACGTGATAATCCCACGCCTTGGCAACCAGACACACGCCGTCGCTTGCGGCTTGAAGCACGCCCTGCAAACCAGGATCGTTGGCGGCGGACCGGCCGGCGCGCTTGGTCATCCCGAACGCGACGAAGGCGGCGTGGTCAAGCACAGGCGCCTCAGCAAAAAACTGCGTGTCGGTCGGGTTGGCTCCCGGATAGCCGCCCTCGATGTAGTCAACGCCCAACGCATCAAGCGTCGCAGCGATGACGCGCTTGTCCTCTGCCGAAAAGTCGACACCCTTCGTCTGGGCGCCGTCGCGCAGGGTGGTGTCGAACAGATAAAGCCGTTCCTTGTCGACAGCCGATGTCATCGTGAGAGCCTTCCAACGCGTCAAAGAATGCCGGCGTAGTACAGAACGCCAAGCGTGATCACCACCACAAGGACAAGCTTTGCGATGAACCCGTAAAGCAGCCACTTCGGCATGCCGGTCTCAGCGGGCTTCGGATGCGATCCCGTCGCTTGCCCCTTTTGCGCATGGACGGGCTGCGGCGTGCCATCAGATGTCATTGGCGGGTGTCCCGGTCGTTGGTGGCGCGATCGCTTTCAACGCCTTGGTCATGGTCGTGTTGGTCAACCATTGATCCTCGATCGGCACCGAGTTGCGGCGCAAAGGTTGGTACTTGAGCGCCTCGAAAAACGCGATGGCCGTTTCGCTGGCATCGACAGACATGGTTTCGGTGCCGCGCCCGGCGGCAATGCGTTCAAGCGCATCGACAAGTGTCGTGCCAACGCCCTCCCCAGCCGCATAGGGATGCACGTAAAGCATGTCGATCTGGCTATTGTCTTTCAAACTGGCAAACCCGAGCAGTTCCCCCTCGCGCTCGACGACCAAGGTCGTTGCCGTCATCAAGCGCTGCGCAAAAGCTTGGCCATCCTCCGCCCGCGAGATCCAGGCCAACCGTTGGGCCTCGTCGTAATCATCGGCGGCCAACACGTCGATCGACTGGGCAAACAATTCGCGCAGGCCAGCAATGTCACTCGGCAACAGCGGACGCAGAGGATGCATTGCGCGCCGGCTGCCTGGCTTGTCGCCCAACCCAGTCCGCCGTTGATCTGTCATCGCAACACCTCCCACGTGGAGATCACTTCACCGGTTGCGGGGTCCTTGCCGTCTTTGACCTGAATGCCCATGGCGGCAAGTTCGTCACGGATGCGATCACTTTCGGCCCAATCCTTCGCCTTGCGCGCCTCCAAGCGCGCGGCAACCAGCGCCTGCACGTGTGCCTCGTCGAATTCGGGTGCCGGCAAACCGGCCATCATGTCATCGCGGGTTTCGTTGGCATAAACGCCCATGAACCGCAGTGTCGCCTTCAACTCCGCCGCGCGAGCCCCATTGCCGCGCCGGGCGGACTTTGCGATGCCATGCAGAATTGAGATGGCGCTTGGCGTATTGAGATCATCGGCCAACGCGCCCAAAACCTCTGCGTTGATCTCGCCGTCGTCGCCAACGCCCTCCGCGCTGACAATCTCGGCGAAATCCGCAAGGGTCTGGCGCCCCTGGCTGAGCCGCTCGACGGTCCAATCGATGGGTTGGCGGTAGTGCGTTGACAGCATGGTCCACCGCAGCACGCAGCCCGGCCAACTTTGACCGCCGAACGTGTCGGTGTCCAACAAGTCGTGGATGGTGATGAAGTTGCCGAGCGACTTCGACATCTTCTCGCCTTCGACCTGCAGAAAACCATTGTGCATCCAG
>CAZOGY010000062.1:0-20923 GCA_964579305.1 uncultured Hyphomicrobiaceae bacterium
CTTTCTTTTTAATCGCAAACGCGCGGCTCCAAATTTCATTGAGCCAGTTTGGCGTTGGCCGAACCCTGAGGAGGTCCGCCCCCCGCGGAGGACCAACGGCCCGTGAGCGCAACAAAGCTAAAGCGAGGCGCATTTCATGCGACACGCTTGAGAGCTCATCCGGTTTAGGCGGAACCGCCTAAACCGAAAGATGCAGCGACCATCCAAACTCTAGATCATGGAAGGTGAGCGCACGCGAACCTGAAATGATCTAGTGCGCCAGTACGGCCAACAGCAGCAGGGCCACGATGTTTGTGATCTTGATAAGTGGGTTCACGGCCGGGCCGGCGGTGTCCTTGTAGGGATCGCCGACGGTGTCACCGGTCACCGAGGCTTTGTGCGCCTCCGATCCCTTCAGGTGCTTGGTGCCGTCCTTGTCAACAAAGCCGTCCTCGAACGACTTTTTCGCGTTGTCCCAGGCACCGCCACCTGACGTCATCGAGATGGCAACAAACAGCCCGGTCACGATCACACCGAGCAGCATGGCACCCACGGCTGAGAACGCAGCGCTCTTACCCGCAACACCGCCACCGGCAACCAGATAGATCACACCGAACAGCACGATCGGTGACAGCACGGGCAGCAGCGACGGCACGATCATTTCTTTGATCGCAGCCTGCGTGAGCATGTCGACGGCGCGCGCATAGTCCGGGCGCTGTTTGCCTTCCATGATCCCCGGCATTTCGCGGAACTGTCGGCGTACCTCTTCCACGACCGAGCCTGCCGCGCGTCCCACGGCCGTCATCGCGATCCCACCGAAGAGATAGGGGATCAGACCGCCAATCAGCAGGCCAACGATGACGTAAGGGTTGGCCAGCGAGAAATCGGCCTGGACGCCTTGGAAGAACGGATATTGCTCCGGGTTCTGGGTGAAGTACTGCAGATCGTAGTTATAGGCGGCAAACAGCACCAACGCGCCCAGACCGGCCGAGCCAATCGCGTACCCCTTGGTCACCGCCTTGGTGGTGTTGCCAACCGCATCGAGCGCGTCGGTCGAACGCCGCACTTCACTCGGCAGGCCAGACATTTCAGCGATGCCGCCTGCGTTGTCTGTCACCGGGCCGAATGCATCAAGCGCAACCACCATGCCGGCAAGGCCAAGCATCGTCGTCGTCGCAATCGCGGTTCCATAAAGCCCGGCCAGATTGAACGTCAGCAGAATGCCGAACACGATCACGAGCGCCGGCAATGCGCAGGCCTCCAGCGAGATGGCAAGACCCTGGATCACGTTTGTGCCGTGGCCCGTCACGGAGGCCTGACTGATGGAGCGCACCGGACGGAAACCGATCCCGGTGTAATACTCCGTAATCCACACGATCAGCCCCGTGACGGCGAGACCGGCAAGACCGCAGATGAACAGATTGAGACCGGTGATGGTGGGGCCGTTCTCGATCTGGACGATCTCGCCAAAGCCCGATCCATATTCGCCAAGCACGAGGTAGTTCGCCGCGGCGAGACCGGCGATCGACAGCACGGCCGAAGCGATGAACCCGCGGTAAAGCGCACCCATGATGGAGTTATTCGAGCCAAGCTTCACGAAGTACGTGCCGATGATCGACGTGATCAGACAGACCGCGCCAATCGCCAGCGGATAGAGCATCATTTGTGCAAGCACCGGCGTGCCCGCAAAGAAGATCGCGGCCAGCACCATGGTCGCGACAACCGTCACAGCGTAGGTCTCAAACAGGTCAGCGGCCATCCCTGCGCAGTCACCAACGTTATCACCGACGTTGTCGGCGATCGTGGCAGGGTTGCGCGGATCGTCTTCCGGGATGCCAGCCTCGACCTTACCAACGAGGTCACCGCCCACGTCAGCGCCTTTGGTAAAGATGCCACCGCCCAGACGCGCAAAAATCGATATCAGCGAGGCGCCAAAGCCAAGCGCGACAAGCGCATCGACCACGGTCCGGCTTGACGGCTCATACCCCAGCGCCTGTGTGAGAACGGCGTAGTAGCCCGCAACCCCAAGCAACGCCAAACCGGCAACCAGCATGCCGGTCACCGCGCCCGACTTGAACGCAATGTCGAGCCCATCGGCAAGCGACTGCGACGCGGCTTGTGCCGTGCGCACGTTCGCGCGGACGGAAACGAACATCCCGATGTAGCCGGCAACGCCCGAAAGCACTGCGCCGATAATAAACCCGACGGCGACCTGCCAGCCCAGATAGAGCGCTGCAATCGCGATGATCACCCCCACGATGGCGATCGTGGAATATTGCCGGTTGAGGTAGGCTTGCGCACCCTCGCGGATTGCCAGTGCGATTTCCTGCATGCGCGGCGTGCCGGCGTCGGCTTTCAGCACCGATTGAATGGTAACGACGGCGTAGATCAAAGCGACGACGCCGCATGCGATGATCGCCCATAGCATCTCTTGCATGGGATGCGTTCCCCCTAAACGTGGTTGGTTCCGCCGAGACACCGGCAGGGATGGCGCGCAGACGCGGGACTAACGGCAGGGCCAAGCGCGCGGGACCATGCCAAAAGGCCCCTTGACTGGCAACACGGCGACACAGTGTCTTTTGTCTGAGGCACTTGCAGGATGGTCTGACGACTGACGCCGATGACGGCAACACAACCATCAAAGCGGGTCAACGGATTGATCTCACGCGGTCTTGCTAGAGCAGTTTCCGATATCGCGGAAACGCTTTGCGCTTCACAGACCGGATGAGACTACTTTATTTCTAACTAATGCATGTCGCATCCAATCGGAGGCACGTCCCAATGCCGCAAAGCGGCCCGGGCCGTCGATGTTCGTGTTCGAAACATCGACACGAAAACGGCCCGCCCCCGCGGAGGGCTAACGGCCCGTGAGCGCAGCAGAGCTAAAGCGAGGCGCATTTCTTGCGACACGCTTTAGTTAGAGCACCCTTATTCGACCAGTTGACCGCAATTGCAGACACGTGTGGTCGGATGATGCTTTAGCGATCAGAAATGTGCATAACCCGTTTTGAGCAGTGACATCTCGCACCCATCCGGACCGACCACGCTCACTCCAGATCCATTTATACAAGCGCCAACGGCGGTCATCGCCACCCCGCCAGCTCGCGCAAGAGCCACAAACGCATCTGCCCTGTCCGGCGGCACCGCAGCGAGGATTTCATAGTCGTCGCCATGTGCGAGCGCCCGCAAGAGTTCGTCGGCATTTATCGACACCGCCGCCTGCATCGCATCAGACAGCGGCAAGCCGGCGACGTTGATCCGGGCGCCGCAACCGCTTGCAAGCATCATCCGGCCAGCGTCTTTCACAAGCCCATCGGACAAATCCATCGCCGCTGTCGCGTAAGCCCGCAACGCAGCCCGCGCGCCAAGTTGTGGCGATGGTCTCAGATACCGCGCCCGACAAGCCTCAGCCTGCGCGCGATTGAGCCCAAGGGCATCGCCGTCTCCATCAGCGCAATGCACGCTGAGGCCGAGCGCGGCATCGCCAAGCGTGCCTGATACAAACAACACGTCACCGGGCCGCGCGCCCGACCGTAATGGTGCGCGGCCCGCCGCAACTTCCCCGATGACGGTGACGCAGATGCTCAGCGGCCCCGGCGCCCGGTCCGTATCGCCACCGATCAACGACATGCCAAACGCGTCCTGGGCCTCAGCCAGGCCATCGCAGAACGCCTTAAGCCACGCTCGTTCTGGTGCTTGCGGGAATGACAGTGCGGCGAGATACGCGACCGGCCGCGCGGCCTTCGCGGCAAGATCGGAGACATTCACCGCAAGCGCTTTCCAAGCGATAGACTCCGGCGGATCTTCGGCCAGAAAATGCACGCCCGCGCGGATAGGGTCGGTCTTGAAAACGTGGGCCTGCCCAGGCCCCGGCATGATCTGTGCGCAATCATCAGCCAGACCAAAGGCACCCGGATGCGTCGCAAGCGGCGCGAAAAACCCAGCAATCATGGCATCTTCTTGCATCGCGCTTGACGTCGAGCCCTGTGGCGATGCGGGAACGTCGACTGCTTCGGACGCCCGGTCTGATTTCCCCGCTGACGCCATCTCTGATGCCGGGTCCGCTGCCATGGCTAGACCGCGCTGTCGTCGCCAGCCGCCGGCTGCGTTTCCGATTTCCGCGCCGTGCGTCCGTCCGCATCCGCGGGTTTCGCCGACACATCCGCGAACTCACCGGCCCGATAGCCGCGCGCAAGCTGATCGAGAACGCCGTTGACGAGTTTCGGCTCATCCCCGTTCTCAAAAAAGGCTTTCGCCACTTCCACGTACTCGTTGACGATGGCGCGGGCCGGCACGTCGGGGCGATCGATCAGTTCATACAGCGCCGCGCGCAGGATCTGCCGCACCGTGGCATCGACCCGGACGAATCGCCAACCATCGGCAAGACGCTTGTCGATCACCGGGTCAATATCCCGTTGAAGCCGAACCACGCCGCGCAGCAGTTCAGAAAAGAACGTCAGATCCGCCCCTGCGATCACCGTGAACTCGCCGTCTTCGTCGTCGGCATCCCGGCGCAGTTCGGCAAATTCGTGGATCACGGCGTTCAGGTCCGTCCCGCCGAATTCCATCTGGTAGAGCGCCTGGACCGCTGACAGACGTGCAGCACTGCGCGCGGTGGTTGCCGCTGAGCGGGCACGCTTTGGTTTGCCGCGCATGGCCGCCTTGTTGTCTTCGTTGCTCACGCCGAAACCTCATCGGGCACGCTCATGCCCTCAGGATTGGCGATTGCAATCAGGCTCAGGGCCGCGCGCGCCGCATCTGCTCCCTTGCCGCCATCACCGGTCGTCTTGGCCGCACGCACCTGCGCTTGCTCGTGCGTATCAACCGTGAGGATGGCATTGCCGACCGGCACGCCGTGGCTGAGCGCAACGTCCATCAACCAGTGGTTCGCGTTGTGGCACACGATGTCATAATGCGATGTCTCACCGCGGATGACGCAGCCGATCGCAACGACGCCGTCAAAGCCCTCGTAGGTTGGCTCAGTCAGCGCCAGTTCAAGCGCCTGCGGGATTTCCAACGCACCTGGCACGGTCACCTTCGTGACGTCGGCTTCCGCCAGGCCGAGCACGGCGCGCGCGTTCACTTCAAGCTCGTTTGCGATATCGCGATAGTACGGCGCAACGATCAGCAAAACGCGTGGCACCCGCCCCAATCGCTGCGGGATCGCGCGCAACAGCGCCTCGTCGACGGCGTCATAAGACGGCCCGGCCATGGGGGTCCCCGCTTTTCAAATTGAGTGTCGCGCGGCCAACCCGCTCAGTCGATCGGCCGCTGCGAGACGATTTTCAGCCCAAAGGCTTCAAGCCCGACATAATGTGGATTGGGCGTATTCGAAAGCAGGATCATGTCGCGAATGCCCAGATCACGCAGGATCTGCGATCCAATCCCGATTTCGACGTTGCGCTGTTCACTGCCCTGGATCGACCGCACTGGCTGGTCGGCCTGCCGCGCAAACATTTCAGAGACCGACTTGGGCCGCAAGTCACGGATGAGCACAATCACGCCGCGCCCCTCATCGGCAATGGCCTGCATCGAGCGCGCAATCTCTGAGGGTCCCTCGGAACCGACGCCAACCCCAAGCAAATCTTTAAGCGCATTCACCGCATGAACCCGCACCAGAACCGGCTCCGGTCCGCTCAGGTCGCCTTTGACCAGCGCGAGATGTTCGCTTGGCTCAACCAGCGTCTGATAGATGTGCAGATCGAAAGCCCCGCCAAATGCGCTTTCCACCGGGCGAGACGAAACCCGCTTGACGATCTTATCGTGTTGCAGCCGGAAGCCGATCAGGTCTTCGATCGTTCCGATCTTGAACCCATGCTTTTGCGCAAATCCGACAAGATCGGGCAAGCGCGCCATTGTGCCGTCGTCATTCATGATCTCGCAAATCACGGCGGACGGATTGAGACCCGCAAGACGCGCCAAATCAATTGACGCTTCGGTATGCCCCGCGCGCACGAGCACGCCGCCCTCTCGCGCCACAAGCGGAAACACGTGCCCCGGCGAGACGATGTCCTCATGTCCCTTGGTCGGGTCAATGGCCGCAGCAATGGTCCGCGCCCGATCGTGGGCGGAAATGCCGGTTGTCACGCCCTCGCGCGCCTCAATCGACACGGTGAACGCCGTACCCGTGCGCGACGCGTTGGCCGGGACCATCGCCTCAAGCCGCAGATCCTTGGCGCGCTGTTCGGTCAGGCTCAGACAGATCAGTCCGCGCCCGTGCGTCGCCATGAAGTTGATGGCGTCGGGCGTTGCCATTTGCGCCGGGATGACGAGATCACCCTCGTTTTCGCGATCTTCAGCGTCGACCAGGATCACCATCCGGCCGTTGCGCAGATCTTCGATAATGTCGGCCGTCGGCGACAGAAAGCCCTGTCCTTCCGCATAAACGGCGGTCTTCAAGCTGTCGCTCACTGCCGGTACTCCATCAGCCGCGCGATATAGCGCGCGAACACATCGACTTCGAGATTGACCTGAGAACCCGCCGTTTTGCGGCCCCATGTCGTCACGGACAAACTGTGCGGGATCAGATTGACGCCAAACCTGTTGCCAGAGACCTCGTTCACCGTCAGCGAAGTCCCGTCCAGTGCGACCGATCCCTTCGGCGCAATATACATGGCCAGATGTTCGGGCGCTTCAAACGTGAACCGCCGGCTGTCGCCATCCGGAGTAATCGCCACCACCTTGGCAACGCCGTCGACGTGGCCGGAGACAATATGTCCGCCAAGCTCATCCCCAGCGCGCAGCGATCGTTCCAGATTGACGGGACTGCCGATATGCCATTGGCCGAGCGTGGTCTTGTCGCGCGTTTCGTTTGAAACGTCGACGGTAAAACGGCAGCCCGTCTCGTCCGGCGCAACCGTTGTCGCAGTCAGACAAACGCCATCGCAGCAGATCGAAGCACCAACAGGCACGCTTTCGGCGTTATAGCGCGCGCGTACCGTGAATTGGTCGCCATCAATCGCAACCACTTCGCCGACATCGCTGATCAGTCCCGTAAACATCGCGCCTCCAGTGCCGGCTCGCATTTCAGCAGTTTCAACTCACGCAACGCTTGGCGAAAGCCGCAGCCGCGCAACCGTATCGCGTCCCACAGCGCGAACGTCGACAATCCGCAAGCCGACCCCCGGCACATAGACACGGGCCACGTCTTCAAGCCGGTCCCCCGGCACGCGCCCAGCCCCATCACCGGCATGGAACACAACGACTTCATCCACGAGACGGGCTTTCGCAAAGGCTGCCCACACGGTCGGCCCGCCTTCGACGAGCAAGCGCGTGACACCCCGCGCGACCAAGTCTTCCATAACCGCTGGCAGCCAAATCTTGCCACCAACCTCGACGCTTGCCACCGTTTCAATGACGCCGGCGCAATCGGTGCTGAGCGGACGCTCAGTGGCGACCACAGCCGCGCTACGGTAGTGAATGACATCCGGGCCGAGCTGTCCAACCCCGCCGGACGCCGCGCCAAGCCCTCGTGCGCCGACGGTCTGCGCAAGCCGGCGATCATCCGCAATGGCATCACCCCCCAGAACAACTCGCAAAGGAGAGCGCCACGACAGCCCGGGCAGCCGGCACCGCAGATCGGGATCGTCATCGCGCACCGTGCCGCGCCCCACAAGGATCGCATCGGCCTCGGCGCGCAGGACATGACCAAGCGCGCGCGCCGTTGTCCCCGTGACCCAGGTCGGCCCCGCCGCGCCTGCCGTACCGCCGCGAGCCACACGGCCGTCGGGGCCGACAGCCACTTTGATTTGAACAAACGGCCGCCGCTCGGTCACCCGGAGAATGTGCCCACGGGTGATCCAATGCGCCACATCCGCCTGATCTGGATCAGCGCGCTCAACCGCGATTCCGGCCGCGCGCAATGTGTCGGCGCCGCGTCCAGCAACACGCGGATCTGGATCGCCGATGGCATAAATAACGCGCTTCAGGCCCGCTGCGATAATTGCATCCGTACACGGCGGAGACCGCCCGTGATGGACACATGGCTCAAGCGTCACGGCCATCGTTGCACCGCGCGCCCGGCCACCGGCAACCGCAAGCGCGACAGGTTCACCGTGCGGCCGCCCGCTCGGTTGCGTCCAACCCGCGCCCACCACGACCTGTGCCACCGGATCAAAAACAACGGCGCCGACCGCGGGATTGGGCGCCACGCTCCCCAGGCCAAACCGCGCGTATTTCAAGGCCCGCGCCATCAACCATCGATCAAGACCAAATGCGGCGTCCTGCAAAGCTCCGCCCGACGTATCTGAATTTGGCGCCCCACCGGCCATCAAGCCCGCGGCCTTAAGCGCTCTTGAGCTGCGCACCGGCAAGCGCAGGCGCAGCGTCGTCCACGTCGCGCTCATCGGGCACGGCGTCACGCGCGATCTCGCCAAGGACATCGGCAAAATCGGCGACCTCCCGGAAATCGCGATAGACCGACGCGAAACGGACATACGCGACCGGGTCCAACTCCCGCAACGCATCCATCACAAGCGCCCCGATCCGCGCCGAGGGGATCTCACTCTCGCCTGAGCTTTCAAGCCGGCGCACAATTCCCGAGACCAGACGCTCGATACGTTCCGGCTCAACCGGGCGCTTACGCAGCGCCACCTGGACCGACACGAGCAGCTTGTCGCGATCAAACGTGACCTTGCGGCCCGACCGCTTGACGACCGTGAGTTCGCGCAACTGAACCCGTTCAAACGTCGTGAAACGGCCCCCACAGTCCGGGCACACACGGCGCCGTCGGATTGCGGCGTTCTCCTCCGCCGGCCGGCTATCTTTCACTTGCGTGTCGTTGCCATCGCAAAACGGGCACCGCATCTCATCGTCCTCCGGCGCCCGCCCGCATCATAACGGGATGTTCCTAAGCCGCCGGCACCGCGAGGGTGCCCAGGGCCTGATGCGCCATGTCTCAATTATAGATTGGGAAGCGGTCGGTCAGGGCGACGATTTTTTCTTTGACCGCAACTTCCACAGTGCCGTTGGCCTCGTCACCATTGGCGCGCAAACCATCAAGCACCTCCGCGATCAGCGCAGCGACCTCAACAAACTCATCCTCGCGGAACCCGCGCGTGGTGGGCGCCGGCGTGCCCAACCGCACGCCCGACGTCACGAACGGTTTTTGCGGATCGAACGGAACGCCGTTCTTGTTGCATGTGATGTTGGCCCGGCCCAGCGCGGCCTCCGCTGCCTTACCCGTCAGCTCTTTGGATCTCAGATCGACCAGCATCAGGTGATTATCGGTGCCGCCGGTGACGATGTCATAGCCATGCCGCTGCATGCCGTCGGCAAGCGCTTTCGCGTTGGCGACAATCTGAGCCGCATAGTTTTGAAACGAGGGCCGAAGCGCCTCAGCGAACGCAACGGCTTTGGCCGCAATGATGTGCATCAACGGCCCACCTTGCAGTCCGGGAAAGATCGCGGAGTTGAGTTTTTTGCCGAGGTCTTCGTCGTTGGAGAGAATGATACCGCCACGCGGGCCACGCAGCGTTTTGTGCGTCGTCGACGTCACAACATGCGCATGCGGGAATGGGCTTGGGTGCGCGCCACCTGCCACGAGGCCCGAGAAGTGGGCCATGTCGACAAGCAGCCACGCCCCAACCTCGTCCGCGATTTCGCGAAAGCGCGCAAAGTCCCAATGCCGGGCATAGGCTGAACCGCCAGCGATGATCAGCTTGGGTTTGGCTAAACGCGCCTGCGCAGCAACCTCGTCCATGTCGATGACACCGTCTTCGCGGCGCACGCCATAGCTTGCAACTTCAAACCACTTGCCAGACAGGTTCACTTTCGCGCCGTGGGTCAAATGCCCACCCGCGTTGAGATCCAGGCCCATAAAAAGGTCACCGGGCTGCAGCAGCGCCAGGAAGACGGCCTGGTTCGCCTGACTGCCCGAGTTCGGCTGCACGTTCGCATAAGAACAGCCGAAAAGCTGCTTGGCGCGCTCAATCGCAAGTGTCTCGGCCACATCGACGAATTCACAACCGCCGTAGTACCGCTTGCCTGGATAGCCCTCAGCATACTTGTTGGTCATCACCGAGCCGGCCGCCTCTAAGACAGCGCGCGATACGATGTTTTCCGAAGCAATCAGCTCCACCTCGTGGCGCTGACGGCCAAGCTCGTTCTGGATGGCCGCAAAGATTTCCGGATCGGCTTCGGATAGCGGGGTTGAGAAGAAGCCGCGATCGTCCTCGGACTGTGGCAGCAATTCGGCAACGGACATGGCAGCAACTCCTTCAGGTCATGGCCCCACTGATGCGGGGCCGGCGGCCTCGTGTACGCAGGTCTCCGGTGGTTGAGCGAACCGGCAGCATCCACCCGATCACACGAGCACATGGAATACGGACCAAGAGGGTAGCGCCATTCGCACGGCCACGCCATGCGCCCGAGGGCGCAGGCACGCCGCCAACGTGTGCGACACGCCGCATCAGCACACCGAATGAGCCGCCGAGGCACCCGCTCGCCGGTGCGGCGACGGCGCCCTATCAAACCCGAGCCGCCAGTCGGGCTCAGACAGGCCCGATCGCGAGATCAGTAGGAGGCAGCAAGCTTGCCCGCACGGTCCTGCTGGTAGAGATCACGCCGGAACTGGATAACCCCGTCGGCGGTCGCCCACGCGGTAATATAAACCATATGCAGCGGCACGGCCCGCCGCAGCCGGACGGTTTGTGTTTCGCCCGAGGCCTTGATCGCCTTGATCGCCTGACCGCCCCAGGCGCCATTGTCCCGCAGCAGCCACGTCAGCAACGTCTCGATGTTTTCCACACGCACGCAGCCGGAGCTTGCCGCGCGGAAGTTGCGCCCGAAAATCCGGTCGCCCGGCGTATCATGCAGGTAAACCGAGTACTTGTTGTGAAAGTTGATCTTGGCGAAGCCCAACGGATTGCTGTCGCCCGGCTTCTGCTTGAACGTGAGATTGTAGGGTTGCCGCGAACGCCAGTTGATCTTGGTTGGATCGAGCTTCCGGCCACCAGCATAAGCATCGATGCCGAACTTCGTCAGCACGTCCACTTTGCCGTTTTGCATTTCCCGTCCCTTCGGGATCAGGTCTTTGCGAATAACCGTCGGCGGCAGGTGCCAAACCGGATTGAAGTTGATCTCGTGGATACGGGACGACAGTTGCGGTGTCTTGCGCCCGATCTTGCCCACAACACCCGCATGCCGCGAGACAACTTTATCGCCTTCAACGGCTTCCACCTGCGCAGCAGGAATGTTGACCACCACATAGCGCGCCTTTTCCGGCTTAACATGCGCGCGCAGGCGTCTCAGATTGACCTTGAGTTGGCGCAGACGCACCTCTGCGGGGATATTCAGCGCCGCAATGGTGCGCCGGTCAGTCACCCCGGTCGGCGACAACCCGTTTGAAGCCTGAAAGCGCTTCAAAGCCCGTTCAACGTGATAGCTGAAGTGTGTGGGATAATACGAGGCCGACCGCAGATCGCCGCTCGCCAATAGCCGATCATGAAGCGCCTTCACCGACGGCCCACTGACCCCGCCATACATCTTCATGGCAGGCACGCTTGGCCAGCCGCCGTCCGCCACGATCTTTTCGTACTTGGCGATGGCCTTGCGCGTTGCATCGATATTGGCGCGCGAAAGCGTCGGATAGCCCCGCGGCGGGTTCGCCTCCCAGCGCTGAACGAATTGTCGGTCAAAAAGCTGCGCGCCGGTGTTCGCGCCGTCAGTGCGGAACGGGCTCCACGACGCTTGCGTCCCGTCGAATGCGACCACTGGCGCTGACACACCCACAGCGCCTGCCAGGGCGATCAGCCCACCAACAACACTTGCACGAACGTGCCCGACAACGTTCATTCGTTTTACGGCTGCCCCAAACCGCATGGCGAAACCTCTTGCCTCTGGATGTGTCGGCAAGTCCCAAAGACCTGCGCTCGGCAGCACAATCCCGCCTGCGCCCCAGAAGTCAAATCAAGGCCGTTTGAAGACTGCCGGTCGGCAATGGTGCGGTGCGAAAATGCGTCCAACTGGCCGAGAAAATGGGCATTTGCCGGCCGATGATGCGCCACCCACAACTTTTGCGCTTCAAACCGCAACGCAACGTGTCGCGACGCAAAAAAGGGCCGGCTTCGAACACCGAAGCCGAGCCCATAATCATTCTTTCCACGGACGGTCACAGCCACGCAGCACCGCGCGCCCGTCGAAGCGCCCGTCGAAGTTCACAGACGGTAGCGGATCTGGTCGGTCCAATAACGCTCAAGGCGCATCAGCGCGCGGTTCAGATTGCGGAAGTCATCATGCGAAATCTGGGCAACCGCTTCGATCGAAGCCAGCTGGCGCGCATAGAGCTGATCGACAACCTCGCAAGCCTCCAGGCCTTTGGCCGTCAGGCTGACGCGAACCGACCGCTTATCGGTTTCCGACTTTTTGTAATGAAGATAGCCCATATCGACGAGCTTCTTCAGGTTGTATGAGACATTTGAGCCGAGGTAATAGCCGCGCGTTTTCAATTCGCCTGCGGTCAACTCACCATCGCCGATATTATATAGCAACAGCGCTTGAACGCTATTGAGATCGGTTCCGCCGAGGCGATCGAATTCGTCTTTGATAACGTCGAGAAGCAACCGGTGAAGGCGTTCGATCAGGCGCAGCGCCTGCTGATACTCGCTTCCGATCGTGGTCTCGTCTTCATTGATGGCTGTATTGGCGACTTCCAGCGCTGCTCTCATGGCCGTGCCCTTTTACGCATTGAACTGAACCGGAGATGGCCCCGTCGAGCTTTCCGTGATCACCAACTTAGGGAACTCGCGCTAAATGTTACCTTAATGCGCATACTTAAAGTTTCAATAAGGGGGGTACCGCGCAAACTCTAGATAACCAACTGTTTGCCCTTATCCGTGTCGAACACACTAACGGCGATCCCGCCCTGAAACAGCCCGACGCCGAAACCCAGCAAACCTTGCCTGTTGCGCTTACAATCACGCGATTGCAAAAGCCTTCATGCCTGTATCAAACGCGCAGTCTTTGCATTTCTTGGCGCGTTTCCAACATCAGGCCGCCGTCGTCCGGTGTCTGAAAATAGGACGCAATCAGGTCCGCACCGACATCGTCGAGACGCGACGGCCGCCACTGCGGCGCCTTGTCCTTGTCGATCAGCATCGCGCGCACACCCTCCGCAAAGTCGTGGCCGTTCAGAAAATGAAACGCGCACGTATAATCGGCCATCAACGTTTCACGCAGGTCAAAGTCGGTCGCTTGCCGCAAATGCCGCAACGTGACGCACAGCGAGAGCGGTGATCGCGCCATCAGCGTCGATAGTGTTTCCTGCGCAAATGCAGCCATGGGCCCATCGCTTTCAGCCGCAACACGCACGCGATTGACAATTTCTTGCGCGTCGTCACCGGCAAACCAAGGGGCGATCACGGACGCGCGCGGTAATAGATGCGAAGGGCCAGGATCAACATGCAACGGATCGAGCTTGGCATCGACGGGATCCGCATCCGCCATGGCCGCGTGAATTTGATCAAAATGGCTTGCGTCGATGCAGTGCGTCACAAGACCCAGCGCAAACGCGTCCGCCCGGCCGATTGGTGCGCCGGTGAGCGCGAGATACGTGCCAATTTCATGCGGCAGCCGCGCCAGATGATGTGACACGCCAACATCAGGAAATAGCCCGATCGCGACTTCCGGCATGGCGAATTGATAATCAGCGCCGGCGACGCGATGCGTACCATAAAGCGTCAGACCGACGCCTGAGCCCATGACCGCGCCATTGATCAGCGATACGGTCGGCTTGGAAAAACATTCCAGACGCCAATTCAACCGGTATTCGTCTGCAAAAGAGCGGCGTGCTGCGGTCATATCCGTTTTGGCCAGCCCAACAAGCTGACGCACATCGCCACCGGCACAAAAGGCTTTGTCGCCGTCGGCACGGATCACCATCCCATAGATCATAGGATCGCGCGAAAAGCCGGGCATCGCGTTTGCGATCTGCGTGCGCATATCATCGGTGAGCGCGTTCAATGCTTGGGGCCGGGTCAATACAATGCTCGCCGCTGCACCGCGCGCCTCAACGCGGATGTCGCCAGCCTCAGCCGCCTTGTCGCCCATATCCGCCCTCCGATCATTCGAACCCTGCCTTGACCGGCAGCCGCGTGACGGCACACACCGCGCCGTCGCGCGCTCGCATACCGCGTCCGCGCTGCGATGTTGACGGACATTGCCCCATTGTTGCGCGAATCACACTCAACTGTCGTATATCCAAGCCGTGATGCGTTCCCAGGTTCTGCTGCGTTTGTCCCGCATCGCGCCGAGGTCGGCCCCCGACCTCAAGCGGCGCGTCCTGAGCAACAGCAGTAAGGTGTCGCAATGCCGGTCTTTCCGTCGCCAAGAGCGCGTGCCGTCCTGTCCGCCCTCGTCTTGATCCCGCTGGCCGATGCAACTGGCGCGCCGGCTTGGGCCCAGGCCACAGCCCGCTACGTTTTCACCATCGACGGAACGCTCAAACGCATCCCGATCGCGCATGACACCACCGAGTCGAGACCGCGAGCACCGAGATCTGAGAGCAACGGCAAGGCCCTCCAACCATCGCGTCGCCCACCATCCAGGCCCGGCAAATCGCCCGTCCAAGCCATTGAGCGTGACCGCACGGACCGGCGCAAAGCATGGTCGCCCGCCGAAATCGCTGAAGCGCGCGCGCTGTGTGCGAAAGTTCTGCCCGCAACCAACGCACGCACACAGCCCCAAGCCCCCCTGAAAAGTGGGCCCTGCGGCGACCCCGCCCCGGTGCTGCTGTCGGCTTTGGGCGCCGGTGAGAACCGCGTCACGTTCCACCCCCCAGCCAAGCTCAATTGTGCCATGGTCGCGGCCATGCACACGTGGCTGGTCCAACACCTGCAACCCGCAGCGCGCGAACATCTTGGCGCCCGGATTAAAACGGTCCATATTTTCAGCGGGTATTCGTGTCGTAACGCTTATGGTCGCCGCAACACGCGGCTGTCGCAGCATGCGTTCGCCAACGCCCTCGATATCAAGAGCTTTGAAACCGAAAACGGTCGCCGCGCGCGGTTGGTATCGCATTGGGGCATGACGCGCCGCGACATTGCGCGGCGTGCACGCAGAGCGACAGAGCCCAAAAAACAGCGCCAGACCGCGCCGCAGCCGACCCAGGTTGCCGAAAAACCCGCGCTGCGCACCACCAAGCACCCCAAAGCTGAACCGGCACAAGCAACGATCAATCCGTTGAGCGCGCTGGCAAATGCGTTCACTGGCGCAACGCAAGGCCGCGACGCACCCGACGGCGGCCAATCCATCGGACTTGGCTTTACCGGCGGCTCGCAATTGGGCGGCCCGAAACCGCGCGCCAAATCAAAACCTTCAAACAAAACAGCAAGCCTGACCCGGAGCACGAAACGCGCAGCGCCCCGACGGAACCGTGGTCTCTTCCGCGCCCGCAGCCGGTTCCTGCGCGCGGCGCATGCCTCTGCCTGTACGATTTTTGGCACCGTCCTTGGTCCCGAGGCCGACGAAACCCACCGCGACCATTTCCACGTCGACCTTGCGATCCGACCAACCGGTCCATACTGCCGATAGCTGACGCCCAGTCCGCCGCTGACGCGTTCAAACGGTCGCAGGTTGGCTGCACGCCTCGACCTTTGGCAGCGTTGCCTTCACGCCGCGCCGTTGCGTACCCTTTCGCCAGATACACATCAGATCGCGCGGCGCCGACGCTCGCAGACGATCGAGGCGGAGGTCTGCCATGCACGCAACGGATGGCTCCAATTCAGCCAAAAGCGCCTACCCGCGAACACGACTGCGCCGGAACCGCAAAACAAATTGGGCGCGGCGCCTCGTGGCCGAAAACACGCTGTCAGCCGCCGACCTGATTTGGCCGTTGTTTGTAACATCGGGCAGCGATGTCGCCGACCCAGTCGCGTCGATGCCAGGCGTTGACCGGCTCAGCGTCGATCGCGTGCCGGCCGCGGCGGAACAGGCGATGGCCCTGGGCATTCCCGCAATCGCGCTTTTTCCCACAACCCCCAGGGACTTGCGCGACGAAGCCGCAAGCGAAGCTTTCAACCCTGACAACCTGGTCTGTCAGGCGGTCCGTGCTGTCCGCGGCGCTGGCTTGGAGATCGGGATCATCTGCGACGCCGCACTCGACCCCTACACAAGCCACGGCCACGACGGTTTCCTGCGTGACGGTCGCATCATCAACGATGAAACCATCGAGGGCCTGGTCCGCCAAACGCTCATCCAGGTCGAGGCTGGCTGTGATATCATTGCGCCGTCGGACATGATGGATGGGCGTGTTGGCGCCATCCGCGATGCTTTGGAAAGCGCTGGGCACACTGACGTGCAAATCATGTCCTACGCCGCCAAATATGCGTCTGCCTTTTACGGACCATTCCGCGATGCCATCGGCTCCACCGCGGCGCTGAAGGGCGATAAGCGCACCTATCAGATGGATCCAGCGAACACCGACGAGGCAATCCGCGAAGTCGGCCTCGATATCTCCGAAGGCGCCGATATGGTCATGGTGAAACCGGGCATGCCTTACCTGGACATCATCCAGCGCGTTCAAGACACATTCAAAGTGCCGACATTCGCTTATCAAGTCTCTGGCGAGTACGCCATGATGGCAGCCGCCGGGCGAAACGGCTGGCTCGATTATGACCGCGTTGTTTTGGAAAGTCTTCTCGCATTCAAGCGGGCCGGAGCCGCCGGCATCCTGACCTACTCTGCGCCGCATGCCGCGCGGATGCTTACCACAGTTTAAGCTGCTCCCGGCGTGATCAGGCCCCTTGCTGTATGTGCCGATCCGCGCGGCACGATTGCGAGGCGGCAGCGTTACGCTAACCTGAAAGCGACGACCAGCGGCCACGAGAGAACAGACAAGCCGTGGCGGCAACGGGAGGGGCCGGACCTGTAACGATGACTGAGCATCCCAAGAGTTTTCCCGAGTTCTACGTCACCTCCGCGCAACCCTGCCCGTATTTGAAGGGCCGGCGCGAGCGCAAACTCTTCACGCATCTGACCCAGGACAAGCCACGCGCCCTCATCGATACGCTCTTGAAAGGCGGCTTCCGGCGCAGCCAAAACATTGCCTACATGCCCTATTGCGACGGCTGTCAGGCGTGCATTTCGGTCCGCGTCGTCATCGACAAGTTCGCGCCTGGCCGCAGCTTCCGGCGCATCAGCGCCCGGAACGTCGACATTGTTGCAACGCGCGTGCCTGCGCAGCCGACCGCTGAGCAGTACAGCTTGTTCCGCGCTTACATCGACGCCCGCCACGGTGACGGCGGCATGGCCGAAATGTCGGTGTTGGACTTCGCCATGATGATTGAGGATTCAATCATCGACACGCACCTGGTCGAGTATCGCGTCCGCCCCGCCCGATCACGGCGCGATGACTGGCCATCCAGGCACCGCGCGGATAGCTCCGACCAGGGCCGCCTCGTTGCCGTTGCGCTGTGCGATCGCCTGTCCGACGGCATCTCGATGGTCTACTCGTTTTATGACCCCGATTGCGACCCGCGCAGCCTTGGCACCTATATGATTTTGGAAAATCTAAGCTATGCCCGCAGTCAGGGCCTGCCGTACCTGTATCTCGGATACTGGATCTCCGGTTCGCAAAAAATGGCCTACAAAAGCCGCTTTCGACCGCAAGAGCGCCTCGGCCCTGATGGCTGGGAAGCCTTCGATCCCGATGCGATTGCCAGCCAGTCATAGCGAATGAGCGCGAGCGCGACGACACGGCCGCGCTGAACACAAGACAACACACAAAGATCAGGACTGCGGTCATGGTGCCAGATTTGCCTGCCGTCGAGACGGCAATTGTCGAAATGACGAATGCGTTCCGCCGCAAGGCGGGCAAACGGGAGTTGCAGCGCAACGCGAATCTAGACGCAGCCGCCCGGGCATTTGCCGCCTACCTCGCTCGGACCGGGCGCTTTTCCCACACCGCCGATGGACGCCAGCCGGCACAACGTGTTGAAACCGCCGGCTACGCATTCTGCCAGGTTGCTGAAAACCTTGCCCTGCACCGCGACGATCGCGGCTTTCGCAGCCGACAGCTTGCCCGTCTCGCGCTGGAAGGCTGGAAGAATTCCCCGGGGCACCGCCGCAACCTCGAAGCCGAGCACGTTACCGAAATCGGCGTCGGCGTTGCCAAGGCAGAAACAACGCTCACGTTCATAAGTGTGCAGCTGTTTGGGCGCCCAAAAGCGCTGCGCTATGCCTTTAAGGTCCGCAACACGACGCCTGTATCGGTGAGTTATAAATGGGAAGATGAAGCGCATACCTTGCGTGGGCGCACGGAGGTCACGCACACGGTCTGCCGGCCTGGTGCGTTGGTTTTGAACCTGCCCCGCGCGAACGGCGGTCAAGGTGATCTCCGTGCGCAAACCTTCCGCACCACACCGGACGCACTTTTCATCGTGCGGCGCACCCAACGTGGCGGGCTTACGGCCTCCGAAAAACCCGCACTTTAATGCTTCGAAATCCAACGGCGGGCACGTCAATTCGGCGGCGGTCGGCCCGGGCAATCGCATTGGCCTGGGCCAGCTCCGGTTATGGCGACAGCATGGCCGGTGGCGGCGGGACGTCCGGATCATCCTCGCCGCGCAACGCGGCACTGCCGTCGCGCCCGTACACGTCAGGGCGGAAGACCGCCGTCCCGTCCGGCTCCGCCCATGCTGTGATGTAGGCAAAATAAACCGGAATAGGCCGCGTCAGCTTCACGTCGACAGCTTCGCCCGCCGCGATGATGTCGTCTATCCGCGCCTCCGGCTCCTCAAAGCCGGGCTCGTATTTCGCAATCCACCCGACCAGCCGCATGACATCTTGAACACGCACGCACCCGGCGCTGAACGCCCGCCCGCGCGAGCTGAACAGCTCTTTCAGAGGGGTGTCGTGCATGTAAACGATATCGGGATTGGGCATATCGATGCGCACGAGGCCCAGCGCGTTCCAAGGGCCTGGATCCTGTTTGAACTTGATCTCTTTCGGATCCGCCGCGGTCCAGTCGATCGCGGTTGGATCAATCTCAGGCCCGTCGTAGTACCCACGCACCACTTTGATGTGGTGTTCGTCCAAGTAGCTCAAGTCCTTGGCAAGCCGTGGAAAAAGGTCCTTGACCGCAACGCTTTTGGGCACGCGCCAATAGGGGAAAAAGTTCAAACCACGGATCATGGCGGAGATTTCCGGCGTCTGCCGATCCGGCTTTCCAACGATCACGCGATGGCGCTGGGCGACCTCATACTTCTCCACCGCTTCGAGCTGGAATGCGGCTGCGTTGACAAGCACGTAGCGGTCTTCGATCCGGCTATTCATAAGCGCTTGCAGACGCCGCCGATTGACCTGCAATTGGCCGAGGCGGTCACGCGGCGAAACGTTGAGCTGGGCCGTTGTTGAACGGTTGATGAAACCGGAAACACGCAGGCCATGTCCGGCCTGGAACCGGCGCACGGCGGCGTCCAGCCACTCGTCATAAACATAATCGGAGCGGTAAGCCTGATAACCGCGCTCTGGCAGTTCGCCGCCGAGATAGAGCCGGCGCCGGATGATCGGGATGCGCTCATCGTGATCGCCAACCCGCAGAAGGCGCCCGCGACCGATTTTCGGCCAAACCTTTTCACGCGCCATTGTCTCATAGCGCCCAATGGCTTTGTCCATCGCCTCCAGCATCACATCGCTGCGCCAGGGCGTCTTGCCAGGCCGAAGATCATCCGCGATCTGTGGCGCGCGTGATGCAGCTTTGGCTGCTGGTTTCGCCGCGCGCTGCCGGCGGCTTTTTTGCAGGACTTCCTGCCACCAGGGCTGATCGGCATATGCGGTCTGCGCCGCAGCCATCGAAGCCCCGCCCGCCAACGCCGCAAGAACATGCCGACGCGCCAAATCCGGGCTGTCGTGCTTGCCGATTGCGTTGTCGCTAGACGTTGGCTTGTCCTGCGCGGCCGCGTGCGCGCGTCGCACGTCCCGATCGCGATTGGTCATGGTCGCTCCAAAACGTTGCGTGTGATGCATCTGCCCTTTAGCGGCAGTGGTCGCTGTCAGATATGGCCAAACCTAGGCCCGGATGCCAGAACGGAAACGTCGCGACGGCTCACAGATCAGCGAGCAGGCAGCCGCTTGAGCCGGGCTGTCAGGCGATTGCGTGAGACGACAGCCTGACAAACCACTCAGAACGCCAAAGGAGAGACAGTTATGTCGCCGACAGTTGTGACGTGGACACATGATTCGCGCGATGTTGTGACGGTGACGTTGGAGCGGCCCGAACGCAACAACGCCTACGACGGCGACATGATTGCTGGGCTCAATGCAGCGCTTGATGCGCTGAGTGCGGGACCGAACCCGCGCGCCGTGCTCATCCGCGGCAACGGGCGCCACTTTCAGGCCGGCGCCGACCTTGACTGGCTTGAGGCCGTCCGCAGCCAGGACGAACAGGCCAATCTCACCGCATCAAGTGAGACCGCCCGCGCCGTCGATCGCCTCAATCGCGTGCCATGTCCCACGATTGCCGTCGTCCAGGGCGCATGCATTGGCGGCGGCACTGGCCTGCTTGCGGCGTGTGACATCGTGTTGGCCGCCGACACTGCCAAGTTTGCCATATCAGAGGTCCGCTGGGGGCTGACCGCGGCCATCATCATCCCACAGCTCGTCGACGCGATCGGCATTCGCCAGCTTCGTCGATACGCACTGACCGGCGAGATGTTTTCAGCCGACGATGCCATGCGCATCGGCCTCGTGCACGAACTGGTTCCCGATGCTCGCTTGATGGCGCGCGCAGACGAAATGCTCCAGCTCGTCCTCAACAACGGGCCGGACGCGATTGCCGCAACAAAACAGCATATCCTGGACTATGCCGTCGGCCAGATCACCGAAGCCGAATTCGATAGCTTGGCTGCGGCCCATTCGCGGAAACGGCAATCGGAAGAAGCCGGCGAAGGCATCCGTTCGTTCCGCGAAAAGCGCCCTGCAAGCTGGGCGCCCGAGACGTGAGATCTGA
>CAZOGY010000063.1:0-20888 GCA_964579305.1 uncultured Hyphomicrobiaceae bacterium
TCCACCGCTTCAAGGCCCGTACGGTTCGGGCGATTACGCCGGAACCATAAGATGCGGCGATCACCGAAAACCGCCAATCAGCCGTATCGGCAGGACCAGAAACAACTTCGTGAGGCATCTGATCTCATGCATGTCGCGTCCAATCGGATTCACGCCCCAAGGCCGCAAAGCGACTCGCCCCCGCGGAGGGCCAACGGCCCGTGAGCGCAACAGAACTAAAGCGAGGCGCATTTCATGCGACACGCTTTAGTGTGCGCTGGCACCGGTTGCACCGGCGGCATGCGTCCGCCGCTCATCTGCAAGCGTCGAAAGCCCAAAATCGTCGAGCACGGCATAGAAGGCCGGCACAACGAGCAGGACAAGAAGGGTCGATGCCATCAACCCGAACGCAAGGCTTGTCACCAGCGGGATCAACACCTGCGCCTGCAAACTCGTCTCCGCAAGCAGCGGCAGGAGCCCCGCAATCGTGGTGAGCGACGTCAACAAGATGGCCCGGAAGCGGGCGCGCACGGCCGGCGGCGCGGCGTCTGCCACGGTCCCATCGGGGTCGTGATGCTCTTTGATTTGCTGAACAAGCAAGATGGAATCGTTCACCACCACGCCCGCCAGTGCCGCAAACCCCAACAAGCTCGGCATTGTGAAATCGAGGCCTAAAAGGAGATGGCCAACGATCGCGCCAATAAACGCAAGCGGGATCAAAACCATCACAACGATGGGCTCAACATAGCTTCGGAATTGGAAGCTGAGGACCAAAAACACACCGATCAACCCAAGCAAAAATCCGCTTAACATCGATGACGACGTTTTGCCCGCTTCCTCGTTTTGACCTCCGATATCCACAGTGACGCCGGGAAACTCTTGGCGCAGTTTCGGCAAGAATTCGCGTTGCGTATCCGCAATCACTTCGGCTGCGTTCGCAAACCGAGTGTCGACGTCGCCTTGCACCGAAACGGTGCGTTGGCCGTCGATGCGATTGATCCTTGCATAACCGCGCGCCTGCTCAAGGCTTGCGATAGCCGACAGCGGCACTTGCTCCCCCGCAGCCGTGGTGATCACAAATGAATCCAACACCCCCAACTGCGACCGGTCAGCGCCAGCCAGCCGCGTCTCGATTTCGATCGCGCCGTCGCGTGTTTGGATCTCGTCGATGGTCGTGCCGAAATAGGCAGTCCGCAACTGGTCGGCGACCTGCTCGGCCGTCAGCCCCAACGCAATGCCCTCTTCCTTCATGCGGATCCGGATTTCAGGTTTGCCCGGGCGGATGTCATCCAGCAGACCGACAACCCCGCGATAATCCTGCAGCCACGCCTGTAACCGATCGCTGGCCTGTGCCAGTTCATTGAGGTCCTGGCCCTTCAGCGAAATGTCGATCGCGCGCCCGGCGGGGCCCACCGCCGGCTCCGTGAACTTGAGCGAAATGACGTCGGCAACGGTCCCAACCTCGCGCCGCCACATCGCAAGAAACGTTTCATTGTCGACGGTGCGTCGTTCTGAAGTCAGCACATCAACCGTCACCGTCGCCACGTGCGGACCCGTCTCGTACGCATCGTTATTCTTATTGAAAGTCACCGTAACGTTTTCGATCAACGCCGCACCATCGGGCTGATCCGGTGACAACCGCTGATTGATGCGCGCCGCCGCGGCCGTCACCCGGTCCACGACCGTTTCGGTGCGACTGAGCGGCGTGCCCTGCGCAAGCAAAATGCGCGCTTCCATCACGTCGCCGTCCAACTCGGGAAACGCAGAGAACTTCAACAGCCCCGTGGCGGGCGCCGCAATCGCAAGAATGAAGAGCGCAATCGTCAGTCCGATTGTCAGATAGCGATTGCGCACTGTCAGGGCAGCCGCGCCACCAACGATATTGGCCCGCACCCATTCCAGGGCGCGCGGGGCAATTGCGTTGGCGATTTTCGCCTCGTCGGTTTTGTGAAGCGCGTGCCCCAAGTGGCTAGGCAGGATCAAGAAAGCCTCGACGAGCGAAACCGCGAGCACGGCGATCATCACAACGGGGATCACCCGCAACAATTGTCCGATGTCACCCGATAAAAACGCAAGCGAACCAAATACGCACAGTGTCGTGGCAAATGACGACAACACGCCGGGCAACACTTCCGACGCGCCTGCCGCCGCGGCCTCCATCGGAGCAAGCCCTTTTTCGCGCTTGGAGGCGATGTTTTCAGAGATCACGATCGCATCGTCCATCAGCAAGCCGACGACAATCAAAAGACCGACCATGGTCAGCATATTGATGGAATAGCCAAGCAGCACCATGGCGGCAAAGCCACCCATGAAGGCAACCGGCAAGCCCATGGTGATCCAAAACGCATAGCGCCAGCCAAAGAACGCCCACATCACGATGAAGACCAGCAAAAGCCCCTGCAATCCGTTGCTGATCAAGAGCTGGAGCCGGTCGTTGACGATGCTTGCCGTGTCATTGACGACGGTCAGTTTCACGCCCGGCGGCGAGCGCGCCTGTTCCTCAGCGACGAACGCATTGACGCGATCAATCACCCGCAGAATGTCTTCGTTGGCCGATTTCGTAATTTGCAGCAAAGCTGCGGGTTTGCCATTGAACGTGACTTTGTTTTCTTGCGTTTCAAACTGCTCGGTGATCGTGGCAATATCGCGCAAGCGAACCTGTGCGCCGCTTTCCGCCGAAATCACCACGAGATCTTGCAGCGCCTGGACCGTCCGCGCCTCATCATCGACGCGCAGCAGGATTTCGCGCGCATTCGCCGTAAGCGTCCCAGCCGGCATGTCAACGCTTTGCTGACGGATCGTCCGCGCAAGGTCCGCAAGGCTGAGACCATACTGACGCAGCACGATGTCGGGCACCTCAATGCGCAGTTGCCGGTCCGAAAAACCAACCACGTCGACCTTCGGGATCCCGCCAAAGCGCTTCATGCGCTCCTTGACCCGTTCCGCATACGAGCGCAACGCCGGCCGGCTGTCTGGGCCGATGATGGCAACGCTTGCAACATTATCGGTCCGGCCAAGCTGTTTGATGATCGGGCTTTCCGCATTGTCGGGAAAATCATCAATCGCGTCGACTTCGGTTTTCACGTCCGCGAAAAAACGATCGAGGTTGCCGCCCTCCACCATTTCGACCGTCGCCCTGCCTAGCCCTTCGCGGCTCTCGCACCGCACTTCCGCAACGCCGTCGACCGCATCAATGGCGTCTTCAAGCCGCTGGCAAATGCCGTCTTCGACATCGGCTGGCAGTGCACCGGGATAGGTGACGCTGATTTCCAATTCGCTTGGCGCGACGCGGGGAAAGGTTTCGCGTTGGAGAGAAGGGATGTTCACCGCGCCAAGCGCGAGAAACCCGATCATCAGCAGGTTGGCAATCGTCGGGTGATTGGCGAAATACTTGATCACTGGTCCGCCTCAGCACGTTGGCCTGCCGCGTCGCGTTGCTCGGCGCCGGGCCCTTCAGCTTCGCCGTCGCCAGTTTGTCCACGAAACTTGCAGACCGGCTTGATCTGACGCGACGCTTCGTCTTTCTGCGCCATCCCGTCCGGTGCTGCAGCCCCGTCTGCTCGAATTGGCGAGAGCAGCATTTTTTCTGTCGCGTCGGCGACTTCCGCGACCAGTAGACAATCGCCCGGTTTCAGACCGTCCCTGATCAAGGCCGTTTCCGCTTGCAGCACGCCGACCTGGACCGCGCGCCGCTCAAGCCGGTTTTGCGCGTTGGCAATAAAGACGCCACCTTCTCGAATGGCCGACCGCGGAATGACGATCTGGTTGCCCTGCTGACGTCCAGACAGCACAACCTGGACAAACATGCCTTTGACAAGCGGCGGCCGGATGCCCGGCTGCGCATCCGCGTAGGGCTTATCAACGGCCACGGTCACCGAGATCGCCCGCGTTTTGGGATCGATCGTGTCGGTTGTCCGTATGACTTTTGCTGGCCAACGCACAATCTCATTGCCGGCACGCAGGCGCACCTCCGCCGTCCAGCCCCATTGCTCTAAAACTTTTTGCACAGCATCTGCCGACGTCAGGTCGGGCCGCGCGAGCTGCTGGCCATTGAGCGATGCGGTCACAAACGCGCGGAATTGCGTCAGCGGGATTTGCGCGTCCACTTCAGCAACCCCGATATCGTCGGCGGTGGCAAGCGTGGTGCCCGCGGCGACAAACTGCGTCCGCTCAACGTTGACGCTGGCAATGCGCGCATCGAACGGCAGCGCGATTTGAGTTCGCTCCAGGTTCAATTGCGCCGTTTGCAGACGGGTCTGAGAAACAGCAATTTGACGCTTTTGCGCTTCGATCTGGGCCGGAGACAGCCGCAGCGTGTTCTCAATATCCTGCACGCGCGATTGCTGTTGGATGACCGCCCGTTCTGCCTCCTCAACAGTTGCAGGGCTGACAGTGCCACGCCGAGAAAGCTGCCGCTTGCGCTCCAGATCATTGCGCTGCAGCTCAAGCGAACGGTTTTCCAGATCGCGCGATTGGCGCGCGTTGGCCGCCTGCAATTCTAATTCTTTGAGCTTGGCCTTTTCCGCTTCCAGGTTTGCGCTCGCTTCCTGGACCGCGAGATCATAGTCGCTTGGCGAAATCTGGATGATCTCAGTCCCGGCCCTGAGGATCGCCCCGACCCGCAAATCAGCGCTCAGCTTTTCGATGCGGCCGGCAACTTGCGCCACGGCCGTCCAGGTCCGCGATGGATTGACCGCGCCATAGCCCGTGACTTGCGGCACGAACGGGGTTGGCGTGACCTTGATCGCGCTGACCGGGCGTGGCCGCTCCTCCGGCTGACTGCGTTCCGGTGGCGGCCGATTGCCAACGCCAATCACAAACAGCGCGGCTGCAATGGCAATGGGGATAACAACAGCCCCGACACGTCCGATCCGGCCCAGCATAGACACCGCGGTCTCCTCCCAGCAACGCGCAGGCGTCTTGCGCCGCAACCTATCTATAACGCAACTGGTGCCGCGTTTGGATGGTCTGCGCGATCGCTCGGCTCAACGACGGCCGAATCCGGCAGGCCTGCGGCTGGAAGATCGCACGTTTGCGTTGCGGGTTGGGCGCGCATCTCGCATTGCCCCCCCGTGCGGCCGCGCCGCTGAGGCACGCGCGCGTTCATCCGTCTGCGCCAGCGCGCGATCCATCCAGTCGGACCGGGCCTGGTCGTGCCCATGACCGGCCCCACCAACCGAACTGAACTTTTCCGCGCGCGCGCGCATCACGAACACGAACGTGAAGCCGATGAGTACAATGATGCCGCCAAGCATCACCGCATGCGAGGCCGCCCACGCCATCAACCCCGGTCGGACGCCGCCATTTGGAGCGCCCGCCGGCGGCCCACTGTCCACCGGGGCTGGTGCCGGCGTCGGGCCAGCGAAACGGCGATCTGGTTCCTCGCGCGGTTGCGGCGCTGGCGTAAATTTTGGACGGCTTGGACGACTGGACGGGCGCGGTGGGCGCCAAAGGTTGGGCGGACCGCTTGCGGCGACCTGACCATTGCGCGGATCGCAGCGGTCATACCGCCTGCGGGCAGCATCGGCCCGGTCGAACTCCGCCTGCCTGTGACGACCTTCCATAAACACGCGACGGTAGACCTCACTGGCCCTGCGGCTGAAGTCTTTGCACGGCACATTATCGAGTTCAGCAAATGACGCCTGCGCGATGCGCGCGCCGGTTTGATACCAGATTTGGGCATGCCGATTCTCATGCACGGTCACCGTCCGCCGCACACACGCGAAGTATTGCTGTAAGTGTTGTGGGGCGCTGCCAATGGTGTCCCACGTCGGCAGCTTGATCAGCACCTCGACGTTGACGGTCATGTCGGTGAGCGAACACCGCCCGGCTTCGTTCCGGCGCGATTGATATTTGGTGCGCACCAAGCCGCGGGCCGTACCGACGACAGTGCCGGACCGCCACATTTCGCTTGGGCCCCATCGACGGATCCCCTTCCAGATATCGTCCGGGGTCTCGATCAAGCCGCTGATGTCATAAGTGCGCACGGTCTCGCGATACTGCACGTCCGCATGCGCCCCCGGCGCAAGCGCAACCGTCAGTGCAGCCAGACCACCCAACGCGCCGAACCGACAGCCGCGCGAATTCCATTCCAACCAAGCCGCCACAGCTCACCGCCCTTCGACAATCCGCGAAACGCCCGCGCAAGATCGATACGCCGGGCAAACACGGCATCAGCGGTCCGCGTGCTGGCAACGGCCTTTTGTTGCACACGCCAAAGTCCCGCGACGGCCGATCAACCAGAGTGAAGCAAAACCGGGTGTCCGAGCCGTTAAGAACCATGGTCGCATCAGAAAGACACGTTCGCATCGGCGGCAGATGGAACCGAACCGCCGATGCTGTTTGGGCTTACAACGCAGCGTCGCTGCCCAGCACAAGCGTGACCTGGCTCGACAGCGTCCCGCCATTGCCGTGACAGACCGCGGTATTGCAGACCGGAAGCTGCCGCTCACCTGCGGCACCGCGCAATTGCGTGACCGCCTCATGGATCAAGAACAGCCCGTACATACCAGGATGCACGCACGATAAGCCGCCACCATTGGTGTTCACGGCCAGACGCCCGCCTGGCGCAATTGCACCGTCCGCCACGAAGCGCCCGCCCTCGCCCTTCGGACAAAACCCAAGATCCTCAAGGAACAACAGCGTCGTGATGGTGAAAGCGTCATAAAGCATCGCGAGATCAACCGCGTCAGGCCCGATCCCGGCCATCGCAAACGCGCGCTGCCCGCTCTCGCGAGCCACAGTCGTTGTCAGATCTGCCATTTGCGTGATTGAACGATGCGAGTGCGCGCCGCCCGCCCCAAGGACATAGGCCGGCTTTTTGCCAGTTTCAGCCGCGATTTGCTTGGCGCGATCGGCCCGCACCATGACGCAAGCCGCACCACCGTCCGTCACCAGGCAACAATCACGGCTGGTCAGCGGATCAGACACCATGCGCGCGCTCAAAACCTCATCACGCGTCAACGGTTCCCGCATGAAGGCAGCGGGGTTCAACTGTGCCCACGCCCGGGCTGAAACGGCAATATCCGCAAGCATCTCACGCGTCGTGCCGAATTCATGCATGTGGCGCGAGGCCGCCAGACCGTAAGCGGTAATCGGATGGCGCGGCTTATAAGGTGTCTCGTGCCACTGCGGCTCCGACATCGAAACGAGCCGCCCGCCCGCCGTGCGCTGGTTGGAGCCATAACAAATCAACACCGCATTACAGAGCCCGGCTTCCAGCGCGAGCGCCGCCTGCAGCACATGCATTTCAAACGAAGAGCCACCAACGTTGGTGCCCTCAAAGAATACCGGATCAATCCCCAGGTATTCTGCAACCGACAGGGTTGGAAACGCATGCTGGCTGGTCGCCGCACACAACCCATCAATATCGGAGAGCTCCAAACCGGCATCAGCAATCGCATCGAGCGCCGCTTTGCCGAGGATCTCCATGGCCGACCATCCAGGCGCTTCGCCCCAACCGGCCCCACCAATGCCGACGATTGCAGTCGTGCCGCGTATGGCTTGTTGTCCTGACATTACGCGCCCTCCTGACCGTCGATGACATCAAATACGACCGCCGGTTCGCCATCCAGATCCTCAATCCGCGCTGACACGCGCGTCCCGATCGGAACCGTTTCAACACCGGCGATCCGTGTCATCAGGCGTGGCCCCTCATCGAGTTGCACAAGCGCCACATTGCTGCTGCCCGACCGGCTCCGATTGACGGTGATGGCATAGACCGTGCCTTTGCCCGATGCCGCGACCCATTCCAGATCAGCTTCCCCCGTGCCCGGGATCGCAACGCGCGGATAGAACGTGAACGCGCCGCTCGACCGGCTGCGCTGCACCATGAAGCGGCCTTCGGCCAGATACCGCTCAAATTCCGCTTGCGGGCCGGACCCGCTGAGATTGCGCGGATCTTCGTCCGGCTTGCCTTCTCCAGACACAGTGTCAGCCATCGAACGGTATCCTCCACTTGTATTGCCCGGCTTGGCGCCGGGTCTCACGCTGCGGTCAAGGCAGATGGCAGCGCTCACTCATGCGCCGCCCAACCACTTTGCGATGACACCACCCCTGACCGCCCGGCGCAAGCGCACCGCCACCTCGCAAAGACGCCATCGGTCCCCGCCAAATCCGTCGGCACGCGCAAAGGAATACGGACTGAGACGCCAGATTACGCGTTTAGAAACTGCTCAGGTTTATGAAGAAACGCTGAAATGGCGACCAAGGTGTTTTTAATTTCGTCGCAGATTTTGTTTCTATTAACCGTGATCTGGCAGCGTGCCAATTGCGCGGGGAAATCGAACCCGAGGTCCCTGCGCTTGGTGAGGAGAAACCGTCCATGTCGTATACCTATTCCGTCCGGCCGGCGGCACTATTCCAGTTCCTTCTGGCCGCAACTGCCGTAGGCCTCGCATATGCCTTCGCAGTATCTGCAAACTACATTCACGCCATCCAATACGTTGGCGGTTCGGATGCAACATTTGAACGCGGCCTACCACCGCAATTATTTGGTCTCGGCTCTGTCGCGTCTGAATTCATTGCGCCCGTGGCCCTGATTTCGGCGCTCGCCGCGTTCCGCAAGGCAACCCTGAAAGGGTTTGTCATCGGCATCATTTGCCTGGGAGTTATGGTCCCGGCTTTGGCCTGGAACGCACGGTCCATCGTTGGCGCAACGGCAACGTCCATCGACCGCTTCATTGCCCAACAGGAAAAGTCAGCCGAGACGATTGCTCACGTCCGCAAACAACTCGACAGCGTGCGCGCAGAATTACATTCCGAGCAGGATCGCTTGACGTTTTTGTCGACGCAAACCTTCCGTCGCCGTTATGACCGTCGCGTCCATGCCGGCCGCGTCGACGCAACGCGTGAACGCATTGCAGCCCTGCGCGCCGAAGAACAAAAAGTGCTTCGTAAATTGGCGGGCTTTGAAGCTGTCTCGACAAACGTTGATGCCGGCTCAGCGGCCATCTTGCGCGTTTTGAAAGACGCAGAGATTGTCCCAAGCAACGTAACCGCCTCCGCAGGTGCACAGTATTCCGCATTGCTGCTGGCGGGTTTCTTGCTTTTGACAACGCTTTTCGGCCCAATCCTGCTTGGTGAAACAATGGAGCGGATCGTGGTGCGCCGGCGCAAACCGGTTGCCGAAGCCGCCCCTGGCCCAGCCGTCGCAGAGGCCAACCATCGCGTTATCGACGCCACGCCGGCAAAGCCACTTCCGCTCAAAACGGCAACGGCCAAAAGTGATGTCCCAGCCATGCCGCCCGCGCCGCCCATTTCGGCGGAAACAGCCACGGGCAACCCGGATGATCACGACGTGCCACCGCCACCGGCCACTGCGCCAGTTCCCAAAGCCCCGCCGGCCCCTGTCATGGCCGGGTCAGGCGCCCAGGCGACAGGTTCGGACCATGGCGGCGCAACGCAAAGCATGGCTGCCGATGCCGACGTCCACGCCCAGGCGAGCGTAAGCGCCGAGGCATCACCCAGCCCGCAGACAGCCGCGACGCAGACAGCCACGGTCGAGGATGAGACGGCCGAAGCAGACCTAGTTAGCCTGGAAGAAACGATGGCTGCTCTGATCGCGGCCTTCCCGCCGAAACACCCTGAAACGATTTCCGTACGCGGTCAGCGCTTTGCACGGATCGTGCACAAGGAGTTCGGCCCTGGCACATCGGTCAGCATGGACGACATCAAAGATCGCTGGGCAGAATTTCATAAGCAATCCCGCCTGCCGCTTGGGCCACACGGCGATCTGGTCTTCAGCCTGATCCGCGCCGGTTTCGTCTGCGAAAGCGATCCCAGCGACCCATCGCGCAAAATCTGCCACGTTCCAGAGGCGGTCACGGAGTTCGGCAAACTCCGGGTCGTCGCCTAAACGGCACCCCACAATCAGACCACCTCACCATCGGCCGGTTCGTTTGAACCGGCCATTTTTTTGTGCCGAGAGCAATATCCGATGTTGCGGATTGCTTTGCGATACCCCGATCGGATCAAATTGCTCTATGTCCAGCATGATCGTGCAGCTTTATCCAACCACTTTACCGCAATCGCGGTCACGTGTGGTCGTATGATGCTCGAGATCTGGATCGTTTCCGATACGCTCGATAATTGCGAGAGACGGCTACGTTCGAACGCGAACCCGTTGCACCGTCAGCCGCGCCAGTCATTTATCGGAACGCGAATGGCGAGTGCAGGAGGGTTCGAACCTCCGACCCGCGCATTAAGAGTCCGCTGCTCTCCCAACTGAGCTATGCACCCGACTTGCTATTTGACCCGCGCGATGATGAGGGTGTGCCAAAAAACGGATTGGCCGTATCGCGCAGCCACAATAGCCGCCCCAAATGGTACCGCCATAGCGGATTACCAGAGGGACCCGATGCTATTTCTGCGGATCAGCGTATCGCGATTGGCATAGGCACACATCACGAGACCGAATCCGAACATGAACGTGGTCATCGATGTGCCGCCGTACGAAACCAATGGTAACGGCACGCCGACCACCGGCAACAGGCCTGAGACCATCGCGACATTCACGAACACATAGACAAAAAGAACAAGCGCCACACCGCTTATCAGGCACCGCCCAAAACGGTTGCGACACCGCGCGGCCATATAGAGCATCAGTAAAAGCGTCACGAGGAAAATGCCGAGCACGACCATCGCGCCAATGAAGCCCCATTCCTCGCCAACGACCGCGAAAATGAAATCGGTGTGGATCTCTGGCACGAAATCCAGCCTGCTTTGACTGCCCTGCAAAAAGCCGCGCCCCGAAAACCCGCCAGAGGCAAGCGCAATCTTGGACTGCGTGATGTGATACCCGGCCCCAAGCGGGTCAGTTTCGGGATTGAGAAACGTGGCAATGCGCTGACGCTGATAATCGTGAAGCAGACTGTAGGCGATCGGCACGGCCGCAACCGTCGCAGCGCCGCCAGCGATGTAATACCAGACGCTCACGCCGGCCAAAAACATCATGCCAAACCCGACGACGGCAAAAAGCACCGATGTGCCAAGATCGGGTTGCTGCAGCGTCAGCAAGATCGGAACGCCAATTGCAAGCGTGGGTATAACCACATAGCCGAAATGCGAGACGCGTTCGGGCGGGCACCATTGATAATAGCGCGCGAGCATCAAAACGAGCGCGATCTTCATGATCTCCGATGGCTGCACGCTTACGCCGGCAACCGCAATCCAACGCTTGGCGCCAAGCGCCTGCGTCCCGATCAACGGCACAAGCACGAGCAGGACAAGCGCCACCGCATAGACCGGATAGGCCACCGACAAATACCGCGACAACGGCACGACGCTCATGATCAGGATCAGCCCAAGCCCTGCCAGGAAACGCAGGGAATGGCGCTCGGCCCAAGGCACAAACGCTCCATCAGCCACAGAAAACAGCGCGCCGGTTCCGATTGCGGCCAAAACACATAATAACGCGATGACCGGCCAATGGATGCGGGCAAGACGGCCAGCGACGCTATTGGGGACCGTTTGGTCATACATCGGCGACGCCATACCTCAGCTCCTTTCCTTCGCGGACCGCGCATCGCCGATATCAAACGCGCCGCTTGGTCGATGATTGTAATCGAGCAGGATTTCCATGATGTCGCTGGCCAGCGGAGCCGCCGCTTTGCCACCGCTCATGCCGTGCTCAACAATCACCGACACAGCAAAGCGCGGCCGGGCAGCCGGTGCGTAGCTGACAAACAGCGCATGGTCCCGTAGCCGCCACGGCAGCCGTGACTGCGCGCGAAAGGACGTCAATCGCGTGACCTGCGCCGTTCCCGTCTTGCCCGCAACCCGGACGCCCGGCCGGTTGACGGCCCCGTTTTTGCCCGTCCCGCCACGGCCATGAACGACCCCGACCATGGCCCGTTGCACCGCGCGCAGATGTGTGGGCTCAACCGGCAGAGGCTCGTAGATCTCAGCGCCCGCAAGTGGATCTCCAACCGGGCGGGCCAATTGCGGGATCACTTTGCGCCCGCTCGCCAGACGCGCTGTCATCACCGCAAGCTGCAAGGGCGTTGCCGACACAAATCCCTGGCCGATGCCGGCCAATAACGTCTCACCGGTGTACCACGGCTCGTTCTTGGCACGCAGCTTCCATGCCTCGTCGGGCATAATGCCCGGCTTTTGCGCTGCAATACCGGTTTCATCGAACGTCGCGCCGAACCCGAACTCTCGGCCCATTTCAGCGAGACGATCAATCCCGACCCGCCGCGCGATTTCATAAAAGTAGACATCGCAGCTTTGCCGCATCGCGCTGTCCAAATTCATCGCGCCGTGTCCGCTGCGCTTCCAGCACCGGAACCGCTTGCCACCAAGCGTATAGCTGCCCCGGCACACGACCCGCTCCCGAGCCGTGATATCGCCGTTCTGCAAGGCCGCGAGCGCCGTCACCATCTTAAAGGTTGAGCCGGGCGGATATTGCCCTTGGATCGCGCGATTAAACAGTGGATCGCCGCGCCGGCTGGCCAACTTGCGCCAGGCTGATTGCGAAACGCCTTCGCCAATCACGGAGGCATCGGCATTCGGCCACGAGGCCATGGCAACGATCGCACCGGTGTTGATGTCGAGCACGACGACCGCGCCACGGCGGACACGGCTGAGCCGACGAAGGATCCGCGTTTGCAAATCGGTGTCGACGGTGAGCACGACATCCTGGCCCCGTTCTGGATCGCGGCGCGCAAGATCACGCACGATCCGGCCGCGCGCGTCGACCTCGCGCGTGATCACCCCACCGCGACCGCGCAGGATGCTTTCAAGGCCCTTTTCGACACCGACCTTGCCCACCCGCATCCCAGGCATCCGCAAGATCGGGTCGTCATTGAGCGCAAACCGCTCAACGGCGCCTGTGTAGCCAACCAGATGGCTCATCACCGCGCCGTGCTCATAGCGCCGCCGGCCAATCAGATCCGTCTCGATCCCCGGCAGGTGCGGCGCCATCACGTTGATTTTGGCAACATCCTCAAACGACAGGCCGCCCCGCACCACGATCGGCACCTTCCGCGCTTGCCGCCGCATCCGCTTGAGGACGTTGGCGACATCCTCAGGCGAGATCGCGACAATGTCTCCCGCACGCCGCAAAACTGCCGCGACGTCACCCGCCAGCGACGGCGTGATGATCAACCGGAAGTTTTCTTCGTTATCGGCAAGGACCCGACCCACGGCATCGAAAATCCGGCCGCGGATCGGCACGAGCTGATGCGTTGTCAGGCGGTTGGTGTCGGCAAGCGGGGCGTAGCGGCTGCCCTCCATGATCTGGAGCTGATAAAGGCGCGCCGCGAGCGCACCGAAGCCTGCAACCTGCAAACCACCAATCAGCACCGCGCGCCTGGAAAACTGCCGAGCGGTCGCGACATCTTCAGGGGTATTGCGATTGAACACGCGGGCATCCTCCAAGGCGACGGTGCATCACACCGGGTCGGTGTTCAAATGCCAGCCAAACAGTGCGCCGAACACCGGATAAAGCACGACCAAGATTGCCGCCGCCAAAGCGTAAGGCTGCCACGCCGACAATGTGACAAAGTAAATGCTGGCGGTTGCCCATTGCAGAACCGACAACGCCGCAATCAAAACGCCGAACACAATCCAGCGCCGCATTGACGTTTCGACCAGCATAATCGGCACAGCGCCCGAGAACATGTGGGCGACAAGATAAACAAAAGCCCAAAAACCCAATGGCCCAAGCGTGACAACATCGACCGTCAGCCCGGCCGCAAAGACCAACGGTGAGGCAAGCCACCCGCGCCCGCCAACCGCCCAATAATAAACCGCAAGCAGCGGAAGCATCGGCAGGATGAAGCGCCCGATAGCCGGCAGGCCCCAAGGCAATACGGCAATCAACGTGGTCGCGGCCAGACTGATCGCCGGCGTGACAAGTGCCAGCCGCGGTCTTGGCGTCTCGCGCTCTCTGACAGCGCTCTCGCTCAAGATCCATCCCCCTGCGCCGCTTTGCTGCCAGCATCCTGCGAACCGCCGTCCCGCCCCCTGATCTGGCGCTGACGGTTGGTCGCACCGGAAAAGCGGTCCGACAATGTCTGGCTCGGGCCCAGGTAGAATAGGACGCTCACGAACCCGAGCCTTTCCAGGTTTGTCACTGGCTCAACAGCCGCGCGACCACCCTCCATCACAACCATTCCCAATCGCAAACCGCTTGGAAACAAGCCATCGACCCCAGAGGTCGCGATGACGGCGCCGTTCGTGACTTGCGCATTCACCGGCAGATACCGCAACTTTATGCGCGCACCGTTGGTGCCTTCCGCAATCGCCCGTAACCGTGCTTTGCCGACGTCGACGGGAATCCGGCTGTTCACATCATTGACGAGCAGAACGCGGGCATAACCCTCGCCAACTTCGACAACGCGGCCAACCAGCCCATCGGCGTTGATGACGGGAAATCCCGATTTTATGAGGCGCTCGCGTCCCGCATCAATCACCGCTGACCGTGCAAACGGTCCCGTGGAATAGGCAACAACCCGCGCCGTCACGTAGGGCCGTGTTTCACGCGCCACCGCATTGACAGCCTTGCTAAGCTCGTTCACGCGCTGTTCCAATTGGATTGCGCGCCATTGCCACCCCTTCAGCTCGCGGTTTTCCGCGCGCAGACGTTCCAACTCACCTTGCATCGACCAAAGCTGCTGATAACGCGCATAGCTCTCGCGAATGGGCGCCAACGGCTTCGACACTTCGGTGAGCACACCAGTGATCCCCGGGGAAAGGGCATCGCGCACGGCGCGCACATAGGGGTGATCCAGCCGGGACAGGATGACGAGGGCAAAGGCCACAAACAACAGCGCGACCGACAAACCCAGGCCGCGCGGCGCCCCGCGGCGCGCTTCGCGCACGCCGCCGCGCCGTATAAATATGTCATCGCGCAAAACCGTCATGGTGCGTCCGGTTCCAATGTTCCCTTGGCCCAATGCTCCTTGGACCCCACGCCGCGCGATCAGCCGGCCGCCTCACCATCTCGCCTGCCGAGGGTCAGCGCCGATCTCCGCAAACAGAGCAAAGCCAACCTGATTCCGCCGCGTAAACCTACGCATGGGCCAAGACGCAACCTGCCGCAACGCACTGACGGCTCTGCGTTCGCGCAGCACACGACCCTATCAGGGCTGGATCAACAGGTGTTCGTGGTCGCGCAGGTCTTCAAGCACGCGTGCGGTTCCAATCACCACCGATTGCAGCGGTTGGGCCGACAGCACAAAACGGACACCGACGAGCCGCTCAAGTTCCACATCAAGCTTGTCCAGCAGAGCCCCACCACCCGTCAGATAAATGCCGCCTTCGCAAATGTCGGTCGCGGCTTCCGGCTGGAGATCTTCAAGCGCGCGCTGGATGAATTCTGAAATGTCGTCGACCGGGTCCTCAAGCGCCTCAGCGATATCCTTCGGTCCCAGGACAATGGATTTGATCCGCCCTTGGCGCAAATCTCGTCCGCGAATATGAATTTCCGCATCCCGGCCGTTCGACACGCGCACAGCCGTCCCGGCACCGATCTTGATCTTTTCCGCGCTGGCCTCACCGATGAGCAATTGATGCCGTTTGCGCACGTATTTGATGATCGCCTCGTCCATGGCATTGCCGGCGACCCGCAATGACCGCGCCTGGACCACTTCACCCCGAGACAGGACTGCGATGTCCGTCGTCCCGCCGCCGATATCAACGACCATCAAGCTGCGTGGTTTATCGATTGGCAATTCAGCACCAATCGCGGCAGCGACAGGTTCCTCAATCAGAAGAACGCGCCGTGCACCGGCATTTAAAGCCGTTTCATAAACGGCCCGCCGCTCCACCGGCGTGGCACCCGCTGGCACGCAGATCAGGATCCGCGGCCGGCGAAAGCCCATCATCGACTTTGTGCGCTTGATGAACTGCCGCAGCATTTCTTCAGCCGCGATGAAGTCGGCAATCACGCCATCGCGCAGCGGTCGAATGGTTTCAATGGATTCCGGTGTTCGACCGACCATGGCCTTGGCCGTCTCGCCAACCGCCAAGACCTCGCGTTGCCCGTCCCGATTGCGGATCGCGACGACCGAGGGCTCGTCAATGATGATGCCTTTTCCGCGGACGTGAACGAGCGTGTTCGCCGTTCCCAAATCAATCGCGATATCGTCGGAAAACGCGCCCGAAACTGCGCCTAACATGGTCGTCCCAACCTCGCGCCTTCCCTCAACGGTTGCGCCACTTGGCCGGCCGCCGCATGACGGTGAACCGCCTAAGCCATCCGCACGCGCCACTCAGCGTCGCAAGCCGCGCCATCAAGCAGGATGCGTGCCAGGACAAGCGTGCCACGTTTTAGCGGCTTGCCGTGCGCCCCGCCAGCAGCGCGATGCGATCGATAGGCCCCACCCGCCCCCAAGACAGCACGGCATTGGTTAATTTGGCGCAAAGTTTGTGTCGCATGGTCCGCGAACGCGGGCGACAGAACGAGGTCCGGCGCCGCGACGTCGGTATCCGGCACATGCAGCGGCCCGGCCGTAGCCGCGCCGCGCATTATCGGATCAGCCTGCGAATTGCTGGGCCGGGCGCCCTCGGTCGCGGGCGATCATCAGCTTGTTGAGACACGCCACATATGCCTTGGCCGATGCAACGAGCGTGTCGGGATCAGCCGACTTGGCCGAAACCGTGCGCGCATCTTCGGTCAAACGCACCGTCACTTCGGCTTGCGCATCGGTGCCCTCAGTCACCGCGTGCACCTGGTAAAGCTCCAGATTGGCGGTGTGCGGGACGATGCTTGCGATGGCATTGAACGTTGCATCCACGGGGCCATTGCCGGTCGCCTGCACGGTCTCATGTGTGCCGTCCACATCAAGCGTCAGGGTCGCCGATTGCGGGCCGTTTGTCCCTGCGATCACGGTGAGCGAAACCACCGTAATCCGGTCAGCGGCCGTCGCGATCTCCTCGTCGACAAGCGCTTCGATGTCCTCGTCGTAGATGACCTTCTTGCGGTCCGCGAGCGACTTGAAACGCTCAAACGCGTCTTGCAAAGCGTTCTCACCGAGCTCGTAGCCCAATTCCTTCAGCTTCGTCCGGAACGCGTTCCGGCCCGAATGCTTGCCCATCACCAATGACGTCTTGGCAACGCCCACCGATTCCGGCGTCATGATTTCATAGGTCTGCGTGTGCTTGAGCATGCCGTCCTGGTGGATGCCGCTCTCGTGGGCAAACGCGTTCCGTCCGACAATGGCTTTGTTGTACTGGACCGGGAACGAGGTCGCCGCCGCGACCAGTTTGGAAGCGCGCGTCAGCATCGTGGTGTCGATGTTGGTCGCGTAAGGGTAGGCGTCGTTGCGCGTCTTGATCGCCATAACGACTTCTTCAAGGGCTGCGTTGCCCGCGCGTTCCCCAATGCCATTGATCGTGCACTCGATCTGGCGCGCGCCCGCCCGCACACCGGCAAGCGAATTGGCGACCGCCATGCCAAGATCGTTATGGCAGTGCACCGAAAAGATTGCCTTGTCTGAATCGGGGACAGCCTCGATCAAACGCTTCATGAAGTCGTAGTATTCCTCCGGCGTCGTATAGCCGACCGTGTCGGGAATATTGATGGTCGTCGCACCGGCCTTGATCGCGGTGTCAACGCAACGGCACAGATAATCAAATTCCGTGCGCGTGCCATCCTCCGCCGACCACTCAACGTCTTCGACAAGGTTCCGCGCCCGATCGACCGAAAACCGCACCATCTCCAGGACGTCCTCGGGATCCTTTTGAAGCTTGAACTTCATGTGAATCGGCGAGGTCGAAAGGAACGTGTGGATGCGCGGCCGCTTGGCCTGGCGCACAGCTTCACCGGCCCTGTCGATATCCTTGGCACCGGCGCGGCACAACCCAGCCACGACAGCGTTCTGCACAACGTCCGATATTTTTGAGACCGCCTCGAAATCCCCTTCCGATGCGATCGGGAAGCCAGCTTCGATGATGTCGACGCCCATCTCGTCGAGGAGCGCGGCAACCTCCAGCTTTTCCTCCAGCGTCATGGTTGCGCCAGGACACTGCTCGCCATCGCGCAAGGTTGTATCAAAAATGTAGACGCGTTCGTTTTCGTTTGCCGCGGCCGTCACTGGCGCGGATGCATTTTCTGAATTGGTGATGTCAGTCATGGCAACTTGGCCTCAAGCTCTCAAACCGAAGGGCGCGCAGACCATCGGTCGGCGCGTTGACGATTGTCCCCCTAGGCCCAGCGCGCGCAGCCAACTGCCCGCGCACCACGCGACCTAGGGGCCGATAAGTCGTAGGCTGAGAGTGGCGGAGGGCGCGGCGCGCAAGCACGTTCCCGATGCATTGAGGCATCGAGCCGAAAAGAAACCGGTCATGGTGCGTGCGAGCGTCATGATCCTGGGCCGTCGCTGATCCGCCGGACAGCTTGATAGCTCAATCCTAACGTAAGCTCAACGCCGCAGTCAGCCGTGCGCTCGTGCGATGCCAACTTTGGCACGCAAATGACCGAAGTGGCGTCCGCAAGTCGCAAACATGCCACTGGACATTTAAGGTTCAACGCACCGTGGCTGCCCGCGAAATCCGGCGCGCCGGGCGACTGATACCGCCCCCCTCGGCACCGACCTGCGAACCCGCGGCAAACACCCGCCGCGTCGGCCTGCGTCGGCCGGCTGTGTCCCAAGCCTCAGACCGTCAGCAACCCCGTGCTGATGGCCACCGCATGCCCGCCGATGCGAACGGTCTCAAGCTGACCGCTGTCGACTTCGAGCGAGACGACCAGCTTACTGGGACGGCCCATGGCGTAGCCCTGCTCGATCACGCGACGATGCCAACCCGCCGGCGGTCCCTCAAAACGATGGATCACGGCGGCGAACGCAGCTGCAGCAGAGCCCGTTGCCGGATCTTCCATAATGCCGCTGCCTGGCGCGAACATCCGTGCGTTCACATAATGATCGCGGTGAACCGTCTCCCGCGTGTAAACAAACGCAGCATTATGCCCCGATGAGCCGAACGCCGCCGACCAGGCCTGCATGTTTGCCCGCGCGCGATCCAAGGCAGCGCGTGAGCTAACCGGAACGAACGTATAAGGCACGCCTGCGCCATAGCGTGTCGGCTTGTGGTTCTGAAAACCGATTTCGCTTGGAAGCAGATCGAGTGCATCAGCGATCCGCTCTTTCGATGGCGCTTCTCCCAGGTTTTCGGGAAGTTTTGGCACGTCGAACTCGGCAAACGGCGCCTCGCCGTCCTTGAAGCGTACGCCAACGCGCACGGGACCGATGTTTTCTTCCAGCGCAACGATCGCTTCGTGCACACCTGACGTGTCCGGCGCCTTCAGCGCAGCAAGCGCGATCGCGGTCCCGATTGTCGGATGACCGGCAAACGGCAGTTCGTTGCGTGGCGTAAAAATGCGCACCTTGGCCGAATGCACCGGACGTTCCGGCGGCATGACGAACACGGTTTCCGACAGGTTAAACTCGCGCGCGATCGTCTGCATCTGGGCATCGGATAGGCCCTCCGCTTCGCGCACCACCGCTAACGGATTGCCGGCAAATCGGTCTTGCGTGAAGACATCGAGCGTTGTGAACGGCAGCGGCATGGCGTTTCCTTTGCGCGGTGCCGACCGGGCGCCGGCGCACCCTCCATGCCCCATCGCGGCCGACGATGAAAGCTGCGAAAGCGATCAACCGCAAACGCGATCAGGCACGCCCAAGCAGATAACGAACAACTGCCTCAGCATAAGCGGCCACGGTATGCCCTTCCAGCTGCGCTGGCGACGTGAGCAGCTTCAGAGCCTGGATCTCCGGCCCATCGGCCCCATGGTGGTTGGCCCCGGCGCCGCGGTTGTGAGCTTCCAAGGCTGCCGCGACTTCGGCACCCCTCAGCGCCGTTTCAAAGAGCCCCACAAGGCCGATTTCGTTGTCGACCTGCACGACGAGATAGCCATTGGGGCCCGAAACCGTCTGGCGAGACAAACCGATCTCTTCTGCGATTTCCCGGTAGATCTGGCCAACAAGGTCGACCACCGGGCCGCCGCCGGGCGCTTCCGCCACATCATCAGAATCAATGAAACCACCGGGAAAGTGCAGGCGCCCCACATTGATTGTGCCAGCACCTGCCAATCCCGTCACGATGCCGCCGTCCGCGGGTTGGATCGCCGCAGCACCAAAGACATGGCGCACCGTCGTGTCCCGCCGTCCCGTCTCGCGCCAATACAGGTAGTCGGCAAAATCAACGCCGATCGCGGTGCCATGGAACCCGGTTCCGTCAATATTCCAGTCGGCAAGAATCAGGACACGGCCGTTGAACATCGCGGGGTTTTCCGCCGACCGCTGCCGCCAGTGTGCCGCGATGGCGTCGCGGTTGGCTTGGGCAAATGGCCATGGCGCAGCGCTGACACCGATGTCAACGCGCCCGACCCATTCAATCGCAGGGCTATTCCCGGTCATGGCCGCTCCGCAGGACAAAACTCACGATGCTTGGCGCCCGATCTCCAACCCCGCTGCGTCAAACGAGAACTTGCTGGAGGCCGGCCAACAGAAAGCCGGTCGCAGAGCCTGCAACCGGCTTTCTCGTTTGCCTCGGATCAACCGATCAGATCAGATCAGTTCTTGTCTTTGTCCACCAGCGCGTTCTGCTTGATCCACGGCATCATGCCGCGCAACTTCTCACCGACTTCCTCGATTGGATGGGCGTCGTTGAGGCGGCGGGTGGCCTTGAACTTCGGCTGGCCAGCCTTGCACTCGCGGATCCATTCTGAGGTGAATTGGCCCGTCTGGATGTCTTTCAAGACCCGGCGCATTTCCGCGCGCGTTTCGTCCGTGATGATGCGTGGACCCGACACATACTCGCCGAACTCAGCCGTGTTCGAGATCGAATAGTTCATGTTCGCGATGCCGCCTTCATAGATCAGGTCGACGATCAGCTTCACCTCGTGGATGCACTCGAAGTAGGCCATCTCAGGCGCGTAACCGGCTTCCACCAGCGTCTCATAG
>CAZOGY010000064.1:0-20846 GCA_964579305.1 uncultured Hyphomicrobiaceae bacterium
GCTTTGGGTTCCGCCAGGTGGGCCGATGCATCTCATGCACGGTCCTGGCGGCCTCGGCGAAGGTGGGGACCGCCGCGGCCGCGCGCTTGGCCTGCACTGGATCCAGGCCGTTCTGCGCCAGGCGCTTATTCTCCAGCGCGATCTCGCGCGCCCGCATAAGTGACACGACAGGCGGGCTCCCCAGTCCGAGTTCGCGGCGGCGCCCCTTAATGACGATGCGTTGGACCCACTGTCGCGACCCGTTCGGAGTGATCCGGAGATAGAGGCCAAATCCTGAGTTGTCATGATATTTGCCCGGTGTGGTCACGGTCTCACAGAAGCGGGCGTTCAGCTTCTTGCCGCGCTGAGCCGATTTGTTCGGAACTAAAGCTAGATCCCCCATTCTATCCCCCACATCGACGCGGATTAACCCGAACGTAAGAAGACAGGTTGGAATAGAAAAGTGTCGTTTTTCAGTCAATTGCTCTGGATATGCGGACGATTACGGACAACATCGGACGACACAATGGCAGACTCCGTCTCCGCCATCACGTACAAGGCTAGCGAATTCAGTCTCTTGATTGGCGATCGCACAGCGACGCAATCGTCAGCTTGCTACGATGATCGGCGGGAACACCCCGGGTAGAGCGCCCATCGAACCGGACCGCCGCCCCACAATCGCCGCGCAAAAATAAACGTCGTGCGCGCCTTGCGAGGTTGGCACGTCCACTTGCCGAAGCTTCGCGGCGATCTCTGCAGGGTTGTGCCTCTTGACCATGTCAAGTGCTCTCCTGGAACAATTCCATACTTCGAGGCGGACCATTTCAATGGCGGCTCGGGCAACACCGCCGTAGGCACAAACGTCCAACGCGCAAAAAACCGTTATCCGCGCCAGCAATTAAAATGCTGGAGCGCCGCCGTTATGTTGCGCCGCAATATGATGTCACCGCCGAGGGTCGCCTCGCAATCGATCCGCCCGCTTTATGCAAGTCTGCTGCGCACTGCCGGCTTAATCGGTCGCGCTGGGCGTTGACACGCGTGTTTGCCGGCACGAAGCTGACGCAACGTGGTCCACCGTGCAATTCCAACTGGACCAGTTTGGCGTGGCGTCGATGCCCGTACGGTCTGACCCTCAACAACATGGCAGGTTTGCGAATGCAGGACCGGAAAGATTTTGACGTCGTATTGGTCGGGGCCGGTTTTTCTGGCCTTTACGGTCTGCACACCGTGCGCGATAAGCTCGGGCTTTCCGCCGTCGTGCTTGAAACCGCAGACGGTGTTGGCGGCACCTGGTATTGGAACCGGTACCCTGGCGCCCGGTGCGATTCCGAAAGCCATTCCTATTGTTTTACGTTTTCTGACGATATTCACAGAAACTGGGAATGGTCGGAGCGCTACCCCGGTCATGCCGAAGTCAGGCGCTACTTGAATTATGTGGCAGACCGACTGGACCTCAAGCGCGATATCCGCTTTGGAACGAAAGTCGTTGGCGCCCGCTACGACGTCGCCGCGAACCGCTGGCGGATAACCACAGAGGCTGGCGAAACCTATAGCGCGCAGTTTCTCTTGACCGGCGTTGGCTGTTTATCAACGGCGAACCTGCCGGACATCCCGGGGCGCGACACTTTCCAGGGCGAAGCCTACCACACGGGCCGCTGGCCGCATCATGACGTTGTGTTTTCCGGCAAGCGCGTTGGCCAGATCGGAACGGGCTCAACCGGCATACAGACCGCGCCGGTCATTGCCGAGTCCGCCGACCATCTCACGGTTTTTCAGCGCACGGCAAATTACTCGATCCCGGCAAATAACGGCCCATTGTCACAAGAGTTCAAGGCCTACGTGCGCGATAACCGCGAGGCTCTGCGCGACCTGATGCAACGCACGCCCAACGGCCATCCTTTCGAAACCGTCGACCGCTCCGTTTTTGACGTCACCGACGACGAACTCAATGAAATATTGGAAGCGGCCTGGGCCACGGGCGGCCTGAAATTCCGCAGCAATTTTCGCGATGTGCTCGCCAGCAAGCCGGCAAACGACCGCGTGGCAACATTCTTGAAAAACAAGATCCGCCAGATCGTCAAGGATCCAAAAACTGCGGACATCCTTGCTGATATTGATCACCCCTACGCCGCAAAACGGCCGCCCATCGACACAAATTATTTTGAGACATTCAATCGCGACAATGTTTCCCTTGTTGATTTACGCGCAACCCCCATTGAAGCCATTACGCCGACCGGGATTCAAACCACGGATCGCCATTACGATCTCGACATGATCGTGTTCGCAACCGGTTTTGATGCCATGACCGGCGCATTGCTGCGTATGGATATCGAAGGAGAGAATGGCGTTAAGCTCGCAGACGCATGGTCCGAAGGCCCAAAGAGTTATCTTGGTCTGCAAGTGGCTGGATTTCCAAACTTGTTTACGGTGACCGGGCCTGGGAGTCCGTCTGTGCTGTGCAATATGCCTGTACCCATCGAGCAGCATATCGATTGGATCGGCGCATGTATTGCGTATATGCGCAAAAATGGTTTGAAGCGGATCGCGCCGGACCCGGAGGCGGTGGATCAATGGGTGGCGCAAGTCAATGAATCAGCGAAAATGACGCTGCTGTACGACGTTGCGCATTCCTGGTATCTCGGCGCCAATGTTCCAGGCAAGCCGCGCGTTTTCATGCCGTACGCTGGCGGTATGGAAAACTACCGGAAAATTTGCGACGAGGTCGCGGCTCGTGGATATCACGGCTTTCAAATGGAAGCGTGACGGGCCAACCGATATTCGACTTATCGTGCGCTGACCGTCGCTCATGGAGGGCCGAAATGAGTTCCATTCTTATCACCGGCGCTGCGGGTGGTATCGGTCGCCCGCTTGCCAGACGCCTTGCCGGCTCCGGCCATCGCTTAATCCTGGTTGACCGGCCGCAAACCGCGTTGCCAGCGGTCGCGGAAGAGGTCGTCGCAGCCGGCGGATCAGCAAAAACCATCGAAAGCGAGCTCGACACGCTCGAAGCTTGCCGCGCCGTGATCAAAGAGGCTGCGGAACTGCGCGCGCTCGTCCATTTGGCCGGCGTGTTTGAGCCCGATCCGAACGGTCCTGAAGACATGTCGGTCTGGGATAGGGCAATCGCGAACAACTTGACGAATGGCTATATGCTTGCAGGTCTGGCCGCGCAGGCGATTTCGGCGGCAGGGCTTCCAGATGGCGCCGGCCGCATGGTTTTCATATCGTCTCTCGCGTTTAACCGCGGAAGCTGGGAGCATGTTCCCTATACCTGTGCGAAAGGCGGATTGGTCGGCCTGGTCCGCGCACTGGCGCGCCGGCACGCACCAAAGATCCTGGTGAATGGGCTCGCGCCAGGCATCATTGATACGCCGATGCCGGCCCGTATTATTGCGGAGCGTGGCGAGCGTTTGATGAATGAAATTCCTTTGAAACGTGTTGGACGTCCTGACGAGGTCGCCGGCGTAATCCACTTTCTCCTCGGCGACGACGCCACCTACATAACCGGTCAATTGATCAACGTCGACGGCGGCATGATTAACGCATAGAACGATTGGCGCACGGATTGGCTATTGAAGGTCCAATCCCGTCGCAAGCGCTCAGGCTATCACCAGCGACTGTCACGCGATTATCTCATGATTGCATTGGGCAGCCAGGTAATAAGCTCGGGAAAAATGATCATCAAAATCAGCGCGATCGCCTGAAGCGCGACAAATGGGGCAACCGACCGGTAGATATCACCCATTGAGACGCCAGGCGGCACAACACTGCGCAGATAAAACAGGTTGAAGCCAAACGGCGGTGTGAGGAAAGCCATCTCCATATTGACCACGAAAAGAACGCCCAGCCAAACCGGGTCAAAACCCATTTGGACAGCAATAGGAAAGAAAAGCGGCGCCGTTAGGATCATGATGCCAATCGGGTCCAGAAAGCACCCCATCACAATCCAAATGGCCTGCATGCCAATCAAGACCCCCCATTTGCCGCCGGGAAGCCAAGATAAGGCGTCGCGGACAAGCTGGTCTGCCCCCACCGCAGCATAAAGCGAGGTAAAAATCGCCGCCGCAAAAACGATCCACATCACCATACAACTCAATCGCAGGGTGATTTTGCTGGATTCGTAAACGGCGTTCCAGCTGAGCTGCCTGTTGACCGCCGCACAGACGATGGCGCCGAATGCACCCAGACCGGCCGCCTCGCTTGGCGTTGCCGCCCCTGCGATGATGCTGCCAAGCACGACGCCGATCAGGGCAATCGGCAAAATGACCGACCGCAGCGCGGAAAGTTTTTCTGGCCAACTTGCGCGCTCATGCTTCGGCACCGCTGGACCCAGTTCGGGCCAGATTGCGCAGACGATCAGAATGTAAATCGTGAACAGCGTGACGATGACCAAGCCGGCCGTGATGCCGCCCAGAAAGAGCATGCCGACGGACGTGTTGGTGTAGAGTCCAAGGACGATCATGATTACGCTGGGCGGGATCAGGACGCCAAGCGCGCCGCCTCCAGCGATGCAGCCCAGGCTCAGGCTCTTGTCGTACTTATGGCCGAGCATGGACGGAAGGGCGACAAGCGCCATGGTGACGGTGGCGGCGCCGCTTACGCCGACCAATGCCGCAAAAATCGTACAGACAAATACTGTGCCCACCGCAAGGCCGCCGTTCAAAGCGCCAAGCCATTTTTGCATCATAGTATAAAGGTCTTTGGCGATGCCCGATCGTTCAAGCATGGCGCCCATGAAAATAAACATGGGGATTGCTAACAGCACGAAACTGGTCGCCGAGCTGAACGTCCGGATGCCGACGGCATAAAGCGCATTCGGCCCCCACAAAAAATATGTCCCGATTACTGCTGAGCTGCCGAGCGCAAAGACCAGCGGCACGCCGGCGACCATCAACAGGAGAAACGAGCCGAAAAGAAGAACAGTGACCAGTTCAATACTCACAGCGCTGCCGTCCCCTCTTCAAAGTCGGCCGTTTCAGGTGTCAGGCGTTCACCGGTGATCGCCATGAAAAGATCTCTGGCCAGTTTGGCCACCGCCTGCAGGAGGACGAGCAGCGCGCCCACGGGAAAGAACAGATAAATCGGAAACAACGGCGGGCTCCAGTCCGATCCAGCCCGCTGGCCTGATTCCCATGCCTCATAAGTCATGATGCCAGTTTGGTGCAGAAGAACCACGCAGTAGATAATGACGAAACCTGCCGTGAGGCTGTCGATGATCGCTTTTCCTCGCGGTGAAAGCTGCGCGTAGACGATATCCATGGAAACATGATCACGGTGGAGAAGCGTATAGCCCCCGCCAAGCAAGATATACGCGGCAAAGAAATAGCTGATCAGTTCATTGCCCCATGTCGTTGGTGCCCCAACGACATACCGCAGATAGACTTCCCAAACGACCAACCCGATCAAGGCAAGAAGCGAGACAGCGGTAACCGTTCCGATTGCCGCATTCAGCCTGTCGATCGCCCTGACGGCGAACCGGATAAAGTTCATCTCGCCAACCTCGGAGGCATGACATGGTGGGAGCCAAGATCGCGGGCGGCTCCAACTTGGGCCGCCTGCGCTTTTCGTAATGGCTTGTGCGGTGGAAATGCACGCGGCGTGCGCGCGCAATTCAAGCTTAGATGTTGGAAGGACGCATGCCGAGTGTATCGCGCGTTTCGAAAATGATCTTCAAGACGCGCTGCGTTTCATCGTCCTTCGTTGCCATGCGTTGCAGGGCTTCGCTGGAGATTTTCTTCATTTGTTCAACGTCTTCGGCTGGCAGTGCGGAGAACTTCACGCCAGCCTCTTTCATGAGGCCAACAGCCTTGGCGCTGTTAATCGTAGACGTCGTCGCGCGCTCAACGGCATAAACGCGTGTTGCGATATTCATGACCGCCTTCAAGTCATCCGGCAGCGAGTTATAAGCCCGCATGCTCATGAATTGGTCTTCCATGTCGAATTTGATGAGCGAGGGGCCAAGGTAGAATTTCGCGACTTCGTGAACCTTGACATCCATGAAGCCGGATGGCGAACCCCAGTTCGAAGCGTCGATGACGCCGGTCGACAAAGCAGTATATTGTTCTTCGCCGGGGATCGTGACGATGCTGGCACCTTGCGCTTTCCAAATCTCAGCGCCGAGGCCGAAGCTGCGGATTTTCACCCCGTTGAAGTCAGAGAGCCGGCGCAATTCGTTGCGCGACATGGTTGCACCCCATTCGTCGGAGTACACAGGTCCGAGGAAGTGCACATTCTGTTTGGCAAAGGCTTCACGCACGATGCCGATCAGGTCGGTTTCATGCCAAAGATAATCGTAGTGGTCGAGTGCGGAAAACGCGAACGGCACACCCCAGGTCCACAGCGTGAACGGAATTTTGCCGCGCCAATAAACTTGTGCGGCATATCCGATGTCGACCACGCCTTTTCCGACCGCATCGAGCATTTCAAAGGTTGGAACGAGCGCGCCTGGCGGGAAAGCCTGGATCTGAATGCGGCCATTAGAAAGCTGCTTAACCCGCTCGATATAGCGCGGGACAAGGACCTCCCACTCGGTCGTGCCCGGGCCGAGGAACGACTGCATGCGAAACCGGAATTCGGGGCTTTGTGCTTGCGCGCCTGAGGCGGATAAGCCGGCAACCGCGGCCAGCGAAGCACCGGTCAGACCGGCGCGGACAATATCACGGCGCCGAACTTTCTCGCCGGCAATCTCGTGAACGATACGTTCGCCAGTATCACGTTTGGTCATTCGTTCCTCGCACGTTTCCTAAACGGCGACAGATCTCGAACGGTGACAACCGGCATGCGCCACGACGGCATGAGGACTTGTCGGTTCACCGAACGGCCCGTCTACCTTTCTTGCGCGTTCAGGCTATGACGGGATGTCGCATGGCGCAATCGCCATGGGCAAAAAAGAAAAGCAGCCATGCAGTTTGCGACGGTGCCCCGTCAGGTATGCCGCAACCCGCGCAAACGAGGTCGCGGCACCGCCGCCGTAAGCCGTTGCCGCCGCACCGATGTCAGGCGCGCGCGTCCTCTCGGATCATGGCTGCGCCTTTCTCCGCAATCATCAGTACGGGGCCGTTGGTGTTGCCCGACACCATCGTTGGCATGATTGAGGCATCGATCACCCGCAGCCCTTCGATGCCATGCACGCGCAGACGCTCATCGACGACCGCCATCGGATCTTGCCCCATTTTGCAGGTGCCGATCGGATGGTAAGCTGTTTGACCGGTATTCTTGCAGAATGCGAAAAACGCATCGTCGCTCTGGCAGTCTGGGCCCGGATTGATTTCGAATGCGCGGTAGGGATCAAATGCCGGTTGTTCCATGATGCGTCGCGCAATTCGCATGCCTTCGATCAGGCAACGGCGGTCTTCTTCAGTTGCAAAAAAGTTGGGGCGGATTGCTGGATGCTCATCTGGGTTTGCCGATTTTGCATGAATCGAGCCCATCGATTCAGGCCGAAGTTGATATATCGACACCGTCATCCCTGGCGCTGTATCCATGACCGAACGATTATTGGGGTCCGAATAACTGACCGGCATAAAAAACATTTGCACATCTGGCGTTTCCAAATCATCGCGCGATCGCACAAAAGCGTGCGCAAGCGTCGACGGTGCGGTGAGCAGACCGCGGCCTGTTGCATAATACCGAACGCCCTCGATCAACAGCCTGAGCCCGCGCGCACGCTCATTGAAACTCACCGTGTTCTTGGCACGCCAACTCATGCGCGTCGCAATATGATCCCGGTAGTTTTCTCCAACGCCAGGCAACGCGTGGTGGACGTCAAGCCCGAGCGATTTGAGGTGTTCAGGTTGACCGATTCCGGAAAGTTCCAGGATTTGTGGTGACTGAACACCTCCGGCAGCGACAATCACCTCGCGCGCTTTCGCCGTGCGCGGTAGCCCATCTTTTTTATAGGTGACACCGACAGCACGCTTCCCCTCAAGAATCACGTGTTGGGCATGCGCATGCGTTTCAATCTTCAAATTCGGCCGTGATCGCGCGGGATCCAAATAAGCGCGCGCAGCGCTCCATCGGCGGCCATTGCGCATGGTGACCTGATAGTATCCCATCCCGTCCTGGTCGCCGTCATTATAGTCCTCATTGCGCGGATATCCGAGCGCGACGCCGGCTTCGATAAAGGCATCGGCCAATTCATGACGCAGATAGCCGTCGACGACGTTCATTGCGCCGCCGGTACCCCTTGTTTCACCGATTTGCTCACGGTCCCCTGGTTCGAAATTTTCGAGTTTGGTGAAATAGGGCAGCACACTTTGATAGGACCAGCCGCGATTGCCTAACTGCGCCCAGGTATCGTAATCCAGCGCCTGACCGCGCACAAACAACAGGCCATTGATTGAGCTGGAACCGCCGATGACCTTGCCGCGTGGAATGGGAATACGCCTCCCGCCGGTCGTTTCTTCCGGTTCGGTCTGAAACAGCCAGTTATACTTCGCATTTGTCATGAGTTTCACAAAGCCAACAGGTAAGTCAATCCAGTAGCCATTATCGGGGCCGCCCGCTTCAAGCAGCAGGATGCGCGATTGGGGATCCTCGCTCAATCGCCCGGCGAGAACGCAGCCGGCTGAACCAGCACCGATGATGATATAGTCGAATGTCTCCGTGTCCGCGGATGTCATGGGGTTCCTCCTGCTAAGCGGCCATTGACTGGCTCGTCGTGTTGTCTTTGGAAGCATGCTGAGCGGAGATGCTGAGCAACTCTCACTCCCAAAATGGTTTTCTCAGTTCGGTTTTCAGGACCTTGTTCGCAGCCGACAGCGGCATTGGCTCAGTTCGAAACGAAAACGAGCGCGGGCATTTATAGGTGGCCAAATGCTTGCGGCAATGCGCAATCAGTATTTCAGTGTTGGCCTCTGGGTCGGCGGTGTGGCTGTCGTTGAGAATAATCACCGCGTGGACTTCTTCGCCCCATTTTTCGTTTGGAATGCCGATGACAGCCGCCTGGGATACGGCGGGGTGCATCGATAGAACATCCTCCACTTCCGTCGGATAAATATTCTCTCCCCCGGAAATGATCATGTCCTTCAGACGGCCTGATATGAACAGCAGTCCATCTTCATCGAAATACCCCATATCGCCGGTATGAAACCATCCACCGCGCAGGGCATGCGCGGTTTCATCGGGGCGGTTGAGATAACCTTTCATGACGGTTGGCCCGCGCGCGATAATCTCTCCGATCTCGCCTTGCTCGAGTTCGCAATCGTTCTCGTCGACGATCCGGATATCGAGGTAGGGAACAGGATGCCCGACGGAATTGAGTTTGCCTGCGCGTGGACCATCGAGCACGTGGTATTCGCTTGTGAGTGCAGCGAGCATCGGGGACATTTCCGTCATCCCGTAGCCGTTGTTTAGTTTGGCATTGGGAAATGCGGCAATGACTTTTTCCAGCAGATCACGCGGTGTTGGCGAGCCGCCCAGCGTAATCTGGCCAACCGAAGATAGATCATGATCGTGGAACGCGGGGTGGGCCAGGATCATGTGCATCATGGTTGGCACAAGTGTGAGCGAATGGATCTTATGTTCTTCGATGAGCCGCAACATTGGTACGATTTCAAAACGGGGCATGATAACCGAATGGGCGTTCAAAAGCACGGCAGAGAAAATCCGCGAGCCGGGCGCAAGATGAAACATCGGTCCGACAACACATTGCGCCCGGTCGCGCACATTACCCATGATATGAGGGGCACCCATGGCATTCGCAAAAAGGTTCCAATGCGATAGCATGACGCCCTTTGACCGGCCCGTCGTGCCCCCCGTGAAATAAATAATCAAAGTATCATTGTCGCCAGAGCTAGGGCCTGAAGGCCGATCGCGACAAGCCGCAAGTGTTTCATAGGCCAGAGCGGGCGGCGGCGCCGACGGTCCGGCCTGGATCAGATGTCGGACGTGTGGGACTTGGGCAGCGGCCGCACCTGCCAGTTCGGCGTGGGCAGCATCAAAGACGAGCGCCTTGGGCTGGCAGTCGTTGAGAGCGGCGACGCACTCCGCCATCGACCAACGAAAATTCATGACGACCGTTTCAATCCCAGCCATCGATGGCGCGAAATAGCACTCAAAAAGCGTGTCTGAATTGAAGCCGAGATAAGCCAAGCGGTCGCCTGGCTTCAACCCCAACGCCTCCAGCGCGGCGGCGACACCGCAGCAGCGCTTGAAAACGCGCGCCCAAGATTTTGTCTCGCCCTCAAACGTGACCGCTGGGTGATCGGGATACGCATGGGCAGCCTTTTCAAGAAGCTCGCCAAAGCGAACGGACATCTGGGCCTCCTGACGATCGTGACAGCACCAAGTGAAAACGGATGGGAGACCGGCCCCGTGCGGGCCGTGGAGCTGCGCAAGCCCGTCCAGGCTCAGGCGTCCAGCGGGCCGCGTCAAGCGCTCTCGATGCTGGGCTGCACTGCGCTGACGGCCGCTTTGGGGCTTGGCTCGGCACCGTCAGTGTGCCCCGCAAAGAAGGAGGCACTGGACCCGAAACCAAACCGTTTCGTATGGCCAAACACGTAAGACGGCCTCGACCACTATAATAAAGGTTCTAATCGCAGTCGAAATTGACGTCGAACACAATTGCCGCTCAGCTAATTTTCGCTCAGTTATCAGTGTGGGTCCGCAAGCCATTGAAAGGCCAAGGTGCGTGAAGAGGTGTAATCTACTCGGCCCACTCTAATGACAGCGCCTTGCAACAAATCCGTCTCTTCCAGAGAACGATTGATCGAAAACCTAATGTTGCGTCATCGATGTTTGTTCGCCGCCGGTAAGCATCAGCGCTTCGATCACAAAAGCCACGATATAAGGCTGCGAAATCGTCTGCCCGCATCCAATCGACACGGGCCCGCCCGCCTGGTCGCGATCCAACCTGGGCCTGCCGTCTTGCGTTGTGAGAAAAGATACAGCACGGCAATCAAAAATCCGACGCACGCGTTACAGTGCCTTATAATAATTCAGTCCTGCAAGAGTTGACCAATCGCGGCGGTAAATACGCGGGCTCCAGCGACGATATCCGCATCGGACGTATTCTCTGTCCAGTGATGAGAAATGCCGCCGATGCTCGGCACAAATAGCATGCCGGTCGGCACATGCCGGGCCAAGTTTTGTGCATCATGCACCGCGCCACTTGGCATCCGCGCATGCTTGCCTGGCAATAAAGTTTCCGCAGCATCTGTGAGTGCGGCCTGAACGAGTTCGTCCATGTGTGCGGGTTGCATCCGGTGGATCACTTCAAGCCGGGCAGAGCACGGGCCGGCGTGGATCTCGCTTACAAGCGTCTCAAGCTGAGACTCCATGCGCGCCAGAATATCGGGATCGGCATCCCTGATTTGGAAGAGCATCTCAGCGCGCCCTGGAATAATGCTTGGCGCCCCAGGGTCGAGGCGGATCTGTCCAGTCGTCCAAACGCTGCGCGGCCCCGCCACATCAGGAAATGTTTTGGCAATCCGGTGGCATAATTCTGTCAACGCAACACCAGCATCACGCCGAATGGCCATCCGTGTCGTGCCGGCGTGGTTTTGCGTGCCCTCAAAAACAATCCGATATTGCCAGATCGCAACGATGCTCGTGACGATGCCGATCGTCATCTCATGCGCCTCAAGCCAATCGCCCTGCTCGATGTGCGCTTCAACAAAGGCACGCGTTCGCACCGGATTGAGTTGCGCCCGCGGTCGCCCGGACAGACCGGCAACGGCCAGCGCATGCCGCAGCGGCGTCCCGTGTGTACGATCGCGCGCGTTGTCGATCGTGGCCTCGTCCAGTTCGCCGACAAACGAATAGCTCCCAAGGAGCTGACCAAAGTGGCCCTCCTCATCGGCAAACGCGATAACGTCAACGCCGCGCTCGCCAAATGAAGCGCTTTCTGCGACCGCACGCGCAGCTTCAAGGGCGTAAATGACACCCAAAGCACCATCAAGCCAGCCAGCTTCGTTCTGGCTTTCGATGTGTGATCCGGCCAGAACGCATGGACCATCGCCCGGCGCATAACCAATGACGCTAGCGATGCCGTCAATTTCAGCGCGATGCCCAAACGCAGTGAGCTTATCGACAAGCCACCGCCGCGCGGTCAGATCTTCCGGCGAAAGCGTCGGGCGGTGAACGCCGGTCCGAAACGCGCCAATCTCGCGAAGCTCATAGAGATCCCCGAGAAGTCGGTCGGGTTTGATTTCAAGCATGATGTAACTCCCAGATCTGGCTGTTGATGAAAGCATGTCCGGCGTGCCATGCAAATGGTCGACGGTGATGAATTAAATTGCAAATTGATGTGTTGGGCGGCATTCCGCTGTGGGTTGCTGAAAAAATAGCGCAATCGCGTGATAATAAAACTTAATGCCAATATTTCAAGCGATGCGGCCGAGAGATACACAATTGGTAGGGCTGCATCCCGTTAAGTGGATATCTCGCTGCCGCTTATAAGCCGGGGCCACAAACGTGAAATGGCGCTAGTCGATGAGCTATTGAACAAAAGCATGTCACTTTAAGCAGAAGTTGCCTTTGGATTTTGCATCTCATTCCCGATTCCGAAGCTGCGCAATCACGTAAAACGCTGTTTTATATACGTTTTCTGTAATGGCACGCGACTTGCCAATTATAGACCTGCGCTGAGACGCGTGGCGTTCACTACGACAGAAAGGCCAATCTCTTATGACCATCGGAAAGTTCAAGCGTGCCATTGCGGCCGTTTCGCTTGGCGTTGCGGTCGCACTCTCAGGTGCAACCAATGCAATTGCACAAGGCACGTTGCGGATCGGAATGACCGCTAATGACATCCCGCTCACGTGGGGGCAGCCGGATAACGGGTTTGAGGGCTTTCGTTTCGTTGGCTTGCAACTCTATGATGCGCTCATCAACTGGGATCTCTCATCGGCAGACAAGCCATCTGGCCTGGTCCCCGGGCTGGCAGAAAGTTGGACCGTTGACGAAAATGACCAGCGCAAATGGACATTTAAGCTGCGCGAAGGCGTGAAATTCCACGACGGATCGGAGTTTGATGCAGATGCAGTAGTCTTCAACTTTGACAAGTTGTTTGACGAAAAGTCGCCGCAATACAGCGCGCGGCAAGCATCTCTGGTGAATTTCCGTATGCCGGGCTTCCAGTCCGTCCGAAAAGTAGATAAGTATACGGTCGAATTCACGACGAAAGAGCCGGACAGCTTTTTCCCCTTCCAGATCTGTTATTTCCTGATGGCATCGCCGGCACAATGGGAAAAAACGAAGGATTGGAATAAGTTCGCGAACGAACCATCGGGGACCGGCCCGTTCAAGTTGGAAAAAATCACTGCGCGCGAACGTGCCGAACTCGTGCCGTTTAAGGAGCATTGGGATCAGGCGCGCATCCCCAAGCTGGACAAGGTCATTTTGCTGCCTCTGCCCGACCCGAGTGCGCGCACCGCAGCCTTGTTGTCGGGCCAGGTCGACTGGATTGAGGCGCCAGCGCCCGATGCGATCCCGCGGATCAAATCGCAGGGCCTTGAAGTGGTCTCCAACGTTTATCCGCACGTCTGGCCGTGGCATTTCAGCCGCGTTGAGGGCTCTCCATGGAACGACGTACGCATCCGCAAAGCCGCCAACCTTGCCGTTGATCGCGATGGGATCGTCCAGTTGCTCGGTGGCTACGGCGTGCCGGCTACAGGGCACGTGGTGAAGGGTAGCGCTTGGTATGGGAACCCGACATTCGAAATCAAACGCGACGTGGAAGCGGCCAAAAAGCTGATGGCAGAGGCTGGTTACGGGCCGGATAATCCCGTCAAGGTCAAAATGGCGATTTCGGCTTCAGGCTCTGGTCAAATGCTGCCGTTGCAAATGAACGAATATATCCAGCAGAACCTCAAGGAAGTCGGCATTGATGTCGAATTCATGGTCGTTGAGTGGCAAGCGCTGTTGGATATCTGGCGTGCTGGCGCCAAATCCCCGCAAGCCGCCGGCGCTCAGGGCGTGAATGTCTCCTATACCACACAGGATCCTTACAGCTCATTCACGCGCTTTTTGCGCAGCGATCTATCGGCACCAAATGGTGTGAATTTCGGGTATTACAGTGATCCTGAAATGGATGAGCTTTTGAAACAGGTCCAGCTCACGTTCGATCCAAAAAAGCGTGATGAAATCCTGGCAAAGGTGCACACCAAAGAGGTCGATGAGGCTTTGTTCCTCTGGGTGGTGCACGATGTGGCGCCCCGCGCCATGAGCCAGAAAGTCAAGGGTTTTGTACCAGCCCAAAACTGGTTCCAAAGCCTGTCCTCGGTTTACATCGAATAGCGATCGAACCGTGGTGCCGCGCGCCCACAAAACGCGATGCGTCGCGAAACACATGATCTCGCGACGCATCTGCGTTCAAGACGCATCCGGGCGGGCCCGCGCGGTACCGTTATCAAGCCCGCACAGTATCGTTTCAAAGGCTATCGCATGCTGGAATATACGCTCAGACGCCTTGCCTACGTCATCCCAATATCGCTGGGCGTCACGGTGCTGGTTTTTGCACTTGTTCACGTCGCACCGGGTGATCCATTAAACGCGGTCGTCGGAGCGGACGCCCCAGCCGAGGTCGTTGAAAAACTCAAGAAGGACTACGGCTTTGACCAACCTCTGCCGATACAGTATTTGCGGTGGCTTGGTCGCGCGCTTTCAGGGGACCTCGGGTTATCAGTTGTCAATAACCAGCCCGTAATCGACCAGCTTGCGATCGCTGTGCCTAACACGTTGATGCTGGCCGTGGTTGCAACCTCCATTGGATTTGTCCTTGGATCGCTTCTCGGCGGTCTCGCCGGTTACTACCAGGGAACCTGGATTGATAAATTTGCAACGGCCTTTGGCGTGGCGGGCGTTTCAGTTCCGCATTACTGGCTCGGTATCGTTCTCGTCATCATATTTGCCGTTGAACTCAATGCGCTGCCGGCAACCGGTATTGGGCCGGGTGGCTCAGATGGCTGGCAGTTTGATTGGGCGCACCTGCGCCACATTATTCTGCCGGCCGTCACGCTTTCGGTCATTCCGTGCGGAATAATCACGCGGACAGTCCGCGCGACCGTTGCCGAGATCCTGAGTCAGGAGTTTATCCAGGCATTGCGTGCCAAGGGTCTTCAGCACCGGCGCATTATGTTTCACATCATCCGCAATGCCGCGCCAACCGTGCTTGCGGTCATGGGCCTGCAACTTGGTTATCTGCTTGGCGGTTCAATTTTGGTGGAGACCGTCTTCAACTGGCCTGGAACTGGCTACCTGTTGAACGACGCGATTTTTCGAAGGGATATTCCGACATTGCAAGGCACGATCCTGGTCTTGGCCATGTTCTTCGTCTTCTTGAACCTTCTTGTCGACATCATGCAGACCTTAACAGATCCACGTATGCGGCGGGGCTAGGAACCATGAACATAAACGCGCCGATCGATACCCGCCACGTGGACGCAGCCCAAGTTGCGATCCAATCCCGAGGTTATTGGGCGACGGTTTTTCAACGCCTGAAACGTGATCGCGTCACGCTGTTTTTTGGGAGCCTGGTCGCGATTGTGATCTTGATGGCGATATTCGCCGACTTTCTGGCACCGCACGATCCCTATCAAGCAAGCATGATCAAGCGCTTGAAACCGATTGGCACGGAGGGTCACTGGCTCGGCACAGATGAGACCGGACGTGACATGTTGAGCCGGCTTATTCACGGCGCCCGACTGTCACTGTTTATGGGGATCATGCCGGTGATCAATGCGCTGCTCATTGGTGGCACGCTTGGGATTATCGCGGGTTTCGCGGGGGGCACCACGAATATGTTGATCATGCGCAGCATGGATGTGTTTTATGCGTTCCCGTCGGTGCTTCTTGCGATTGCGATTTCAGGTGCACTTGGCGCCGGGATCGTCAATGCGATTATTTCACTGACGCTTGTGTTTATACCGCCACTTGCGCGAGTTGCTGAAAGCGTGACCACGCAAGTTCGAAATTTGGATTACGTCGAAGCGGCGCGAGCATCCGGCGCCGGCGCAATCCGCATCATACGCGTGCACGTGCTGGCAAATGTCCTGGGCGCCATTTTTATTTACGCGACAAGCTTGATCAGTGTCTCGATTATCTTGGCATCGGGTCTATCGTTCTTGGGTCTTGGCACAAAACCACCTGAGCCGGAATGGGGTTTGATGCTCAATACGCTTCGTCAGGCGATTTACGTCAATCCCGTCCTGGCTGCACTGCCAGGCGTGATGATCTTCATCACCTCGTTGAGCTTCAATCTCGTCAGCGATGGCTTGCGCTCGGCGATGGATATCAAGGTTTAAGGAGGTCAACATGGCGACTGTCATGGGCGAGATGCGAGCGGAGCCCGCAGCATCGGCAACAGGCGCGGACTTCCGCGGCGCAATGGGTTATCGGCGGCCGATCGTGGCTGTAAATGACTTGAAGAAGTATTTCCCGGTTCGCGGTGGTTTGCTCAATCGGACCGTCAATCACGTTCAGGCTGTCGATGGGATCAGTTTCGATGTGGCGCGTGGCGAAACGTTGGGCATTGTTGGCGAGTCTGGTTGCGGAAAGTCGACGACTGCGCGCCTGTTGATGCGTTTGATCGCGCCGGACAGTGGTGACGTGCTTGTCGATGGTCAGCGCGTTGGCGGGCCTGATGGTATTCGTCTGCGCGATATGCGGCGTCAAATGCAAATGGTGTTTCAGGACTCCTACGCGTCGCTCAACCCGCGTTTGACAATTGAAGACACCATTGCGTTTGGGCCAATGGCGCATGGCATAAGCCAGAACGAGGCGCGCACCCGCGCGCGCGACCTCCTGGCGAAAGTTGGTCTGGATCCTCGGCTTTTTATTCGCCGTTACCCCCACGAACTTTCGGGCGGCCAACGTCAGCGCATCAATATTGCGCGCGCGCTGGCCTTGGACCCGCGGATCGTCATTCTCGATGAGGCTGTTTCCGCACTCGACAAATCGGTCGAAGCCCAAGTGCTCAACCTATTGAACGATCTGAAGGCCGACCTCAATCTGACCTATATTTTTATCAGTCACGATTTGCACGTCGTCCATTACATTTCGGACCGGGTTCTGGTGATGTATCTGGGTAAAGTTGTTGAAATAGGCCCCGTTGATCGCATCTATACAGCGCCGCACCATCCCTACACGCAAGCGCTGTTATCGGCGATGCCGTCGATGGACCCCGATCACCGCGCACAAAAGCCGCCGTTGACAGGCGATCCGCCAAATCCGATCAATCCGCCTTCGGGCTGCCGTTTCCATACGCGCTGCCCACACGCGGAGGCGATTTGCGCAAAGCGCGTGCCGTTACTGAACCTCGTTGACGCCGCTAGCGGCCAAATGGCTGCCTGCCATATGACAACGCCGAATTCGGGCCATAGCAGCGCCCCGCGGACGCGAGACGCAAGCATGGGGGCCGCACAATGAACACCGGTGATGAGGCTTTTGTTGATGTTCGCGACCTGCATGTTGCGTTCCGCTCGCCCGATGGAAACGTCAGCGCGGTCAATGGCGTCGATTTTACTTTGGCGCGCGGCGAGGTAATGTGCATTCTCGGCGAGTCGGGCTCTGGCAAATCCGTGACAATGCGGGCTTTGATGAAACTGCTGCCCGAACATAAAACAACGATCAGCGGCCAAATTCGAATTGGCGAACATAACGTCGTGGCGCTGGACGATACCGCCATGTCCGCTTTGCGCGGACCCACGGTCGCGATGATTTTTCAAGAGCCGATGACGGCATTCGATCCAGTATTCACGGTTGGTGATCAGATCGTTGAAACCATCAGGCGTCACGAAAGCATTTCAGATGCGCAAGCCAGAGCGCGCGCGCTCGAATTATTCGAACTGGTACAGATCCCCTCTGCCAAGCGCCGTCTCGACAATTATCCGTTTGAGCTTTCGGGGGGTATGCGTCAAAGGGCAATGATAGCACTGGCCCTGTCATGCCGGCCAAGCGTGTTGTTGGCGGATGAGCCAACCACGGCACTCGATGCCACGGTGCAAATTCAAATCCTGTTGCTGTTGCGCAAGCTGCAGCGTGAACTTGGAATGGCCGTTGTTTTCGTCACGCACGATATTGGCGTTGCCGTCGAGATCGCCGACCGCATTGCCGTCATGTATGCGGGCCGCTTCGTGGAGACCGGAACCGTCCGCGACGTCTTTAGATCGCCGGCGCACCCTTACACACGCGGACTGATGGCATCGACGGTCAAGGGATCGATGCGGGGCACGCGCCTACAAGCGATCGATGGGTCGCCACCGGATTTGAGCCAGCTGCCGACCGGTTGTGCGTTCGCGCCGCGCTGTGCGTTGGCCGAGCCGGTCTGTTTTCGCGCCTACCCCGATGTGCACGTCGTGGGCCGCGAACATGCGGCAAGCTGCATTCACGCTGAGCGCCTCTTGATGGCCAGCGCTGCGCCCGCGACAGTTCAGACGGCGCAAACGCCAGGGAGCCCGACATGACGGAAAAACCGAAAGTCGCCGTCATCGGGACAGGCGGTACAATTTCGTCGATCGGCCGCGGCCCGCTCGATCTGCAAAACTACATCACGCTTGGCCAGATGCACGACGCCGCCGGCATGCTTGACGCGTTTCCGCATGCCCATGATGTTGCAGAACTAATACCGGTTGCGTTCCCGCCAATTCCAAGCACGAAGATGACGTTTTCGGCTTGGGCCCAGTTAGCCGCCATGATCGAGGAGCTCGCAGCAGATCATGGAGATCTCGCTGGGGTCGTTGTGTTGCACGGCACAGCAACGCTTGAGGAGACGGCATTCGCGCTTGATCTGACCTTGAAGGTTCCGATGCCTGTGGTGCTGACAGGGGCACAACGGCCGTCCACCGGCCTGTCAACCGACGCGGCGGCCAATCTCTTGAACGCGGTGCGGGTCGCAGCCGCAGACGCAGCCCGCGGATTGGGCGTGCTCGTCGTGCTCAACGAAGAAATCCACGCGGCACGCGAAGTCACCAAGACATCCACTTGGCGGCTTCAGACATTTCAGTCTCCGGATTTCGGCGCGCTCGGCCATGCCGATGCAGACCGCATCGCGATCTACCGGCGCCCAGTCGCGCGCGGCGCACCTCACGGGCCATTTTCGCCCGATGACCTCAATGGTCCCCCGCGCGTTGACATCACCTACAGCTACGCTGGCGCCGACGGCACCGCGGTGCGTGCGTTTCAAGCCGCAGGCGCCAAAGGCATTATCAGCGCCGGTTTCGCGCCAGGTTTAACGGCACCTGAGGAGTTCGAGGCTCTGCGCGAGGCGGTCGCAAGTGGTGTCGTCGTCGTGCAATCGTCGCGAGCGGGAAGCGGTCGCGTTCCGTCTATGGACCGGCTGCGGGAGGCAGGCTTGATCGCTGCCGACAACCTCAATCCGCAAAAGGCGCGCGTGCTGCTTGCGTTGGCTTTGGCCCGTTCGGTCGACGCCAGTGAGATTGAGCGCCTCTTTCACGTCGTCTGAAACGGGGCCTTTGTCGCATACCAACCAGCTCAGGAGCGCTCGGCACCATGCACGCGAAACGCAACGGAACGGTCATCTCCGCCGACACCAGGATCAAACAAGCGCTTGAGGTCTGTGAGACAACGGGCAAAGACCTGCACGCAATCGTGCGCACCTTGCCGGACCAGGCGCACAGCACCGCGACGTATCTAGATGCCCTGTCATCCAGTGGTGTCTCGCTTGGCGCGCTTCATGGTGTGCCCGTCTGCGTCAAGGATATTATCGACGTCGCCGGTGTTCCCACGCAGGCGGGATCGCTGACGCGAAGCGATGCGCCACCTGCCGAGCGCGATGCCTTCGTGGTTGCCCGTCTGCGCGCCGCCGGTGCGGTCATTGTCGCGAAATCACACACCGTTGAATATGCGTTCGGTGGGTGGGGCACGAATGCCAATCTCGGCACGCCGCGCAACCCATGGGACAAGTCGATCCATCGCGCGCCCGGCGGGTCCTCAAGCGGGACCGGCGTTGCCGTGGGCGGCGGCTTGCTCCCGGGCGGCCTCGGCACGGATACTGGTGGCTCGGTCCGCTTGCCGGCCGCGTTCTGCGGCTGCGTTGGTCTCAAGACATCGATTGGGTTGGTCAGCCGCGCCGGCGTCGTACCGCTCTCTGATACCTTCGATACGGTTGGCCCTTTGACGGACACGGTCCGTCTTGCCGCCGAAATGCTCGATGCCATGCAGGGGGAGGATCGCAACGATCCCTCCACCTTGGGGATCACCCGGCGCGATCCACTTACCGACCTCGACAAGGGGATCACGGGGCTCACGCTCGCCGTCCTTGAGCCAGACGATCTCCCACAGCTGACGCCTGAAGTTGCCCAAGCATACGCCCGCGCCCAGCAGATCCTGCAAACAGCGGGTGCGAGCTTGCGGCCGGTCAAGCTGCCACTGGATTTGCAGTCGTACCAAAACCTCGCAAGTGAGATCGTTGCCAGCGACGCTTACGCGTTCCACGCCAATCTCGCCGATGATCCCAATGCCCCGCTCAACGAAACAACTCGCGCACGCATGCTGGCGGGCAAATCACTTACCGCGCGCGACAGGATCGTTGCCCAACGCAATCGTTCACAGGTTATTGCGGAGTTCCTTTCAGCGATTGATCGCTGCGACGCGCTCGTCATCCCAACCGCACCGATGGTTGCGCAACCCGTTGACGGCATCGACGAGGGTCCCATTCCGATGTCCCTTTATACGCGCCTCGTAAATTACCTCGCGCTGGCGGGTCTCGCGGTTCCCATCGGTCTCACGGCGCAGGGCCTGCCAACGTCGCTGCAGATCATCGTGCGTCATCTCGACGACCCCCTCGCCTTGCGCGTGGGCCAGGCGTTTGAGGTGGCGCGCGGCGCGCTCTGAAGCTTCTGTGCAGGGCGGACCGAGAAATGTTTCGCCTTCCGCGCTGTGCCGATCAGACCGCGCAAATTAAGGCG
>CAZOGY010000065.1:0-20455 GCA_964579305.1 uncultured Hyphomicrobiaceae bacterium
TCTTTTATGTTTGCGCGCCTACCACGCCCCAATCGTGAGGCAAACGACAATGACGCAACACAAAAATGCAAGACATTCCAAATAAGAGGATCGATCAGCCGGTCGTTCGCCTTGGTCGGCCCAAATCAGAACCGGTGTCCGCGCGCACCTCTTCCGACACCATAACTGTCCACCAACGCGCCATTCAAGGCTCACGCGATGGCGAAGGTTCGTCCGCTCGAACGCCCCGGTTGAACGCCCGCTTCATTGGATCGTCGCGCCGATGCCCGCAGCCTGAGGTAGCGCCCTGCGATCATGGAACACGTAGATCGTTCAGCGCGGCTTGCTGGTCGCGGGTTGAGAACTCACATCAGATGCCAGCGGCATCTTTTAAGGTCATCGACATGCGCATTGGCGTTCCAAAGGAAACCAAAGTCCACGAATACCGCGTCGGCTTGCTCCCCGCTGGGGTTCAAGAGCTTGTCAAGCGCGGCCATAGCGTCGTCGTTGAGCGGGCGGCCGCTGAGCGCATTGGCTACCCGGACGCCGCCTATGAAGCCGCCGGCGCGGTCTTGGCGGACGAACCGGCCGAAGTCTTTGAAACGGCCGATCTGATCATCAAGGTCAAGGAACCTTCGGCTGGCGAAATCGCCATGCTGCGCGAAGGCCAGGCGTTGTTCACTTTCCTGCACTTGGCGCCAGATGAGGAACAAACTCAGGCGCTGCTGGCCTCGGGGGCGACGGCAATCGCCTACGAAACGGTGATGGATAAACACGGCCGCCTGCCGCTACTTGCCCCCATGAGCGAGGTGGCGGGCCGCATGTCCGTGCAAGTCGGCGCCCACTGCCTTGAGATGGAGCAGGGTGGCCGCGGGATGCTGCTCGGCGGGGTGGCTGGCGTTTCCCCCGCAAAGGTGGTCGTACTTGGGGGTGGATTTGCCGGCGCAAATGCCGTGCGAACTGCCGTTGGCATGGAAGCACAGGTCGCCTGTATCGATATCAACCTGGACCGCCTCTACGAACTCGATCAGCGGTTCGGCGCCGCGCTTGATACCGTCTATGCAACAAGTCAGGCCGTGGAGGAGCACGTGCGCGCGGCCGATCTTGTCATCGGCGCCGCGCTCGTGCCCGGGGCTGCCGCACCAAAGCTGATCTCACGCGCACTGGTTGCCGGCATGCGGCGCGGGTCGGTCATCGTCGACATTTCGATTGACCAGGGCGGCGTCTCAGAAACCTCGCGCCCTACCACCCATGCCGACCCCACCTACGTCGTTGACGGCGTGGTCCATTATTGCGTCACCAACATGCCAGGTGCGGTCGCGCGCACGTCAACGCAAGCGCTTGGTCATGCGACCTTGCCCTTTATCCTGAAGCTCGCTGACGCCGGCGTCGCCGCAGCGTTGCAGGCCGATCCCAATCTGTTGGCCGGGCTCAACGTCCACAGCGGCAAGCTGACCTATCGCGCCGTGGCCGAGGCCCAAGGCGCCGCGTACACCGCGCCCTTGGATGCGCTAGGCGGTTGAGCTGACGCAAACCGCGGCCGGCCGCATCTTCGACCGCGCGCTGCGGGAAGTTCGATCCGATCCGGATAGCCCAGGCCGGACTCAGCTTCCCACACACGACCCGCCTCAATCGATAAATTCACAGCCCTTCGCCTTGAGGGCCTCATCAACCCAACTGCGGTCGATCGTGCCGTTCCTGATCGCTTCGATGTCCTTGGTCTCCGTTGCGTGCTTGGCTTCGGCAGCAGCGAGGATCGTCGGCACTTCCCCTTGCGGCACACAAAGGACGCCATCGCCGTCGCCGATCACCAGATCGCCGGGCTCGATGACCATGCCGTCGATCGCCACGGGGACATTGATTTCGCCAGGGCCATCTTTGTAGGGGCCGCGATGCGTAACACCGGCCGCAAACACCGCCATGCCGCAATCGCGCACGTCCTCGGCGTCTCGGATCGCGCCGTTGATGACAAAACCGGCCACCTCCTTTTCCTGGGCAATGTAGACCATGATCTCGCCGATGATCGCGTTTGTGAGATCACCGCCGGCATCAACGACGATGACATCGCCGGCTTCGGCCATGTCGATCGCCTTGTGAACAAGAAGGTTATCGCCAGGCCGGGTCTTCACGGTCAGGGCCGGTCCCGCCATCACACGTTTTTGGCCGTGATAGGGACGCAACCGCGCACCAGCCGCAGTGATCCGGCTCATGGAGTCTGAAACGTTCGCCACGGGTAGCGACAAGAACCGCTCAACCAGTGCCGCGTCGACTTTGGATGCCCGGCGGTGAATGCGAAAGCCGATGGTCATTTTGTTTTCTCCCTCGTGTTTCAACGCCGACGCGCGGCGCGCGCCGCGGCGCGGACCACGCCACCCCAAGTGCGATCGCCGCAACGCGCATCTGGCCAAATCTGCGCGGACGCGAGCGTACGCGACGCAATCGACAACACCAAGCGCGGCAGGCGCCGGCCAGGCTTGATGCGAATCAAGGCTCAGAAGAGCAAGGCAAGGCAGGAGGTGATGCGAGCTGAATTGGGACCGTTGGAGGCAACGCAGCGATGGCCGAACCATCTTTGCGCGATGCAAATCTCGGCATACCGCTCGACACCACCGCGGGCGGTAAGGGGGCAGATGCCGGCGCCGGATCTGGCTCGACGACCGTCGCTGGCCCGGGCGGTCTCCCGCTCCTGTTGGCTGATCCACAAACGGCGATGCGAGCCAACACCGAGTTTTTCACCGCGGTGTCGACGCCGTTATGGCCTTTGCAGGCTTGGAGCGCGATGCTTTCGGCCGTGCTGCCGCCAACGGTCACGACGCAAAGCGATGGCGATGATCGCGCGGCCATCTCCGAAGTCCTGGATCGCGCCCACCATGCTGCGTTGGCGCATCTGACCGGTGGCATGTCGCCAGCCGCGCTTGCACAAGCGTTTGCGGATTGGGCAATCCACCTGGCGCTGTCGCCTGGAAAGCAGCTTCAGCTTTATCAAAAGGCCTGGCGCAAATCCGTCCGCCTGCAATTACACGCAACCGAATGCTTGGCACATGCCGGTCGCGGCGTGCCGCCCTGCATTACGCCCTTGCCGCAAGATCAGCGCTTCCGTGCGCGCGAATGGCAGGATCAGCCCTGGTTCCTTGCTTATCAGTCTTTCTTGCTGACCCAGCAATGGTGGCATAACGCGATGACAGGTGTGCCCGGCGTGACGCGTACGCACGAACGCATGTTGGATTTCGCGGTCCGCCAACTTCTCGATATTGCCTCGCCGTCAAACTTTCTTGCCACCAATCCGGTGCTATTGCAGGCGACATTTCGCGAAGGCGGCATGAACCTGGTGCGTGGGGCGCAAAATGCCATTGAAGACTTGGAGCGCCGCTCGGGCGGCCATGGCCCGATCGGAAGCGAGGCTTTCACGCCAGGCAAACAGGTCGCATTGACGCCGGGGAAAGTCATTCTGCGTAACGAGCTCATCGAATTGATCCAGTATGAGCCGAAAACCCAGAAAGTTCACGCCGAGCCAATTCTCATCGTGCCGGCTTGGATCATGAAATACTATATTCTTGATTTGGAGCCTCAAAACTCACTGGTGACATATCTGTTGGAGCAGGGTTTCACGGTTTTCATGATCTCGTGGAAAAACCCAAGCGCCCACGACCGGAACCTCGGCCTTGAGGATTATCGCAAGCTTGGCGTTATGGCCGCGCTCGAGGCCGTCAATCGCGTTGTGCCCGACAAAAAGGTCAATGCTGCTGGTTATTGCCTTGGCGGCACATTGCTTGCCATTGCCGCCGCAGCCATGGGGCGTCGCAATGATGACCGGTTGAACACGGTCACGCTGCTGGCCGCACAAACCGACTTCAGCGAACCTGGCGAACTGCAGTTGTTCATTAACGAGAGCCAGGTCCGGTTCCTGGAAGATCTGATGTGGGAACAAGGTTTTCTCGATTCCCGCCAGATGTCGGGTGCGTTCCGAATGCTGCGGTCACGCGATCTCGTCTGGTCCAAGCTCGTGAACGAGTATGTTCTGGGACAGCGTCGGCCCATGAACGCCCTGATGGCTTGGAACGCCGATGGCACGCGCATGCCCTATGCCATGCATAGCGAGTATTTGCGCCGGATGTTTCTGCAAAACGATCTCGCTGAAGGGCGCTATCGCGTCGAAGGCGAGCCCGTTGCGATCGCCGATATACGCCCGCCGATCTTTGCCGTTGGCACCGTCAAAGACCATGTCGCACCCTGGACGTCCGTATTCAAAATCAACCTGTTGGCGGATACGCAAGTCACCTTCCTGCTGACGGCTGGCGGCCACAATGCCGGCATTGTTTCCGAACCCGGACACCCGCGCCGGTCCTATCAAATCGCAACCCGCCGCGATGGCGACCCGCACGTTGACCCTGAGACTTGGGGCAAGCAGACGCCGCATCACGAGGGCTCGTGGTGGCCGGCCTGGGCGGCATGGCTTGCCGAGAAATCCGAGTTCGGCGCAGAGGCGCCGCAGATCGGCAACGCTGCGCAAGGCCTCGGCCCGATCACCGATGCGCCAGGGACCTACGTTATGGTGCGATAGCCGTCACAACTGCCAAGCGCATGTATCAGACTGGCGAAGGCGAAGCCCAGCCCTCGCTTGACGACGCACCCGGCCAACGCGGCAACGATGTCATGTCAAGCAATCCAAAGATCCCTGCCCACGCCCAGTCCATCGCCGCCTGCACCGAAGCTTTCGCGGTCGATGTCGCACAAGGTCTGACATCGCAGCTGGCGCAAGAGCGGCGTGACCAACACGGCGCCAACCGTCTTGTCACGGGCGGCCACGCGAGCTGGTGGCAGATCTTCCTGCGTCAGTTCACGTCGGCGCTGATCGTCATTCTGCTTGTGGCAGCAGCGGTTGCCGCAAGTGTCGGGAGCCTCGGTGACGCCTTGACGATCCTTGCGATCGTTCTTCTGAACGGCATTCTCGGCTTCATTCAGGAGTGGCGGGCCGAACGCGCAATCGAAGCGCTGCGCGACATGCTTTCGCCCAAGGCACAAGTTGTGCGCGACGGCCATCCCCGCCTGATCGATGCCGTCGACCTTGTCCCAGGCGACGTTGTGATGTTGCACACCGGTGATCGTGTGCCCGCAGACCTGCGCCTTGTGACGGCCACCGACGTACAAGCCGAAGAAGCAGCGCTGACCGGTGAATCGTCATCGGTCGCCAAGTCGACTGCGGCCGTCGAGCCGGAAGCCCCGCTGGCCGATCGCGCCGGCATGGCATTCATGGGCACCACGATTGTCAACGGGCGCGCGACCGGCATCGTCACCGGCACCGGCATGCAAACCGAGCTTGGCAAAATTGCGCAAATGACCCGGACCATTGCGCGCGAACCAACGCCGTTGGAGCGTAAACTCGCTGGACTTGGCCGCCAGTTGGGTCTTGCCGCGATTGCCGTATCGACCGCGATTGCCGTGCTTGGCTGGCTCACGGGCCGCCCACTGTTTGAGATGCTCATGACCGGCGTCTCGCTTGCCGTCGCCGTTGTGCCCGAAGGCTTGCCGGCCGTCGTGACGATCACGCTCGCGCTCGGCGTGACGGCCATGGCGCGTCGCAAGGCCTTGCTGCGCCATCTCCAAGCCGCCGAAACGCTCGGCGCTGTCGACGTCATCTGCACCGACAAAACCGGCACGCTGACGCGCAATGAAATGGCCGTCACGCGCGTCTGGTTGCCATCGGGCGTTCTGGAAATCACCGGCGAAGGGTACGGTCCGGACGGCGCCATCTTGAAAAACGGCGAACCCGCAACATCGACCACGCGCCGCGCGATGCGGCGGCTGGCAAAGGTCGCAGCGCTTTGCAACAACGCGGAGCTGCTGCAAAACGAAAATGGTCGATGGACCAAGCTTGGCGAAGCCACGGAAGCAGCGCTCCTCACCCTCGCCGGTAAAGCGGGCTTCGTGATTGCGCGGGACCGCGGCCCAAAGCGGATTGCTGAATTCTCCTTCAATTCACGCCGCAAACGCATGACGGTTGTGATCGCGCCGCAGGACGGTGCCCCGGGCGAACGTCAGGCATTGACGAAAGGCGCGCCAGAGGTCCTGCGCGAACGCTTTGCGCACGTTTGCGATGGCGAGGCCTTGCGTCCATTCGATGATGCCGCGCGAGCCGCGTTCGACACCGCGTTTCATCAGATTGCAGACGCAGGCCTGCGTGCTCTGGCGCTTGCCGAACGCACGCTGGATCACGACACGCCGCTTGATGCCGACACGGTGGAAAAGGACCTCGTCCTGCTTGGGCTTGTCGGCATTATCGACCCACCGCGCATGGAAGTCCCCGCAGCCATTGAAGAGGCCGAACGCGCTGGCATCTCCGTTGTGATGATCACTGGCGATGCTGCGCCGACAGCCGCTGCGATTGCATCAGCGGTTGGCCTGCCTTCCGCCAGGGTTCTGACGGGGCCTGAGCTCGACAAGATCACGGATGACGAATTGAGTGCGGCCATCGACGCGGGCGCGGTTTTCGCGCGTGTCGCGCCGGAACATAAGGTGCGCATCGTCCAGGTCTTGCAAAAACGGGGATTGCGCGTTGCGATGACCGGCGATGGCGTCAATGACGCGCCGGCGCTTAAACAGTCCAACGTTGGCATCGCAATGGGCATTCGTGGCACCGACGTGGCACGTGGCGTTGCTGACATGGTTCTGACGGACGACAATTTTGCGTCAATCGTTGCCGCCGTGCGCGAAGGTCGCCGCCAGTATCAAAACATCCAGAAGTTTGTATCCTATCTGCTGTCGTCGAACTCCGCTGAAGTCCTCGCGATTTGTGCCGCCATTCTGATTGGCGGTCCGCTTATTCTTTTGCCGGTCCAAATTCTTTGGATGAATTTGGTGACGGATGGTCCAACGGCGCTGGCGTTAGGTCTGGAGCGCGAAGACCCCGATATCATGGATGCGCCGCCGCGCCCACCGCGAGAGCCGATCCTGAATGAAACGCGTTTGCGGCTTGTATTATGGACAAGCGCTTATATCGCACTTGCCACGCTTGCCCTATTCTGGTGGTGCGGCGCACAGAATACGCAAACGCTGGCCTATGCGCAAACAATGGCATTCACCGGAATGATCGTGCTTGAGAAAGTGAACGTGTTCAATTTTCGGTCTTTGCAGCGCCCCGCCATCGATCGCGCATTCAATGCGCCACAGAACAATTGGCTGTGGATTGCCGTCGCAGGCTCGCTGATGCTCCAGGTCGCTGCGGTCTACGTTCCGCCGCTCCAGGTCGCGCTGCACACGGTGCCCTTAGATCTGATCGACTGGCTCGCGCTGCTGGTCGTCGCGCTCCCGGTGCTTGTCGTCGGCTGGTGGGCCAAACCGCGCGCTGCGGCTGGCGCCGTAGAGCCGATCACGCGCCGGGGTGCGACGGCAACCTGAGGCAACCGCAGCAGCGGCCCCGACATCGAACCGGGCAACGAAGCTGGCAATTTTTGGGGCGATTTGTTCTCGACACGCCGCGCCGTGGAATAGCGCGAAATGCCCACCGCTTTCGATTTCGAAATGATCGCGCCACGCGCCGGGAATGCGGTGAAACAATCGATGCGCTGCAGCGGTTTGTCCAACGCCTGCAATATCATCATCGCGCGCTTCGACCGTCAAAAGCGGAAGGTTGTCGACATATTCAGGATGTAGTTTGCACCCCATCAGCGACAGTTGACCGGTCCAAAGAGCACGGCGGTGGTAGATTGCGGCGAGGCTCTCAAGGAACGCATTTGCTGGAATATCCTTGACGGCAGCATAAAGCGAAAAAAACGGATGTCCCGCTGGATCTGCCCCATCGTCGCAAGTCCACTTCGCCGCGAGAGCACCTCGCGACATCAAATGTCGCGACAAATAAATGAGAAGCCCACGCAATTGGGTCTTGGCTGGATAAACGGAACGGCCATGCCCTGCGTATCCCTTGCCAACGCTTTCAAGCATGTTGTGTTCAAACCAGAACAATGGCGTTGCCCCAAGCGCAAACGATACCCGCGTTGGATTGGCCGTTGGATCGACTGGCCCGCCAAGAAGGGTCAGCGTCGACGGGCGGCCGGGATCACCAGAGGCAACCAAGGCCGTTGCTGCGGCAATCGCAGGCACGACGCTTTGACAAACGCCGATTAAGTGAGTGTCCGGGCCAAGCCCGCGCATCGCGCTGCAAACTGTTGCGATCGATTGCTCAAAACCAAACGAACCATGCACCGCAAGAATATGCTTGGCGTTGGTCCAATCCAGGACAAACACGTCGTGGTCGCGCAAAAGCGCACCAATCAAATCGTAAAACAATATGCTAAAATGCCCGGACATCGGCATAACGATGAGCAGGCGTGGCACCGCACTGTCACGCGGCAGCCGAAACGCCGTCAGCGTCGCAAACGGATTAAGCACCGTCAGGCTCTCGTGAACGCTGACACGCTGACCCGAAGCAAGCCGATAAGGCTTAAGCCTCACACGCCGCCATGCCGGCTGCGCATCAGGTTCAGCGTTCGCAAGAGCGCTGGAGTCAAACGGGGTGCCGTCACAGTCTCGGTCAGAACGGTGTGCCATAACACGCCCTTTCCAGTGGCCGCCCCGCACACTGACAGTGTCCCGCCGTACAAAAGCCCTCGCCGCAATCCGACCCCAAAAAAGCGTAATCAATCAGCCTCATGCCGCTCCAGGCTGCCACGCCACGCGGGGCGCCGGCTTTGCGATCGATCAATCCACGGCTCGTTGGCCGGCCCTGACCTCGATCCGCCTCGCCGCTGCATTATGACAGCTTTGTAACAGGCAGGTCCAGCCCAAACGCGACGGAGTTTTGCTTGCCCCTCGTTAAGCACGTGTTCCCGACCTGATCGGGAAAAGGTGCATGGAGGAATTCCGTTGGGCGTTTCGACGAAGACTTTGATTGTGATGTGCGGGTTGGTGGTTGCCGGCAGTTCGGTTGCCACGTTGTCTGCGCGCGAAAACAATATCGATGATCGTGCGTATGGCCGCGTGCCCCAATACGACGAATACAATCGCCAAGAGCGCGTGCGTGAGCCCGGCTTTGGCGACGGCCGCTATGACGACGCGGGCGATGATCAAGCGCGTGGCTCGCGCACAAACCAATATCGGCGCGGCCGCCGCGGCATGCGTATGCTGCGCCGGTTTGACAGTAATCGCGATGGAACGGTTACGCGCGCAGAGTTTGCGCAAGGCGTGATGCGCCGCTTTGAGCGCCTCGATGTCAATGGCGATGGCCAAATCACACAAGACGAATTGGCCAGCCTGCGGGGCCGTTCCCGCAGCGCCACCCGGCAATACTAGGGCCTGTTGAGTATCGGGATTCCCAAATCAGTTGTCATCTGATTCAAGCTTCCTTTTGAGGGGAGGCTATGATGGCTGTACGGCGGGTGATCACCGATCGGATGAGATTGCTCTATTTCCAAGATCATACAGCATCTTTATCCGCCCACGTGACCGCAATTGCGGTCACGTCGTCGGACGATGCTTTCGCGTACCGCCTCTGATTTTTGCCGACAAACAGGACGGTTAGCGGCGGCAAGGCCGTGCCCGGACCCGGCAGCGGTGACGGCGTGCGCTGCTGCGGCGACGAACCTGCCAGCAGCCAATGCTCTTGCGTTCAGCGCGCGCCCAGCTCGCATACCGGCGGCCGAGACGTGCCCGCACATTACGCCGCCATGCGCGACGCGCGCCAGCCCGCGCACCAAACGCAGTCAAGTTCCAATTGCTCGTGCCCGAAACGCGCGTGCGCAGACACGTTTTTGCGCTTGCAGGCACGCTGATCGTGAACACGAAAAGCAGCGCAGTTGCGACCATCAGTAGTTTTTTAATATTCGCTTCCCCATAAAACGCATGTCCAGTTAAAGCGGCATCGATCCATACTCACCGCCGCCGTGGCGACTTTAACCTCAAAACGAGACACCTGCGCCTACGACTGATGGATAATAATGATCCGTCAATCCCCCCCAATGCCAGCGTCAATCCAGCAGCAGCCGCACATCGTGCATGGCAGCTGCCGGAATTAGGGCCATGCCGCGTGTCCGTACTTAGTTGCCGACGACCTTGACATCGTCATCGGCAAGCATCGCCGCGATCGGTTTAGGTTGCGCCACGCCAACGCCCGGCATCAGCGCGTCAGGCGCCAGCTTACGGTTCGGCAGATAGATGGCACACACTTCGATCTTGCCGCCTTTCTGGAGCAAGCCGCCCATGAGTTTGCGCACGCTCATACCTTTGGGGGTCACAACCTCGGTCGCAGATTTCGGCGGCGTTTTCAGAGCGATATCTCCCGCGGGCCCACACAAAAGCATATGGACGGAATTGCCGGCTGCCTGTGCTTGATTGGCCAAAACCAAGGCCATTGCCTGGGATTCGTTGTTTTCAGCGGTCACGATCGACAGGATTTTCTGGCCATCAGCAAGCGCTGCGGTTGATAAGGCTAGTGATGCCAGCGAAGCAATAGCAAAGCTTTTCAGTGCGTTCATAAGGGTGTTTCCTTTTGCCTTTTGGAACGAAGATTGAGGTTTGAGCAGACGCGATTCGACGGTGTGTCAGAGGCGTCTGTCGCACGTCGATGCACCACCTATTCCGCAGCGATGGGTGCTGCGTTTTGCGCGGCGATATTCTCTGGTTTCAGTAGTTTGCCGTTGAGCTGGAAAAATACGCGGATTGTGGCAAGTTGCAGAATTATCAAAGGCAGCATCAGCACCACGTGCGCCATATCGAACGCTGTAATCAGGCCGATTTTCGCTAGTCCCGCGTGGACAAAGAAGTTGCCGGAAACGCAAAGCGCCACACCAGGACAAATTAGGGCATAGGAGCCGGGCGAGCGTTGCGGGCCGGACACGAAGGTCTCAAAGTAGCCGACCCGCCGCATGACCGCCCAGCCAATCAGTCCGAAGAAGACCTGGACCGCGACCAGAGTTGCAAGGAATGAAAAGATTTCACCTGGTGTCACCGCCACGCCAAATGTATGAGCCAGCGACATTTTTAATCGGTAGATCGCGATGCCGAGAACCGTGACAATCGGTATGATAATCCAGAGCGTTGGCGTGGTCTCCTGGTCGGCCGCGTGCTCCATCATCGCGCGGAAACCAAGAACCAGTTTGATGATGCCCAGGACGATAGCAGCAGAAACGAAGAAGACGGCGCCGACATATCCAATCGCCGCAACCACTTTGATATGGCTCATGGCCGCCGCAGCGGAAAAGCCAACACCCACCATGGAAAATGCGAAGACAACCAGCATCTGACCAAGCGAATTGTTTTTCGCGCAATCAAAACCGCCCTCGGCAAGCACTCGCGACATGAAATCGAGAAACAATCGGATGGACCAGGCGCCGATCAGTGCAAAGGCGCCAAGCGCCAACGGGAATAACCATTCCCGCGCATCCCAAAGTCCCGGAACGAAAACGGCGCCGACAATGAAGCCGACATTCACACTCATCGCAAGCGTCAGCGGAAGCGCAAGCAATTGCGTTTCCGCGTTGGACTGGCGCAGCGTCTGATAAGCCGGTGTCTGCGACCACATTGCATATTGGCGCAGGTTCCAGATCAGCAATCGCACGTGCATGAACGCAAAAAATGCAATGCCCGCAACGCTCAGGGCGATAAGACTTTGCAAAAAGACGTCACCGGTTCCCCATGCCGCCTGCAAAGTTCTGAACGTCGGGATTGGCGAACCCGCATGCGGCGTCAGCCAGAGCAGATACATGAAGAAACTGACGGCCAAACCGCCCGCGCCCAAGGCGGCCAGAAAGTAAAGCGGGCTATAGCGGCCCCGCATGTCGGTGGCATACAACATCCATTCCTCCCGAAGGCCAAGTTCTGGATGCCAACGTATGCGTTGCCACGAATGTGTCGTTGCGAATTCGCAAGCGCAGTTGGGGGGCGGGCGGAGGCCTTGATTATGCCAAAAGTCGTTCCAGGTTCGGGATGTCGCAAAGAATGCGATTAGGCTGTGGTTCCGAAATAAAACCTTGCCGTTTCAATTCCGCCATCGTCCGGCTGATCGTCTCAGTCGTCAACGCCAAAAGCGCGGCCATGTCCTCACGACCAAATAACGTGCACCGATCATCCCCCTGACGTTCGGCAAGCCACAGCAACAAACGCACGACCCGCGCTCGGGCGGTTCCCGTGTTCAATTCCGTGATCATGCGATCGCGATCGCTGACTGCGCGGTGCCAGCGCGCCATCAACTCATGAAAAAGCCCCGGCCGCTCGGACGCTAACTCCTTCACGACGGCGCGCGGGATGCGGCACACTTCGCTTGGATGCAAAGCGATCGCAGTATGCTCATACCGGTCAAGCAGCAACGCTTCGAGCCCGGCAACGTCGGTATCGCCAACCAGCCGCACGATCCGCTGTGTGCCGTCCGGTAAGTATTGCACCGTTTTCACGAGGCCAGAACGGATCGTGTAAATGAAATCAGCGGTCTGATCCTGGCTATATAGCTGTCCGCCAGGCTCGAAATGAAATTGGTCGATCGGTTGATGCAAATGCTCAAAATCAGCTTCCTCCAGTCCGGAGAAAAGGACCGACCGGCGGATCGGACAGTCTCGACAATTGGCCACACCTGTCCAGGCTTCTGAGTGACTGACCGCTTTCATGATACGGCGTCCCTTCCCTGTGCGATCCCCGGGCCATGGTCAAAGTGCTGCGCGACCGCAAACAAGAGGCGATCCTCAAAGACGCGGATTTGGCGAGATGGATCGGTCTTATGCAGTGCACTTTGCGCTCACAGCGCAACCACATTTGCTGAAAGTATTGCGTTAGGCAAACCGAGTTTGCCCGCAGCCGCAAGCCGCGTCAGCCGCGCCGATTGGTTCGCGAACTGGCGCGACATTGCCAGCGATCTCACATAACCACTTTTCAATCGCCGCATTGGCCAACGGCATCGGTGACTGCAGGAAACTGACCACGAATTGGTCGGCGCCTTCGCAAATGCCAATGGAGCGTGGGCGCGTCGCCAGCGCGGTCGGATGCGGGATTGCGATCCCAAAACAGAACACGACGTTGCGCGCATCGCGAATGCCAGGTGCGATCTCGCCATCCGGCAATTGCGACGTATGGGCGTAGTGATCAAAGATGCCGATGAAACGGGCACACGGGTGTTCTTGAATACGCTGTCTGAAGTGCGCCACGATATCATCGATCGTCTGGCCACCGATCTCGTGCTTTGAGATTTCAAAAGCCACGACCGGAAGACTGAGGAGTTCAACGGAACGTTTCACTGGTGTCTACCTCGCTTATTCCGGCTTGCAGATTTCACTGTTTGCAACAGCAATCAGCGTGCGAATGAACAGCCCGGCCACAACGACCGTGACAAGGCCAAGCAAGCCGACGGCAATCGCGTGAAGCATTGAGCCGCCGACCTTTTCCGCCATCACGAAGCTTGCCACGGTGATTGCAGCGAGCGGGAATGAATACGCCCACCACGACAGGAAGAATTGCGCGCGCAAAAGCCGTGGCACCTGCGTGGCCAAAAAAATGGTCATGAAAATTCCGAAATAGTATAAAATTCTTGCGAATGCATCGAGGTCACCGGTCAGCTTGACATACGAAAGAAAGCTGACAGCGGGCGGCGCGATCAAGATGAACAAGGTCGGGCTCAGCCGGTCTGGAAGTGGGTGGTGGAACAGAACGCGATTGACGATGATCGCGAAAAGCACAATCCAAAAGACGATGCCGATCGAGAAGAAAAACCACGACAGTTCCACAAATCCAAGTTCGACGCCGGGCAGCGGAACCAGAACGTTGCCAACGATTGGAATGAACCAGGCAGGGTTGAGATGTCCGGTTTGAAAGTGATCTTTGTTAAACCAGTTGTGCAAAACGAGCAGTGTCAGCGCCAGATGTAAGGCGATGCCCAAAACGAAAATGACGAGAGCCAGGCTGGCTGCCTATTCCAACGCGATCAAACTCAATAGGATCAAGCTGATGGAGAACGTCGGCAGAAAATGCAACTTGATGGGATGGCGATATTCTTCGATTGCAGCGTTCGGATAAAGCGCCAATTTCGCGCCGTATGCGAGCGTCAAAACAAAAAAGACACTTGCGGTAACCGCAGCAAGCGCGGTTGGCAAAACGCTGGTGATCGCAAGCACGTGCGATGCTTTCATCCACGCAAGCGAGAGGCCAGAGAGACCCATAACACTTGCAAAAAACGCAACTGGAAAATGGGCAAGCCGGCCCGAGGTGAGATTGGATGATTGTAGTTCTGCGCTCATGGCACACCTCTTGGCCGTCGCAAGGCTCAGCCATGGCCCTCATTCTGCCGTTCTGAAACTCTCTACCCGTTTCGGCCGGTATATTTCCAACTGTCAGAACCATCGCGAACGCAAGAAAGCCAGTGGTTCTCTTAAAGCTTGCGTATCTGACGCTTGGTTTCACGTTGGCTGCACGTGGGGACCACCCGTCACATGCGCGACACTAATCGCGTCGCACGCGGCGGGCACTGCGATTCGTCAGCCGGGCCTGAACAGCATGGCTTGTCCGCCAACGCAGCGCGTCAGGCGTCGAATGATAGCCCGTCGTAAAGCTCGTCACCACGCATTGGAGCCTTGATGAGGCCCTGCGCGTAAGCCGTCTCAATCGCCAGGGCTAAGCTGTCCTTGAGAGCTTCAGCGCCGATCGGGTTGAAATCAGGGGAGGGCTGGCCGTCGATCCCGGCTGCTGCTTTCGAGGCAGCAAACAAGCGATAGACCTCGCGTGCCGCATCAGGGGCCTCATGGCAGAGCGCGGTTTTTGCGACCACCACATGATTGAGCTGCAGGGCTTGATACTTGGACCGCCACGCCACCGCGGCGGCTTCGGGATTTGCGATCACCGGCCGAATGCGCGCATCGCGGATTTGGCCAGGCAAAACGGCGGCATCAATTTCGCCAGAAAGGAGCATGGCCTCAAGGTCCCGACCTTTGGGAGCGCGTTCCACGCATGGCGGCTCGGCGAAGCCCGCGACATGGGCGTCCTCAAGCGTAATCCATCTGACCGCGTTGGCATCAACGCCGAAGTCCTGGCTCAGGATCTGGCGCAGCCAAACGGCGGTGGTGACGGTGAACCCGCGCACGCCGACACGCTTGCCGATCAGATCGCCGGGTCGCAACGGGCCCCGTTCAACGTTGTGGACCAGGAACGGATGCTGCATGCGCGCGAGAAGGCAGACCGGGATCAATGTCAGCGGCACACCGCGATCCCGCGCCATCAAGAACGTCATGATGGCAAGCTCGGCCACGTCGAATGCCAGGTCACGCACAACCCGTTTGAACGCTGTGTTGGGAATGGCAACGTCGGCGAAATCCAATTGCACGTGGTCCGATCGGAGTTGGCCGCTTTTCACGGCCGCCGAAACCGGATGCTCACCGAGGAGTGTTTTCAGAATAAGTGCCATGACCCGCGCTCACATCACGCCATGACCGCGCGCAAGCAGGCTGCGCATGGTCGGTGCGGTGACCTGGTCAGACACCTGGATGTTCCAGACTTCGGCGATATCCTGTGCCGCGAAGGCTGCAAAGCGTTCCGGCAACTCTGAAAGGTCCGTGACCTCAAATCCGCGTAAACCGAAACCACGAGCGATGTCGTGGATGGCCGTGCGCCCGAAGACAGCAATCGCGTCGTCGAGACCGTCTGCCCGCAGCTTGTGGATTTCTGAACCATAGGCGCCATCATTGATCACGCAGATCAGCATGCGCAGGCCCAGTCGTTGGATCGTTTCCAACTCCTGGATATGCATCATCACGCCACCGTCGCCTTCGATCAGAACGACCGCGCCGTCGCGCCCTTGACGGCGAGCTGCGGCAACACCGATGGCATAAGAAAGGCCATTACCAATTGCGCCGAACTCGCGAACGGTCAAAAAACGCTCTGGCGGACGACCGCGCACCTGCGAGTTGAAATAGGCCTGGTGACCTGAGCCCGTCACGAAATCCCAGTCCTTGGGAATTGCTTGGTCAATGGCTGCAATGGCTGCGCGGGGATCAACGACGCCTGGCGCGATCTCGAAAGCTGCGCTGTCGGCCACCGCGGTCGCGAGCTGCGCGCGCAATTCCGGTGTCCGGCAACGCGCCGCAGTCTTGGCGCCGCCGGCAACTCTTGCGTCCATGGCCTTGGCGAGGCTGCGTGCGCCGGCCTCAGCATCGCAATTCAAAAACAGGCTGGCGGCAGCCAGGCCGTGATGCAAGCCGCGCGGATCTGTGTCGACTTGTGCGACGGTGGCATTGGCAAACAGCTTGCCGGCGTCCTGCGTGTAATACGACAGGCTGGCGCCAAAACTGATCACGAGATCCGCGTCCGACAGGACGGCCCGCGCTGTTTCGGATGCATACCCGCCGATAACGCCAAGCGAAAACGGGTGATCATCGAACAGCCCGCGCACAGGCAGCGTATTGCCCAGCAGAGCCCCGCATTGGTCAGCCAGGGCCACAATCGAAGCGGTTGCACCCGATCGCAATGCGCCGCGCCCGCCAATCAAAACTGGACAAGTCGAAGCAATAAGCCGGTCGACAAGCTGTTCAACGTATTCGGGATCGGGGTGCGGCCGTCCGCCATCGGCGATGAGGCTGCTGCCGGGCAGATAAGATCCTGCAGCGGGCAAAAGCGATTTCTGCAAATCGTACGGCACGCCGAGTACAACCGGACATCGCGCGCGCACGGCCGTGTGAAACGCATCGCGCACGTGGTCGAGAAGCCGCGGCAGGCTGTGCGCCTGGATGTATTGCGCCCCCGTCGCCGTTACGAGCGGGGCCTGGTCGATGTCCTGGTTATAAAATTTCGCATGAAGCGGTGGTTCGCCGGCCATGATCACAAGCGGCACACGTGCCCTGACCGCCGCTGGCAGGGCGGTGATGATTTGGGTCAGCCCGGGCCCACAGGTGACGGAGGCAACGCCGACTTGGCCTTGCGCCAGTGCATAAGCCGTCGCGGCGGCCACCGCGCAATGTTCGTGGCGCACGTGGATCGTTTGCACGCCTGGTTTCTGCGAGAGCGCAACCGACCAATGCATATTGCCATCGCCGGTCAGGACAAATTGGGTGTCAACGCCTTCTGCATGGAACGCATCGGCCATCGCTTGATAAGCCAGTTGATCGGTCATTGCTGGGTCCGGTTCGTGTTAGCCGCGGTCATCAAAGCTCATCGACGGTGCGCGGGAAGACCGACTGGAAGCCCTCCGCATAACGTGCACGCCGGCCGCCCGCCTGACCGCCTGAATTGCGTCGGAAATGGTTGGCCCGGTTTTCAGCCACGTTTGTGTAGAACGCCCACAGGTGTTCCTGACCGGCCATGCATTCGATGGCAGCGCGCTTTTGGTCCCAAACTTCACTGATGTCTAAAAAGACGTCCGGCTTCCACTCCATCTGCTCGCTTTGATGCGGCTCAAACAGATACAGTTGCGGCGCACCAAGAACCGTCTCGCCGGGCTTGTGACCCCACGCCTGCGCGATCATCCGGCATTCAAGAACGACCTGTGTCGTGTACATGTGATCGGTATTGTACGGGTCCCACTTGGAGTGGCTCATCATCCATTTGGGCTGGACGGCGCGGATCACATCGACTAGCCGCTCGCGCGCATCGCGGTCGACGACGAGCGGATAGTCACCCAGGTCAAAGAACTGGATATCGTGCACGTGCAGCGCTTGCGCAGCCGCTTCAGCTTCGCGGCGCCGCTCAGCCTTGACGCGGTCAAGGTTCATGCCCTCCTGCTTCCAAAGCTTGGCACTTTCCCCCCGCTCGCCATAGGACAAGCACACGACGGTGACCTCGTAACCGCGCGCTTGATGCAGCGCGATGGCACCGCCGCACCGCCACACGAAATCCGCCGCATGTGCGCTGATCACTAATGCCGTCTTCCTGTCAGTCATCCTGGTCTCTCCGCCCTTCGCACTCATGCACCGCGCACTATGCGCTGCCCGACCGCACGCTGCCAGAGGTCGGCTTACGCGGCAGCCCTGCGCGCACCGGTTTCGCGATCCTGGTCGTGCCTGCTAGGCAGGATGAAAAACCGCATGAGGGAGGCTGCCATGTCCGATACACAACCGGGTCCAACCAATCTGCGCACCATCGGTTTGATCGGTTTCGGTGAAGCCGCTCGCGCCTTTGTCAGTGGTTGGTCGCAAGCCGGCATCACGCTTGAGCTGTCCGGCTTTGACATCAAGACGGTGACGGCCGGCCCGTTCTCTGACGAAAAGCGTGCTCAGATGTCAGAGGCGGGCGTGCGGGCATGCCAGACCCCGGGCGAGGCGATCGCCGGCGCAGGCATTGTCTTTTCGCTCGTCACCGCGGAGCAGGCCTTTGCTGCGGCTCAAAGCGTCGCCAACGCGCTTGCGCCGGACGCCCTCTTCTTCGACTGCAATTCGTGTGCACCGCAGACCAAGCAGCGTTCGGCGGCGGTGATTGAAGAAGCCGGCGGCCGCTACGTTGACGCGGCAGTTATGGCGCCTGTCCATCCCGCCCTGCACCGCACACCGATTTTGTTAAGCGGCGACCACACGGCGCTGGCCTTTGAGCTGACAAAGCAATTGGACATGGCCGCCAAGCCAGTGGACGGCGGCGTCGGCACAGCATCAGCCATGAAACTGGTTCGCTCAATCGTTATGAAAGGTCTTGAGGCGCTCGCCTTGGAATGCCTCCTGGCTGGTCGTGCATTGGGCGTGGAAGACACGGTGTTGGATTCGCTTGAGGCGACCTATCCGGAGTTCGATTGGCACGGCCGCATGGGCGCAATGCTGGAGCGCGCGATGACCCATGGTTTGCGGCGGGCCGCTGAGATGCGCGAAGCTGCACGCATGGTCGACGAATTGGGTTTGCCTGGCCGTATGGCGGCTGCGACGGCAGACTGGGAGCAGGCGGTTGGAGATTTGGCACTGACCGCGCGGCCAGAACCAAGCCGCCCCGATGTCCGTTCGGCACACCTCGATCAATTGCTGGCCGCCTTGAACGCACGCCAATAGCAGTTGTGGGCAAGGCCTTCGCTCGCGCAGAGCGCTCCGAGCCTCCCGGTAGCCCGGTCATGCGCCGTCACGGTTGCAACACTGTTTGACGCAACAGCGGGCCCGTTTCGCGCAGGAGAGGTCCGCGCGACCGATCGTGCCTGCGGCCAAGCGTGATCACCAATGGAGTGGAGCTACGATGGTCGTCTTTGCCGCCGCAAGATCGGCACGTTGCAATCATAAGCTCACAGCGAGAACAATGCGTCGGGAGTGGCCCTTGAGACAGATCAGAAAGCGCATCGGCTGGGTGGCGATGGGCCTAGCGCTATGCGCCGCCGTGCCGGCTTGCGCGGCCGAAGTGACTTTGACGCTTGCGCACTTTCTCAGCCCCAACGGCTCAACGCACCGCCAATTCATCGCGCCTTGGGCGCGCCGCGTTGAAGCCCAGTCGGGCGGCCGCATTCGCATTGAGATCTTTCCGGCAATGGCGCTGGGCGGCCGGCCGAATGAGCTCTACCGTCAGGTTCGAGACGGCGCAGCCGATATTGTGTGGACGTTGACGGGCTATACGCCGGGCGTCTTCCCCCGCAGCGAAGTGTTTGAGCTGATCGGCGTCCATCAAAATTCGGCGCGAGCAACGACGCTTGCGATCCAGGACGTGTTCGCGCAAATCGCGCCCGATTTTGCACAGGTAAAGCCGTTGTTGGTCCATACCCATGCTGGCAATGCTTTGCACTTGGCTGGCGGTTGCGTGCGCACGATTGCCGACCTGATAGGTTTGAAGTTGCGCACGCCAAGCCGAACCGGCGGATGGATGATCTCGTCGTGGGGGGCTGAGCCCGTGGGCATGCCGGTCCCGGCGTTGCCGCAAGCCTTGTCGAAACGCGCGATCGATGGCGCTTTGATCCCGTTCCAGGTCGTTGAGCCGCTGCGCGTGCAGGATATGACCCGATGCTCCGTCACCGGGCCGGACGATGCGCGCTTTGGCACGTCCGTGTTTCTGCTGGCCATGAACCAGGCGCGCTACAATGGCCTCTCGCCAGAGCTCAAGGCGGTGATTGATGCCAACTCCGGCGCCAATATCGCAGCCGACGTTGGCGCCGTCTGGGACGGTTTGGAACAGCCCGGCAAAGCGGCCCAACGCGCGACCGGTGCACCGGTGACCGCACTATCCCCGCAGGTTTACGCGGCAATGAAAGCCCGCGCAGAACCCATCATCGCGCGTTGGATCAAGCAGGTCGAGGCAGCCGGGATTGATGGTGATGCGCTTGTCAAAGCTGCGCGCGCGGCCATTGCCCGCCGCGCGTCGCAGTCAAACGAGCCAGTGCGCTAAAGCATGTCGCATCCAATCGGATGCACGCCCCAAGGCCGCAAAGCGGCCCGGGCCATCGATGTTCGTGTTCGAAACATCGACACGAAAACGGCCCGCCCCCGGTGAGGGCCAATGGCCCGTGAGCGCAACAGAGCTAACGCGAGGCGCATGTCATGCGACACGCTTCGGTGTTCTGTTTCAGACATTTGCTCTGAACCGTTCAGTCGGCTGGTGGCAAATGTCTGAAACGCAACACGAG
>CAZOGY010000066.1:0-20412 GCA_964579305.1 uncultured Hyphomicrobiaceae bacterium
TTTTCCTCGCCCGGCAGCAGGCCGGTCTCGGTCGGCTGGTCGAGGAAATCGCCGAGCCAGCGCCCGTGCGGGCGGTGCGCTGGGCGTTCGCCGCGACCGCGCTTGGCCTTGAGCGCGATCAGGCGGTCGCGGGCGTGTTTGTCTTCGGCCGCGCGCACTTGTGTTTCGGGAACCACGGCAAATTCAGCCGTCCCATCGGCCCCTGCGCCGGTGTCACCGCCGGCCTCGAGATCCCGTTTGTCCTGATCGTCCACGCAGCGCCCCCACGCCAGTCTTGCCGTAACCTGACGATGCCCTGGATTTGTGTCACCACTGAGAAACCCACCGGCCAACACCCGCTGTCATCACCCCTTGTCATCCCGGACGGAGCGCGTCAGCGCGTAGATCCGGGATCTGACGCAGGCACCGCGGTGCCAGCCGCGGGTCCCGGATAACGGCTCACGCCGTTTCCGGGATGACAACGTGGCGGGCTTCGGCGCCGGCGCCCCACTTGCCGTTCAAGCCACCGCAAAGCCGCCTGCAATCAACACAATCGAGTCCCGAAAAATCACCACTGTCATCCTCGGGCTTGTCCCGAGGATCCATGCATCGGCGAGGCATGTCGTTGCAGCGGGACGCGCGCGTTGCGACGCTACCCATCCACACCGGCCAACGCGGCGCCGGCACGATGGGTCCTCGGGATGCGCTGCGCTTACCCGAGGATGACAACCGTTGCCTGGCTAGGGGGCACGGCGGTGCCAGCCTCGGGTCCCGGATAACGGCTTGCGCCGTTTCCGGGATGACAAGGATGGCTGGCCAGTCCGCACGTGGACGCCGATCGCCTATAGCCAAACGGCGCGCGCTCCCCTATACGCCGACACGTTTATCCAGACCCCAGCGCGCCGGGACCTCCATGCCAAAACGCGACGACATTTCCTCGATCCTCATTATCGGTGCGGGTCCGATCGTGATCGGCCAAGCCTGCGAGTTCGATTACTCCGGCACGCAGGCGGTGAAAGCGCTCAAGGCCGAGGGCTACCGGATCATCTTGGTGAACTCCAACCCCGCAACGATCATGACCGATCCGGACATGGCGGACGCCACCTACGTTGAGCCGATCACGCCGGAAATCGTCGCCAAGATCATCGCCAAGGAAAAGCCGGACGCGATCTTGCCAACCATGGGCGGGCAGACCGCGCTCAACACCACGCTTGCCTTGCACAAAAACGGCGTGCTGCAGGCGCTTGGCGTGGAAATGATCGGCGCGGATGCCGCAGCGATCGACAAGGCGGAAGATCGTCGTCAGTTCCGCGAGGCCATGGAAAAAATCGGGCTCGAAATGCCGCGTTCGATGATGGCGCACAACATGGCCGAAGCCATGGCCGCGCTGGAGTATGTGAAGCTGCCCGCCATCATTCGCCCCTCGTTTACACTTGGCGGGACGGGCGGCGGGGTGGCCTACAATCGGGAAGAATTCATCGAGATCGTCGAGCGCGGGCTCGATGCGTCGCCGACGAACCAGGTCCAGGTCGATGAAAGCGTGATCGGCTGGAAAGAGTACGAGATGGAGGTCGTGCGCGACAAAGCGGACAACTGCATCATCATCTGCTCGATCGAAAACGTCGATGCCATGGGGGTGCACACGGGCGATTCCATCACGGTGGCGCCGGCGCTGACCCTGACCGACCGCGAATATCAGATCATGCGCAACGCATCGATTGCGGTACTGCGCGAGATCGGCGTGGAGACCGGCGGCTCCAACGTGCAGTTCGCCGTGAACCCGAAGGACGGCCGGCTGGTCGTCATCGAGATGAACCCGCGCGTGTCTCGGTCGTCGGCTCTGGCGTCGAAGGCCACTGGGTTTCCAATCGCCAAGGTCGCCGCGCGGCTTGCGGTCGGATACACGCTTGATGAGCTGGAAAACGATATCACAGGCGGTGCAACGCCGGCATCGTTCGAGCCGACCATTGATTACGTGGTCACCAAGATCCCGCGGTTTGCTTTTGAGAAGTTCCCTGGCTCCGACCCGACGCTGACCACGGCGATGAAGTCGGTCGGCGAAGTCATGGCGATCGGCCGTACGTTCCATGAAAGCCTGCAAAAGGCGCTGCGCTCCATGGAAAGCGGCCTGACCGGCCTCGACGATGTTGCGTTTGAAGGCCTCGGCGGCGACGACGACAAGAACGTTATCCGCGCGGCGCTGTCGACGCCGACGCCCGATCGCATCCTGAAGGTCGCACAGGCGTTGCGGCTTGGCGCTGATCCCGAGCAAGTGCATGCGTCCTGCCACTACGATCCCTGGTTCATCGCGCGGCTTAAAGAGATCATTGATACCGAGGCACGCGTCATCGCGCACGGGCTACCTCAGGACGCGGAGAACCTGCGTCTGCTCAAGGCCATGGGCTTTTCCGATGCGAGACTGGCCAAGCTTGCCGGCATGACGGAGCAGGAGGTCGCGCAGCATCGCCGTGGGCTTGGGGTACGCCCGGTGTTCAAGCGCATCGATACGTGCGCGGCGGAATTCGCCAGCCCGACGGCCTATATGTATTCCACCTACGAGCGCGCATTGGTCGGCGCTCCACACTCCGAAGCCGACCCGTCGACGCGCGAAAAAGTCGTGATCCTGGGCGGCGGTCCCAACCGAATCGGACAGGGCATCGAGTTCGACTATTGTTGCTGCCACGCGTGTTTCTCGCTCGCCGATGCCGGCTACGAGACGATCATGGTCAACTGCAACCCGGAGACGGTGTCGACCGACTACGACACCTCCGACCGGCTTTACTTCGAACCGCTGACGTCGGAAGACGTGATTGAGATCCTGCAGGGTGAGCAGGCCAGCGGCACCGTCAAAGGCGTCATCGTCCAGTTTGGCGGACAGACGCCGTTGAAACTTGCCAACGCCCTTGAAGCCGCCGGCATTCCAATTCTTGGCACACCGCCCGACGCGATCGACCTTGCCGAAGACCGTGACCGGTTCCGCGATCTGATCACCCGCCTCGGCTTGCGCCAACCCGAGAATGGCATCGCGGCTGAACCCGAGGCCGCACGGACCGTTGCCGAAGACATCGGGTATCCCGTCGTGCTGCGCCCCTCTTTTGTCCTTGGCGGACGCGCGATGGAGATCGCCCACGATAGCGCTGAAGTCGACCGCTACGTGACGCAGCTTCTGATGACGCTGGCCTCTCCGACCGAACTCGTCGTGTCGTCACAAAGGCCGCTGCTGATCGACCGGTACCTCACCGATGCGATCGAGGTGGACGTCGACTGTCTCTGCGACGGCCGCGACACCTATGTCGCCGGGATTATGCAGCACATCGAGGAAGCCGGCATCCACTCCGGCGATTCAGCGTGCTCTATGCCGCCGTATTCACTCGATCCCGACGTGATCACGGAACTGGAGCGCCAAACCCGATTGCTGGCTGAGGCGCTGGGCGTGATCGGGCTGATGAACGTTCAGTTCGCGGTGAAAGACGGCGAGATCTACATCTTGGAAGTCAATCCGCGCGCAAGCCGGACGGTTCCGTTTGTCGCCAAAGTCATCGGTGCGCCGTTGGCCGGCGTGGCAGCCCGGGTCATGGCCGGCGAGCCGCTATCGCAATTCGCCCTGCCCCGTCACAAGTTGCAGCACGTTGCCGTGAAGGAGGCCGTCCTGCCGTTTGCGCGGTTCCCAGGCGTCGATCCGGTGTTGGGTCCGGAAATGAAATCCACCGGCGAAGTGATGGGGATCGACCGGGCCTTTGAAGTCGCGTTTGCGAAAAGCCAGATCGGCGCTGGCCAGAAATTGCCAGCCTCTGGCCAGGTGTTTGTCTCGGTGCGCGATCGCGACAAGGACGCGATCCTGCCAGCGGTGCGGGCACTGGTCGATGGCGGTTTTACAATCATCGCCACGCGCGGCACGGCCCGCTACTTCGAAGATGAAGGGGTGCCTTGTGCGGTTATCAACAAGGTTTTGGAAGGCCGCCCGCACATTGTCGACGCCATGAAAAACAATGAAATCGCGATGGTCTTCAACACCACGGAAGGCGCAAAAGCCCTTGCTGATTCAAAGGATATCCGGCGCACGGCCCTTCTGAATCACATCCCCTACTACACAACCGTCGCCGGCGCTTTGGCCGTCACACGCGCGATTGGCGCGCTCAAGGCCGACGTTTTGAACGTCGCGCCCTTGCAAAGCTATGCCGTCGACGCAATCTCTGCGCAAAGCTGAGCGTTGATGGACCGTTGTGCAGATGCAGTTCGTCTGATCTGCTACGGCCGGACGCCGGTTAGCCTCGCGGAAGCGGGCTGATCTGTTCACCTGCGACGTGCCCCCGCCACGATGACGCCTTCCGCCGGTTGCTCCGGCGCAGGCGAACGGCGGGCGCGTTGCCACATCAACCCAACGGTTGGTTGACCCGACAGTGGCCCCCGTCCTCGCGGGATGGGGCCAGACAGGAGACGTGAAGGATGTCGATGGATCGCGTGCCGATGACGGTGGAAGGTTTCGCCAAAATGGAAGCGGAGCTGCATCGATTAAAAGCGCAAGAGCGCCCGCGCATCATCGCTGCGATTGCGGAAGCGCGTGCACATGGCGACCTGTCGGAAAACGCCGAATACCATGCCGCCAAGGAAGCGCAGGGCATGAACGAAGCCCGCGTGGCCGAGCTTGAAGACAAGCTTTCGCGCGCTGAGGTGATCGATCCCACCAAGATGTCGGGCGACACGGTCAAGTTTGGCGCAACGGTTCGGCTCGAGGATGAGGATACCGAAGACGAGGTCACCTACAAAATCGTCGGCGAACTTGAAGCCAACGTGAAGGAAGGCCGTGTTTCCATCACGTCGCCGATCGCGCGTGCGCTCATTTCCAAGTCAGTTGGCGACAGCGTCGAGGTTGTGACCCCAAAGGGCGCCAAGTCCTACGAGATCCTCGAGGTCGTTTGGAAGTAACCGCAACGCGACCGATCCAACAGGAGACCACAAAGGTCGGCCAAGCGCCGGCCTTTCAGCCCTTATTCGCTCTGTAGCAGCGGCGCGCCGGGCTCGTATTTGACCCTGCGGATCGCGATAAACGTTTTGACACTCGCAACGTTCGGTGTGGCGCTGACCGTTGTGCGCAAGAACTGCTGAAACGTTGTCAAATCGCGCGCAACGCACTTCAAGATGTAATCGCTTTCACCCGACAGCATGTGAGCCTCCCGGACCATCGGCCAAGCCAAAAGCTGGTTTTCAAAAGCCCGCAAGTCGCGTTCGGCCTGATTGTGCAGCGTCACCATGACGTGGGCCGTCACCGAAAAGCCAAGCCGCTCAATATCGATATCGGCATGATACCCGCCGATGATCCCCGACTGCTCCATGGCACGCACGCGCCGCAGGCACGGTGGCGGTGAGACGCCGACGCGCTGGGCAAGCGCCACGTTGGTCACGCGTCCATCCGAGATCAGTTCGCGTAGAATTCGCAAATCGATCGCGTCGAGTTTGGCGCTCAAGGGGCTTTGGCCTCGCAGATCAGATTGAGGGCACAGCCGATGGCATATGCCCCGGTTGCGGCTGGATGCTGGCACAACCAGCAGTGCGATTGAAGCGTCCGCTCGGCAAGCCTGACACGCGATCGTTTGGGGGCAGGGTCTGGGACCTCACCAAGCTGTGAATGCAGCAGACTTGTTGTCGGGCTGCGCGCAACAATTTGGTCAGGGCATGCTGGCACTGTTCCTGCGCTGATGGGTTGATCTACACGGACGAGAAGACCGGGACGGGGCGAGATGGGGCTTTACGATGGTCTGCAAGCGGCGCTGCGCTGGGTGTTTGGCGATGCGCCGATCCAATTACGCGTGGGTTCGGAAAGCACACTCGCCGCCGGCGGGTCTCTGATCCGGCCGCCCGAAGCCCGTTTGCCCCGCATTGCGCGGAAGGTGTGGTTGTGGGCGGAGATGGCGCTGTTCTACATCGGCGCACCGCTGGCGATGGTCTGGGCAATCCATACCTTTCACGTCCCGCTTTTTATCGTCCTGCAACCCGTTCTGCTGGCCTTCATCGCCTACCTGCTGTGGGATGATGGCTTTTTGCTCAAGCGGGAGCTGTCCATTGGAATCTCGCTGCGAACGCTCCTGATAATCTTGGCGGTGTTTCTCGTTCTTGGCTCCGGCATTGCGCTTGCAACCTACTTGCGCTTCCCAGAGCGGTTCCTGGCGTTCCCGTTTTACCGTCCAGAACTGTGGCAGTTCGTGATCCTTGCCTACCCGCTGGCGTCCGTGCTTCCGCAGGAACTCGTCTACCGGACCTTCTTTTTTCACCGCTACGGGCCGTTGTTTGGCGAAAGACGTTGGGCCGCGATCGTTGTGAATGGTGCGCTGTTCGGATTTGGACACGTGATGTTTGACAACGTGATCGCCGTCGCCGGCACCGCGATTGCCGGAGTTCTGTTTGCCTATCGCTACGAAACCACCCGCTCGTTTTGGGCCGTTTGGCTTGAACACAGCCTCTACGGTGCCCTCGTATTCACCGTCGGCCTCGGCGGCTTCTTTTTCACCGGCATCGCCACTTTGCGCTAATAGCCTGTCGCGTCGGCATCGTTTCGCTGGGGCCGATGATCAAGCGGCCTGTTGGGCAAGCCAGCTATCGATGGCTTCGGGCAGGCCCTCCAACGGGCGGAAGCCGTTGGTGACGAGCGCATAGCCTGCGTCTTCGTTGCCCACGACGAGGCAGGGAAAGCCTTGTACGCCCGATTGCTGCGACGACAGAAAATCGCGGAACGTCTCGTTACGGATTTCTGGGTCAAAGAACGCAGCCTTAAAGCCCTCGCGATCATCGCCAGCTTCGGCCGCCAGATCGCAAAGAACGTCGGCGTTGGTCGTGTCCCGGTTCTGCGCATAGAAAGCTTCAGAGATCCGCCCCATGAAATCCAGCGCCCAGGCGGGATTGCGGTGGCGCATGGCAACGACCGCGCGGCAAGCGGGCTCGGTGTCGTAGACAAAGCTCTCGCGATCGAAGAACGCAAAATCAAACGGCTGACCGGACGCTTCGCCAACCCGCGTCCACGCAGAGCGAATGTATTCGCGGTCTTCATCGCGCATGGCCCGCGTGTTGCCGGCGCGCAGCCCGCCAACAACGATGCGGACTGGAAGCGTCTCACGGTAACGGTCGCGCAACGCGCGGATCACCGGCGAGAAGCCATAGCACCACGAACACATCGGATCGGCGAAATAGACGAAGTGGCGCTCAGACATGTGCTTGGCCCGCAGGTTTGAGTGGATTTCGGGCGAGGTTAACCTGACGACCCTCAATTTCCGAAATCAGAACGCCGTGTGACGCAGCCCATCAGCCATCAGCCGTCGGCCCGCAGCCGTCTGCGGGATGCACAACGCTTCGCTCATCGTTTGAGCTGTTCCAGCGATAACCGCGCGTCCGACTGGATGTACTGATCGGCAAGCTGATCCCGCTGGGCGTCGCTCAAGCCTCGCGCCTGCGCAAGCCAGTCACGGGTGGAAAACGATTTCAAGATCTCAAACATCCACCGCCGGTTTTCCGGCGCCGCTGCAAGGCACTCCTTATAGAGCGCCTGCAGGTTGTAATAGTGCTTGGCGCTGAAGCCGACGCCCGCCGGGATCAATTCTCGCCCGGACCCGAGCTTGGCGCAGCGGTCGGCAACGATTTCCTTGATGTGCGCCGATTGCGCCTTGGAGGGCATGTTGATGGCCGCATTCCAGTCGAGCGGATCGACCAGGTCGACTTGCGACACCCCAATCACGAGGTTCGGCAGCACATCGGCCAGCTTTTCAAGGTACTGCTGGTCGAGCGCGAGCGCGCGGTTGCGCGCGGCAACAATCCACAAGGCCACATCGGCTTCTGGCAGATGCTTGCGGTAGCGCCCCAGATAATTGTCGTCGAGCCCGACATCCTCGCCCAGCCCCGGCGCATCGATCACCCGCAACGCGCACTTCAGTTCCGTGCCCTCAACCCGGCGGCTGACCAATTCAAACGCGCGCTTGTGAAACCGCGACGTCCCACGGGTGGTCGCCGAGACCGTCCGCTTGGTGCCGAACATGGCATTAATGACGGACGATTTGCCCACACCGGACAGCCCAATCACCGCGATTGTCGGCGGCCGCGCAACGAATTCCGCCTCGATTGCCGAAACAATCGGCTTGAGGATCGCAGGATCGATTTCGGCAGGCATATCCTGGGCGGTATCGGTCAAGGCACTGGCCCATCAAGTTCGGTCGATCACACAACGGCCCGAAGACGCACAACGGTCCACTTGTCAGGGTTGCTCGGTCTCACCCTGTTGGCGCGATTGCGCAGTGGCGTCAGCGCCGATCGAAAAGCCGAGCATGGCGCGCATGAACTGAAAGATGCCTTGGACGACCTCTGAGACGTTGCCGGCGATGAACAATTGGCGGAACTCCGGCCGCGACTGTGCCCAGGCTTCAAAGCTTTGCAAGGCTTGACCACGGGCGGCGACGTTGGCGCCTTCATCGGCCGTGAGCTGGCCCATCATTTCCGTAAAATCATCGTCGCCCAAGTCGGTGCGCAAACTGTTCAAAAGCTCGGCGACCTCGGCTTCGCTGAGCTGGATTTCGTCCGGTCCCGAACCAATGCGCATCACGTCGTCGTTGCTATGGGGATCGTTGGTCATCGCAATTACTGCCTATCAGCGAAAAATATCTGAATGATCGACGCGCCGGTCAGGCCGGCTACATGCCCAAGAGCCTGCGCACCACCGTGAAAAGGGCTGGCGCAATCGCCGCAAGGTTCTCCGCCACCCCGGAATTGCCAAGCACGGGATGGTTCATCACCCACAGCTTGAAACTGTCGAGCGATGACAGCGTGGCCTCGCGCGCAGCCGTCTCCTCGCTCTGGAGATGACCGACAAGCGCGTCGAGTTCCTCCTGGCTGACCGGCGGCTTCTCGCTTTCGGTGGTCATCGGTATGCTCCACGCTTCGCCTTATGCTCTCCGCCGATACGTCTATCACGCACAGAGTGACAAACCAACGATTGCACGCGCCCGCGCGGCGCAAGGCGGCCGCATCATTGGACCGAGCCGAGCGTATGCCCGGCAGCGTGCCCTGCGACCGTCTCCGCAATCCCGGTTTCATGGCAGGCTGCCAATTGAGCGCGGCCTCGCGATGGGCTACATGGTTGCGCCTTAACCCACACGCGGTCTGCGTTCAGCGTCGCGATCAACGGAGTGCCAGATGGCGAACCCACAGTACGTCTATCACATGCACAAGGTCTCCAAGACCTATCCCGGCGGCAAGCAGGTCTTGCGCGATATTTCCCTTTCGTTCCTGCCGGGTGCGAAGATCGGCGTGGTTGGGGTCAACGGCGCGGGTAAGTCCACGCTCTTGAAGATTTTCGCTGGCCAGATCGATGACTTCAACGGCGAGGCCTGGGCCGCCGATGGCATCAAGGTTGGCTATCTCCCTCAGGAACCGGAGCTGGATCCGGACAAGGACGTGATGGGCAACGCCATGGAAGGTGTCGCCGAGAAAAAAGCGATGGTGGACCGCTTTAACGAGTTGGCGGCCAACTATTCCGAAGAGACGGCCGATGAGATGGCCGAACTGCAGGATCAGATCGACGCGCTCGATCTGTGGGATCTGGACGCACAGGTGGAACAGGCGCTCGATGCGCTGCGGTGCCCCGCCGCCGACGCCGACGTCACAAAACTGTCGGGTGGCGAACGCCGCCGTGTGGCATTGGCCAAGCTATTGCTCTCGAAACCCGACATTCTGCTGCTTGACGAGCCGACCAACCACCTCGACGCAGAGAGCGTTGCTTGGCTGGAGCGGTTCTTGCGGGAGTATGCCGGCTGCGTGATCCTGGTGACGCACGATCGCTATTTCCTCGACAACATCACCGCATGGACGTTGGAGCTCGATCGCGGCCACGGCGTGCCCTACAAGGGCAATTACTCCAGCTGGTTGGAGCAGAAGGCCAAGCGCCTTGAGGCTGAAGAGGGCGCTGAGAAATCGAAAGAGCGCGCATTGCGGCGCGAATTGGAATGGATTCAGTCATCGCCAAAAGCGCGTCAGGCGAAGTCAAAGGCAAGAATCCAGGCTTACGAAAAGATGGCCGAAGAAGCCGGTCAGGAAAAAGTCAGCCACGCGCAAATTCAAATTGCACCCGGCCCGAAGCTTGGCAATGTCGTCATTGAAGCCGACGCCATTACAAAAGGCTTTGGCGACCGTCTGTTGATCGATGATCTTTCGTTCAAACTGCCGCCGGGCGGGATCGTTGGTGTGATCGGCCCCAACGGCGCCGGCAAATCGACGCTGTTCAAGATGATGGTCGGCGATGAAAAGCCCGATAGCGGCGATTTCCGCATCGGCGAAAGCGTGAAGTTGTCCTACGTCGACCAGTCGCGCGCTCACCTCGACGATAACAAATCGGTTTGGGAAGAGATTTCCGGCGGCCTTGACCAAATTCAATTGGGCAAGCGCGAGGTGAATTCACGGGCCTATTGCGGCTGGTTCAATTTCAAAGGCCCCGACCAGCAAAAGAAAGTCGGAATGTTGTCAGGTGGTGAGCGCAACCGCGTTCACCTGGCAAAGCTTCTAAAGGAAGGTGGCAACGTCCTGCTCTTGGACGAGCCGACCAACGATTTGGACGTGGAGACGCTGTCCGCGCTAGAAGCCGCCTTGGAAGACTTCGCTGGCTGCGCCGTCGTCATCAGCCACGATCGCTTCTTCCTTGACCGCCTCGCCACGCACATTCTTGCCTTCGAGGGCGACAGCCATGTGGAATGGTTCGAGGGCAACTTCGCCGACTACGAAGAAGACAAAAAGCGCCGGCTCGGCGATGCGGCAACCGAGCCTCACCGCATCAAATTCAAGCGCTTCGAGCGCTGACGCGAGGCGGAGCCGTTCGCTTCAAGTGTCAGCTGCAACTGCCTAACGCATTGATCTGACGGTCATTGTCTTGTTTACGACGTCCGCAATTCAAGCGCGAATCCTGATCCAATTCCGGTTAAGCGAATAGCACCCGCGTGCAACGCGGCCTGAGCGGGTGCGCCCGCCCGCACCAAAGTTTGACCCAACCGGAGTAGCTTTATGCGCTGGATCAACATCCTCGCGATCGCGCTGGCGACCGCATTCGTCATGGGGGCGCCGACGGCCGATGTCGCCGAAGCCCGCATGCACACCAAACACAAGCACCACGGCAAGAAAATGCCGCGCCGCAGCCTGCTCGGCAACCTGCGCCGTCGCATGCCAAAAGTGCGCATGCCGCGCCTTGTCATGCCGCGTGCTCGCCGCAGCCACGCAGATCGCGCAAAGGCCCGCGCAGAAATGCGTGCGCTTTTCGCCCGCATGCCGCGCCAGAAATACGTCGCGCCAACGCGCATGTCGCGTGAAGAAAAGCGCAAAGTCCGCGCCGAAGCGCGCGCCAGGGCGCATGCGGAACTGCGTGCTCTGTTTGCCCGCGTACCGCGCCCGAAAATGAAGCCGCGCCATCATGTGCGCCCGCGCCGGATGCATCACGGCATGAAGCGCCCGCATCGTCGCAGCCTGCTTTCGATGTTCCATGGCCGCAAATCGCATAAGCGTAGCCGCTAAAACGGCCAAAACCGTTCCGATTTGCTAAAAAAAAGGCGAACGCGACGGTGGATGCGTTATGGACAAAAAAAGGGGCCCGGTTTGGCCCCTTTTTCATTTTTCAGAGCGCCGCCAGTGCCAAGCCTTGCGACCGCCAAATCAATGGGCCAAGCCGCACCGCAGGACCGCGCGAAATTTTTGTGAAATTATCGGTTGAGCGCCATAACAAGGGCTTCAACCCGGCCGCCGTTCTCGCCGATATAGTTTTCAAACAGCCGTGTCAGGAATGGGCTGATCCAGAATCCAAGGACCTGCGCATCGCGCACCCGGAAACTGCGACCGCGCGGGACCAACATCCAACGCACATCGTACTGCGAACCGTCCGCCAGATAGACCGAACTGTCGACGAGCACGTGGCGGCCATCGCGGATGCCGGCGCTCGCGAAGGTCACGCGGCTGACGATATACTTTGGCGCTTCGTTGGCGGCGTACCGGGCGATGAACTTCACCAGCCCGCCATAATACGCCTTGCGCGAATTGGGCGTGAGGCTTGTGCGATAACTGCCGAGCGCGTCCATCCCAATCGCAGGCACGTGTCCGTATTTACGGATTACGCGGGCAAACGCATTGGCCGTGCCCTGTTTTTGCGCGCCGATGAGTTCGTTGGCCGTCTGCCGCATGAATGCGACAGCCTTGTCTTCGGCGTGCGCAACCGGAACCGCCAGTGTCGCGCTGAAGATCATGCCCAGCGCAAGGAGTGCTGCGCCGCAAGTTTGTGACAACCGCATAAGTCCGTGCTCCCGCGTCCTGGCTTGTGTGGTAAGAGAAAGTAACAATTGACCACTGTCGACGTGCGCCGCGCCTGATCTGTCAGCGCGGACAAACTGCGCGGCCCCTTCGGCCGGTTTCGTCATCGTCCGGTTTGCCTCGCGATTGCGGCCAAATCTGTGCGAAACCGTTGAAAGTCTCCGCCATTGGGTCACTCTGTGCCATCCGGCGGCTAACCTGCCACTGACGGCATACTTGACTTCATGCCATTGCTGCATCGGCTTGACCATATGAACGCTGGCGCAGATCGCGCGGGCGTGGCGCGCCGGCCGCAGTGGTGATTTCAGGCAACCCGAGCCGCCGGCCGGCATCGGCCGAAATTTCGAGCGGCAACCGATTGGCTTTGACAATCAAAACCGACTGGTGCGGGTCGGTGTGGACCAGTTCAAGCCCTTCGTATCGGCCGTCGACACTGGTCAACGTCAACCGCCGCAGTCCCACGAACGTCCGGGTTGGCAAGCGCCGCGTGTGGCTGCCGAACCAATCGTGATGCGTCGTTTCGATCGCCTCAGCATCGAGTGCGATGTCGACACGCCGGCGACCGTGGCGGCTCGATTGGAGGAAGCACCACGCGGTGGCTGAGACCCCAATTAATGCGGCCCCTGCAAGCTTCGCCGTGCCGACGCTCGGTTCCGAAGTAACAAGCCCGCTTGATATTGCAGCAAGCGCGACCGGCAACGGAACGAGCGTCGCAATCATCACGCCTGCTGCCGCATATCCGAACGCGGCGACGTGCGATCCGCGGCACGTCACCTTCCAGTCGCTTTCCAGCGGCCCGCCGGTGGTCTCAATGCGATCAATCCAACGGTAACGCACGCTCGCTCCTCCCGAAATGTTCCGCAACTGTATGCGGTCAGGCTTTCGGCCGCGTTAATGAGCGTTGCGCATTGGGACTTCGCTTGCCGCCCACGACGAGCTTGACACATAAAGATATCTTTATATGCTTTTGTGCATGAGTGAAGTTCTCGAGCACAGTTTGAGCCAGGGCGATGCGCCGGGCGGCCACAGCGGCAGCGCCAGTCTGCCGACCGCGCTGTTGCGCGATGCGCAGGACGGCCGCGCAGTACGGCTCGGGGCTGATCGCGTTGTTGCCGTTTTAAAGGCCGCGGCCGAACCGACCAGGCTGCGCATCCTGGCGCTGCTGGCCGTATGGGAACTCACGGTCAAAGATCTCACACAGGTGCTTGGTCAGTCCCAGCCGCGGATTTCACGCCATTTGAAACTCCTGGCTGAGGCCGGCCTCGTGGATCGGCATCGAGAAGGGACGTGGGTGAACGTGCGTCTCGCCGAAGAAGCCGGTGGCGTGAACTTTGCGCAAATCATTATCGGCTGGCTCGATCGCGGCGATGATCTTTTGCGCCGGGATCTGGAACGGGCCCGTGCATTGGTCGAAGCACGCGCTGCGCGGGCACAGGCCTATTTCGCGGAGAACGCCGGTGAATGGGACGCCATCCGCGCGCTGCACATGGATGAGGCGGGTGTCGAGACAGCCATGCAGGCCATGCTCGGCGGCGAGCGTCTGCAAGCCTTCCTCGATTTGGGCACCGGGACCGGCCGGTTGCTGGAGCTGTTCGCGCCAATCTTTGAGCGCGGGATCGGCATCGATACGAACCCGGAAATGTTGAGCTATGCGCGCTCGCGCATCGAGGCAGCCGGTTTACGCCACGCGCAAGTCCGCCAGGGCGACATTTACAACCTGAACTTGCCCGACGATGCCCACGATGCCGTCGTGATGCATCAGGTGCTTCACTTCTTGACCGAACCTGATGTGGCCGTCCGCGAGGCAGCCCGCGTTGTGGCGCCAGGCGGCCGGCTGATGGTGGTCGATTTCGCGCCCCACGACCATGACGTGCTGCGCGACCGCTTTGCGCACAGCTATCTCGGGATTTCCGATGAGCGCATGGCGGCGTGGCTCGCAGGCGCAGGGCTGGAATTGGCCGGCCGTGAACCGGTGCCCCCGCCGGCGGGCGGACACACCCAGTCCGGCTTGACCGTTCTGATCTGGCTGGCCCGCAAGCCGCTTCCCAGCGCAACAGCGCGCGACGACGGGGCCTCGCCGATCTGACGCAAGCCACCGCGGACACCACGCAGACCGATCCAACACCATCATCCAACAACGATCGCGCCAAGCGCAATATCTCGTCCTTTCAACCACGGGGCAGACTGAAATGAGCCAAGTCCGCAAAAGCCGCCAATGTGGCCGCAACGAGCTTGCGGTGTCGTTTGAATTTTTCCCGCCCAAGAACGAAGCGATGGAGCAGGCGCTTTGGGGCGCGGTCGATCGTTTGTCGCCGCTTGCGCCAACGTTTGTGTCCGTGACTTACGGGGCAGGGGGCTCAACGCGTGAGCGCACCCACGCAACCGTCGCCAGGCTGATCAAAGACACACCGCTGGCGCCGGCGGCCCACTTGACCTGCGTGGGCGCAACCCGCGCCGACGTCGACGCGGTTGTCCGCGATTACTGGGAGGTTGGTGTCCGCCACATCGTCGCCCTGCGTGGCGATCCCGCCGGCGGCGTCGGCACAAGTTATGAGCCGCACCCCGGCGGCTATGCGAACGCCGCTGAACTGACCGCGGGCATCAAAGCCATTGCAGCGTTTGAAGTTTCAGTGGCCGGCTATCCCGAAGTCCACCCCGAAAGCCCATCGCAATCAGCCGACATCGACAATCTCAAAGCCAAAGTCGATGCGGGCGCCGACCGGATTATCACGCAGTTTTTCTTCGATAACGCGCATTACCTTCGGTTTGTCGAGAAGGCGCGCGCGGCAGGCATTACGGTGCCGATCCTGCCTGGCATCGTGCCAATCCACAGCTTCAAGCAGATCGCAAGTTTTGCCGGCAAGACCGGGGCAAGCGTGCCGGACTGGTTGGCGGAACGGTTTGAAGGCCTGGAGAATGATCAACAAACTTCACACCTGGTGGCGGCCGCGGTTGCCGCTGAGCAGGTCATCGACCTTGTCGACCGCGGCGTGACGGATTTCCACTTCTACACGCTCAACCGCGCTGATCTGTGCTTTGCGATCTGCCATTTGATCGGCGTGCGCCCGCATATTGAAGCCCCCCAACGCGCATCCCGTGATGCCGGTGCAGCCATGGCGGTGTCGGCATGAGCGGCGCCGATAAGACACACGTTCGCGAAACGCTGGCCCGATTGAGCCGGGAGCGCATCCTGATCCTGGACGGCGCCATGGGCACCATGATCCAGCGACATAAGCTTGATGAGGCCGGTTATCGTGGCACGCGGTTTCAGGACTGGCACTGCGACGTTGCCGGCAACAATGATTTGTTGGTGCTCACACAGCCCCAGATCATCCGCGAGATCCACGACGCATACTTCGCGGCTGGTGCCGATTTCGCCGAGACGAACACGTTCAGCGCGCAGGTGATTTCGCTGGCCGACTACGACATGCAAGACCTGGCCTATGAGATCAATTTCGAAGCCGCCCGGATCGCGCGTGAGGCCGCCGACGCTGCCTCCCAACAGACGCCCGACAAGCCGCGCTTCGTTGCCGGCGCCGTCGGTCCGACAAACCGCACCGCATCGATTTCGCCAGATGTCAACAACCCCGGCTACCGCAACGTCACCTTCGATATCCTGGCCGATGCCTATCGCGAGCAGGTTCGCGGCCTGATTGCCGGCGGCGCGGACGTGATCCTGATCGAGACGATCTTCGACACGCTCAATGCCAAAGCGGCCGGCCTTGCGGCGATGGAGGAGATCGACGCGACTGGGCGCGACATCCCGCTGATGATTTCAGGAACGATCACGGATCGCTCAGGCCGGACCTTATCGGGCCAAACGACGGAAGCGTTCTGGCATTCCATGCGCCATCTCAAGCCATTCTCGATCGGGCTGAATTGCGCATTGGGCGCGGAACTGATGCGCCCGCACGTGGCAGACTTGGCAGCGATTGCCGACGTCGCCGTCTCCGCATACCCGAACGCTGGATTGCCCAACGCGATGGGCGAATACGACGAAACGCCGGATCAAATGGCGGCACAAATCGAGCCGTGGGCCGCCGATGGCCTGGTCAACCTGGTCGGCGGCTGTTGCGGGTCCACCCCGGAACATATCGCGGCATTGGCTCAGGTATGTGCGCGCCATAGCCCCCGTAACATCCCGAAGCTAGAACCCGCCATGCGGTTGTCCGGGCTGGAACCGTTCGTCCACGCGTAGACCCACGCGCGGCAACGCGAAAAGCACGGTCACTCTGAACAAAATGCGTGGCCAGGAGGGGCGAAGATGGTGCGGGACATCGAGGTTGAGTTTCACGGAACGATCGGACTTGAGCCGGTCAATGGTGCGGCGGCACAGACAACGGGCGCTGATGAAGCAACCCGCGAGCGCAGATTGGCAGACGTCATGATTGCGCTTGAGGGAAACGCCACTGCCGTCTGTGAGGCGATTGCGAATGCCGTTGCCGGGCCCGACACGCGCGCCGCAGGCTGCAACGTGTCGTTTGCGGCCCACGAGACCGACCCGACGTTTTCTGCGCGGGTCCAGTTGGCCAGCGCTCATGCAGGTGAACCGGTGCATGTGCCCGCCCGCAGCGAGATTGAACGTGCCGCCGCCGAGGCGATCCGTGACTGGCTCAGCAGCCAAGCCGCGTCCCAGGCAAAGTGGCGCCCGGTGGTCACCGTGTTGGGCCATCAGGCGCAGCGATCGGCGCCTGCGGCCGGCTCTGCCGCCGGCATGGCGCGCGGCGAGTTGGCGAGGGGCCGCGGCGGGGCATCGGCCGGCCAGTGGGTTGCCATTGCCGCCGGGGCCGCAGTGGTCTTCGCCGTGATCTGGTTTGCGCTCAATTCGGGCGCCTGATGTGACGTCCTCTCTGCGCTGGCACGCCGGCGCAGCGAACGAAAGAAAGGTAGAAAAGTGACGGGTTCCGCAGCAGCAAGTTTCATCAATATCGGCGAGCGGACCAACGTGACCGGCTCGGCGCGCTTTCGCAAATTGATCGAGGCAGGTGACTACGAAAGCGCCGTCGCGGTCGCGCGCCAGCAGGTCGAAAGCGGTGCGCAAATCATCGATGTCAATATGGACGAGGGCTTGCTCGATAGTGAGCAGGCCATGGTCACATTCTTGAACCTGATCGCCGCCGAACCGGATATCGCCCGTGTCCCGGTGATGATCGACAGCTCGAAATGGACTGTGATCGAAGCCGGCTTGAAGTGTGTGCAGGGCAAGTCGATCGTCAACTCGATCAGTCTAAAAGAAGGCGAGGAGCCGTTTTGCGACCAGGCCCGCAAAGTGATGCGGTATGGTGCGGCTGTCGTCGTGATGGCCTTTGACGAGGTGGGCCAAGCCGACACGCAGGCCCGCAAAGTCGAAATCTGCACGCGGGCCTACAGAATTCTGACCGAAAAGGTGGGCTTCCCGCCGGAAGATATCATATTCGATCCCAATATTTTTGCCGTGGCCACCGGAATTGAAGATCATAATAACTACGGCGTGGACTTCATCGAGGCCACCCGCGAAATCAAACGAACCTTGCCGCACTGTCACATCTCAGGTGGCGTTTCCAATTTATCGTTTTCGTTTCGCGGTAATGAGCCCGTCCGCAAAGCAATGCATTCCGTCTTCCTGTATCATGCGATCGCGGCGGGTCTCGATATGGGCATCGTCAATGCTGGACAGATCGATATCTACGACCAGATCGACGCTGAGTTGCGCGAGCTTTGTGAAGACGTGATCCTCAATCGCCGCGCTGACGCAACCGACCGTCTGCTTGAGGCCGCCGCGAAGTTCAAAGGCGGCGCCGCCAACGCCACCGGCCCAGATCTGAGCTGGCGTGAAGCGCCGGTTGAAAAGCGCATGGAGCACGCGTTGATCCATGGCATCACAGACTTCATTGAGGACGATACCGAAGAAGCCCGTCAGGCTCTGGGGCGCCCGCTTCATGTCATCGAAGGGCCTTTGATGGCCGGAATGAACGTGGTTGGCGACTTGTTCGGCGCGGGCAAGATGTTTCTGCCGCAGGTTGTTAAATCAGCCCGCGTGATGAAACAGGCGGTTGCCTACCTGGAGCCGTTTCTGCAGGCCGAAAAAGAAGCCGCAGGTGCCGATGCCAATAAGAACGCTGGCAAGGTCTTGATGGCGACGGTGAAAGGCGACGTCCACGATATCGGCAAAAACATTGTCGGCGTCGTTTTGCAGTGTAATAATTACGAAGTTATCGACATCGGCGTGATGGTGCCGGCGGCCAAGATTATCGAGACCGCTATTGAGCAGGATGTCGATATCATCGGCCTATCGGGTTTAATTACGCCATCGCTTGATGAGATGTGCCATGTCGCAAGCGAGATGGAGCGCGCCGGCTTAAACATACCGTTGTTGATTGGCGGTGCGACCACAAGCAAAACGCACACGGCGGTGAAAATATCGCCCAATTATTCGGCCGGCCAGGCGATTTACGTGACCGACGCCAGCCGCGCGGTCGGTGTCGTCTCAACGCTTCTGTCGGACACCGATTGTGATGGGTATATATCCGATATCCGCACACAGTACGAAAAGACGCGGGCCGCCTATGCCAAGAGCCAAGTGAAAAAAACGCGGATCACATTGCGCGCGGCCAGGGAGAACAGGTTTGTCTGCGACTTTGAGGCATACACACCTGTCAAACCGACTTTTTTCGGCCCGCGCACTTTCGACAATTACCCACTGTCGGACCTGGTGCCGTTCATCGATTGGACCCCATTCTTCCAGACTTGGGAATTGGCCGGCCGCTATCCGATGATCCTAGACGACAATGTGGTGGGTGCTGAGGCCAAAAAGCTGTTCCGCGACGCGCAGGAGATGCTTGAGCGGATCGTTTCAGAGCAATGGTTGACCGCGCGCGCGGTGATCGGTTTTTGGCCGGCCAATCGCGATGGCGACGACATCACTTTGTTCACCGGTGAGCCGCGCCACACGACGTTGGCCACGCTTCACACCTTGCGCCAGCAGATTGCTCGCGATCCTTCACGCAAGCGCGCCCATGTGGCGCTGTCCGACTTTGTCGCCGATGCCGACAGCGGGATTTCCGATTATGTCGGTGGCTTTGCCGTAACCGCCGGGATTGGCGATGAAGCAGCCCTGGCGGCACATTTCGCCGAAACCGACGACTACGGGCGGATCATGTTCAAGGCCTTGGCAGATCGGTTTGCGGAGGCCTTCGCCGAGCACATGCATATGCGCGTGCGCCGCGAGTTCTGGGGTTATGCCCCTAACGAGGCGCTGACCAACGACGCCTTGATCGCTGAGAAATACGACGGCATCCGGCCGGCGCCCGGCTATCCAGCCCAGCCCGACCACACCGAAAAAGCGACCTTGTGGAAGTTGATGGACGTGCAAAATGCGATCGGGCTGTCGCTGACCGACAGCTTCGCGATGATGCCGGCCGCATCGGTCAGCGGCTTTTACTTTGCCCACCCCGATGCGCATTACTTCGGCGTTGCAAAGGTCGAACGGGATCAGGTGGCCGACTATGCCGCGCGGAAAGGCTGGACGCAGGCCGAAGCCGAGCGCTGGCTGGCCCCGATCCTCAATTATGAGCCTGGCGCTCAGCCAGACGCCGTTGCGGCATAAGCCCTGTCTGCATACCAGCTTGGTGGGTTTGCGCGTGTCGCATTGGCATCGGCCGCGGGCTTATGCGCAGACCTTGTGTTAATTGCGCAATGTTTGCATTGACGGCCTGTCGACACGGGGGCACGGGGAGCGCGCGGCCGTCGTCGCGTCGTTTCGCTTGCAGGGGGGCAGACATGCTCGGTCGGTTGGTATTGATTGCATTCCAGCTCGCAATCGGCTGGCGTTTGATGTCGGAAATCCCGCAGCTTCTGGCATATTTGCCGCCGCTGGGTGACCTGCGCATCTTTGCTGTCGCGCTCGTTTTCGCGCTGATCGTCTGGATCGTCGGCCTGCTCGGCGCGCTTGTCTTGAAAGATGTGGCAAGCCCGACACCGGCCACGCTGACGTTCGCCATTGTAGCCGCACTCGCCTTCGCCGCTCTGACGCTGATCCCCGAAGTCACAACTGCGGTCCGGCGCGTTGTTCAGATCCAGCCCTCAATTTATCCATTGATTGGTGCGGTGATCGGGTACGCCATCAAACGCTGAACC
>CAZOGY010000067.1:0-8417 GCA_964579305.1 uncultured Hyphomicrobiaceae bacterium
ATACTCACCGACGGACATGCCCGCCGCTGCTTTCTCCAGCTCCGCGCGCTCTTCGAAGGTTAATCTGAGCGAGAAGGGCGCTGTTTTGCCCTTTTCGTGATTCTTGTCGTTCATGCTGCGTTCGCTGACGAATCGGCAGACGCAGGCGCCAAGCTACTGATTTTGAATAGCAAAATCGGGCTTCGCAGAGTTTTCGATGTCGAAACACTGCCAGAGTAAATTAAGTGGGTAGCGGTCCTCCGCTACCAACTGTAGCGCCGAAACGAACTCATCGTTGTCGGCGCCGCAGCCAGAGCCATCCGTTGCAATTTTGAATATACCGGCCAGCTCGCCATGCAAAGCGATGCGCAAGTCATCACCAGCCTCGTTCGGCGTTAGAACAATCTTATCAATCAGCGAACAAAGCAGCCCGATCGCTCTGGCAGGCGCGCAGGCTGATCGCCGAATGGCAAACCGACTAGAATGAGGAGCGCCCACACACGTGCCTCGGCGGGCTCACACCAAATGAGTTTGCAACCCGGTCCAACATGGACCAAACACAAAACAGACTCTGATTACAATCGCGGACACCGAAGGGGCAGGCTCAGCTGGCGCTTGGCCGACGACACCGCTGCAGCCGGGGACCAGGCGAAAGCGCCGCAACACTGGGCTGACTGAAATAGCCCGGGGAAGCCAGCATACTGTTTACGTGCCGAGCGCTGGTTTAGAAAACGGTGGAATTGGCGGTTGGGCTTTGACGATCTCAATCTCTCTCAAGGTCCGAACCTGCAGGTTTTGAACCTGCCCGATCAGGCCATCGATCGCTCGCCGATCACCGCTTCCACAAGCAGCCTCAAGTTCATGCGCTGCCTGGCTCAGCGCGGTTGCCCCGACGGTTGCGGCGCATCCCGCCAGGCGATGGGCCGCAGACTTCAAATCACCCACATCTTCACTCGAAACAATATCGTAGGCGGCGTCTTTCACGTCAGTTGAAAACTGGCTTATGAGTTCACTTCCTGTCTCAGGGCCGACATCCAACAGCAATTGATCGAGCTGCGAGCGGTCGAGCACAACGCTTGAGATTTCGCGTGCGCGCGCAGCGTTTGTGGTTTGCTCTATGTCAGCCTCGACAACCGATGATCGCGCGAGATCTTGAACGGCCGCCAACAACTGCGTCTTCTGGATCGGCTTTGTCAGAACCGACTGCATACCTGCGGCGATAATCTCTTCCTGGAGTTTGGGCTGCGTGTGCGCGGTCAAAGCGATGATCGGAACGTCGCCGGCCGGGCTCGTCATTGCCCTGATGTGGCGCGTGGCTTCCATGCCATCCATGCCGGGCATAGAAATATCCATCAACACGACATCATAGGACTTACCATTTTCCAGGTTCATAACCTTGGAGATTGCCTCCTGGCCGTCGCCGACGACTTCGACTGAATGCCCCGCACCTCGCAGCATTGCCTTCGCCACCATCGCGTTGGTGGCATTATCTTCGGCCAAAAGCACGTTCAGCGTGCGATTGCACACGCCAATCTGCGTTTCTTCAACTTTGCTGTCACATTGCTCTGCGCAATCGGAAATCATGTCCAATTCGACTTCGATCCAGAATTTGCTGCCTTTGCCTAGTTCGCTTTCAACACAGATCGTGCCTTCGAATAGGTCCATGATCCGCTTGCTGATGGCGAGGCCGAGCCCGGTGCCCGATTGGTTGCGCGCGTAACTGCTGTCCAGCGTCGTGAATTCGGTGAACAGACTGCTGATCCGGTCCGGAGGGATACCGATCCCCGTATCTTCAACGGTTATCCTGAGCTTGGCCCGATTGCCCCGCCGATTGAGCATCTGCGTACAAACCCGAATCGTGCCCTGGCTTGTAAATTTGTTTGCGTTGGACACGAGATTGAGCAGCACCTGGCGCAGGCGCTTTGCATCGCCGCAGAAGCAATGATCAAGCTCTACGGGGAAATCGATCTCGATCGCATTGCCGCGGATGGCCGCGTCCGACGCAACGATTTCGCAAACGCTTTGCGGCAGCTCGCGCAGTTTGAATGTTTGCGGGTCCAGTTCAAATTTTCCGGCCTGCATCTTGGACAGGTCAAGCACGTCGTTGATCAAATCGAGCAGCGCCTCTCCTGAGATATTCGCGATATCAACAAGACGCTGCTGTTCGGTGTCGAGCCGCGTATCGCGCAGAAGCTGCAGGACGCCAAGAATACCATTCAGCGGCGTTCTCATTTCATGGCTCATGACGGCGAGGAAACGGGATTTGGCATGGTTGGCCGCATTCGCCTCGTCCTTCGCTTCCATCAGCGCCGCATGGTCACGACGCCTCTGGCTGATGTCACGGGCAAAGGCGACGAAGTGAATCGTCGCGCCGTGGCTTGCGACGCCAAGGGCCAACTCGATCGGAAACTCGTGGCCTTCGGCGTGCAGCGCGTCGATCTCGATACGCTTGCCGACGATCTTTGGCTGGCGCGTCTGGCGGTAACGTCTCATGCCGGCGAGGTGAGCCGCACGCATGGATTCAGGCACGATGAGGTCCGCCATGCATTTGCCGATGGCGTCCTCGCGGGCATAACCGAAGCAGGTGGACGCCTGCGCGTTGAAGTCGATGATGGTACCGAACTCGTCGGTGACGATGATCGCATCGAGCGCGGAGCCCACAGTAGCGGCCAATCGTGTCTGGCTTTCCGCCAGCTCCTGGGAACGCCTTTGGAGCCGATCGGAGTGGCGCCTCAAAACAAGCACAGCAGCCAGCAGGCTTACAAACACGACGAGCCCTGCGCAGGCCAGCGCCGCGATCAACATCGTAAGCCGCGCGCGCTCACGGTCCTCGATTTCCGCAAATTCAGCGACGGAACTGACGACGAGATCTTGAACAGTTCGCTGTTCGCGATTGATGCGTTCAGAGAGCGCGGTCAATGATTTGCGTATATCGACCGGGCCCGCATCTACGATCGGGGCAATATCGTCCAGCAATCCTTGAGCTTTTTTAATCCGTGCCAAAAACGCGCTTTTGTTTCGGATTGGCTCCAAGATCGGTGCGGTCTTGAGGGTCTGAACACGGCTGTAGAAGATATCGAAAGCCTGGACGAAGGAATCCGTTGTCGCGGCTTCGGCAAGTTTCAATCGATTGAGTTCTGCTCGCATGCGCAGAAACTCGGTTTGAAGCTGTAGGATCGACCAATTGATATTATCCCGCGGAGCCTGTTTAAGGCCATCCAATGCGCGTGACACATCAAGGGATAGGCTGAAAATCGACCCGAACGACAACGACAGCGCGATCAAAAGCCCGTAACGCAGCGTGAGTATTTTTGACAAGGCCGCAAACCACCAAGTAAAATCTAGCAGCTGAGACCGGTCTATCATGTTGCGGATGAGGGGCACGAGGCTTTGTCGTTAGTTGGTGAAGACGATTTCTTTAAGCTGCCAGACGCTTTTGGAGTAAAAGCGCTCACTTTTCAGATTTGGCTTGTCATCGAACGGAAAGATGATCCAGAGCGGCCCTTTGTTGCGAACCGACATGGCCTTTCCGTTCATGCGATACGCCACAAGCGCATGGTTGCTGACCTCATCGAGGTTCATAGTCGCCGAGTAATCGTTGAGCGCGATGGCTTTTAATTTGCTTACCGGCCCACCCGCGAACTTGACCAGATCGGCTAGCCGTACGCCCTCGAAGGTGGCGACGCCTTTGGTCCATGGTGTCGTCGTCGCAAAGCTCGTCTTGGGAAGTGCTTCCAGCTCAGCGCGCGTAAACGACTTTGATCCAGCACCACTGGACACTTTCAGAACGACACCGTAGCCAGCAATCGCCGGCGAAACAATGATCGCCAACGAGAATACCGCCACCACAGCCATACGCGACGCTTTTGCCAAACATTTGATCATTTTTGTCAATTTGAGCCCCGTATCCAAGTTGCGAGGCGATAAGATTGACGGAAAGACCTCAACGGACCGGAAAATCCACACAATGAAATTTTGCGAAAACCAAATACGCGAATATTAAAATTTGAGTTGGATTTCATTAATTTCCCGTATCAATTTCCAACGATCGGTTCGCTGTGCAAATGATACGATGAAGCCCGTTCAATGCATTGGCATCGGAAACGCGATGGCTTCAACTGCAAACATCCTCATTGTCGAAGACGTGCCGTCTCTGGCCCAGACCTATAAGGCGTACCTGCGCGGCGAAGCTGCCAGCGTCCACTTGGCCGGCACTGCAACGGAAGCGCTCGCGCACATTGATACCCACCACGTCGATGTGATCGTGCTGGACGTGAACTTGCCGGATATGACCGGCCTTGAGATGCTTGCGGAGCTGCGCAATCGGCGATGCGATGCTGAAGTGATCGTTGTGACATCGAACGGCTCGCTCACAATCGCTGTTGAAGCGATGCGCCAGGGCGCGTTCGACTTCATCGTTAAGCCGTTCACTGCCGATCGTATCCGCGTGACGACACGCAACGCGCTCAATAAGTCGCGTCTGACCCGGACCATCGACGAGATCAAGGACGAGTTCGGTCGCGAAACATTCTGTGGTTTCACCGGCACGTCTTTGAAGATGCAGGCCGTCTACCGGATCGTCCAGGCAGCGGCCGCATCAAAGGCGACTGTGTTCATTACCGGCGAGAGCGGTACGGGTAAGGAAGTGTGCGCGGACGCCCTGCACAGGGCCTCTCCCCGTGCGAAAGGGCCCTTTGTCGCCATCAACTGCGCAGCGATCCCCCGTGACCTTCTGGAAAGCGAACTGTTTGGCCACGTCAAAGGCGCCTTTACTGGCGCGTCATCGGAGCGCCAAGGTGCAGTGCTTTCGGCAAACGGCGGCACGCTCTTTCTCGACGAAATTGCCGAAATGGACATCACGTTCCAGGCGAAGCTTCTGCGCTTCATAGAGACGGGAAAGGTCCAGCGGGTCGGCGAGGACCAGTTGCGGACTTGCGACGTGCGCATTGTCTGCGCCACCAACCGTGATCCGTTCGCGGAAGTCGAACAGGGTCGCTTCCGTGAAGACCTGCTGTATCGCTTGCATGTGATTCCCATCGATCTGCCGCCGTTGCGTGAACGTGAGGCCGATATCCTCATGCTCGCCAGCGCGTTCCTCGCCGAATTTGGTGCCGAAGACGGCAAGTCCTTCGATGGCTTCAAGCCGGAGGCAGAGGACCTGCTCCTTGGCTACGACTGGCCGGGCAACGTGCGCCAACTCAAGAACGTCATCCGCAAAATCGTCGTTCTCAACAGCGGCGGAAAAATCGATGTCGCCGCACTTCCAATAGAGATCCAGCGCGCTTCAAAATCGTCGGCCGTTGCTTCATCGCGCGGCCGGGGAACGGGTACGATCTCGGCACCGCCGGCCGTCAACGACATCTCGCAAATCCGTCCGCTCGACGAGCAGATGGATGAGGCGATAGACCATGCGATCACCCTTTGCGGCGGATCTATCCCGAAAGCGGCGGCAGCGTTGAAGGTCTCGCCTTCAACGATCTACCGCAGGCTGAATGGGCGCACCGAGCGCAAACAGACAACGGCCTAACGCACGAACATTTTCTATAAAACTTTCGACTTCGCAAATTACAAATATCAAACTGCAATGCTGTTGCAGATCGCGATGTAAACGATTTGAATAAATTTTACAATACGCTGATTTTGCTATCTTTTTTCAATATCGCCGACTGGCATGAGTTTTGAGACGTCTCCCGGCAGAAACGCCGAACATCCGGAGACGTCATCATGCAGAACTCAGTCGCAATCACCACTCAATTACTCGCGCAACATGAAACGTCGTATTCTGACGCCAACGCAAATCCGCGTGCCTTAGCCCTATTCGACATCGAGGTGACCGACACCACCGTGTCGGATGCATCGCGTTGGCTGGTCCAGCGCGCGGCTCACGGTCTTGCGACCACCGTGGGCTTCGTCAATGCGCACTGCATCAATGTGGCGTATCGCGATCAGGCGTACCGCGCCGCACTCAACACTTGCGATCGGGTGTTTATCGACGGCGCGGGCATGAAGATTGCCGCAAAGGCCTTCGGTCATAGCCTCCAAGACAACGTTAATGGAACCGATCTGTTTCCGGTTTTGTGCAGCGACGCAGCGGCCAGCGGTACATCGCTCTATTTGATCGGCGGGCGCGAGGGCATTGCGGCTGCCGCCGCTGAGCGCATGTGCGAAAACGAAGCCGGTCTGGATATCGTGGGAACCGCGTCTGCCTATTTCGCCAAGGCCGAAGATGAAGCGCGCGCCATCGAGCGGATCAACGCCAGCGGCGCGCAAATCGTTCTCGTCGGCATGGGTGTTCCGCTGCAGGAAAACTGGATCGCCCGCAACCGACAGAAGATCAATGCCGCGGTCGTCATCGGCGTTGGCGGGCTCTTTGACTACTACTCGGGCCGCATCCCGCGCGCGCCGCTCCTCATGCGGAAGTCCGGCCTGGAGTGGGCCTGGCGACTGGCCATGGAGCCGCGCCGTCTAGCCCGCCGATACCTGCTCGGCAACGTCGAGTTTTTGGCACGTGTCGCTGCGCTGAAGATCGGATTGGGCGCATCGGTCACCCGCGAAATGCGAACGGCACGCTGAGCTTTGCAAACTGCAACTGCGCTGCGCGAAGCGGCAATTGCAGATTGCAAAACATCGGCCGATCTCAATCCGAAAAAAACGTCTAACACGCTGATTTATAACGTAATTCCGTGGATCGATAATCTGGCACGCGCCTTGATACAGATCATAGCAGACATGAAAAGGGAGTAGCGGACATGGCGACCATCGCACTGGCTCAAGTTGATCCAACACAGCAAGTCTCGGTTCTCAACCGTCAAAGCCCGGCTGCGCATTCGCAACCTACTCTCCCGAGCGCGCAGGCCGGCGCGTCCGTTCTCTCCCATCGTGTCGTTGGCGACATCGTCGCTGCCGCCACGGTCATGTTCGCAAGCGCTGCCGTCTGGGGGGCCGTGGTAATCATGGAGATGCTCCCGGCTCCATACACCACCGCCGACTTCCAGGCGGCAGCCATTGCGATCGGCTGTCTGATCATGTTCGCGCAGTTCGCCGTGTTCAAGCGCGATGAAATCAACTCGGCCCAGAATAAAAACAACGATTGGGTGATGGTCGCTGGCGGGGCTCTGGCTGCCGGAACGGCGTCGTTCGTCTCGACGGCGGGCGCAATCTCAGCAACCTCCATCACCGTCTCGCTCCTGCTCGCGGTTATCGGCGGGCTTGCTGCAGGCACCTGCCGCATTGCGCTCAACACCTTCGTGGCCAGATCGCCCTTCGCCGGGAAAATGCAACGCCGCGTTGCCGTTTACGGCGCTTCTCACGACAGCGCACGGATTTTCAAGCGTCTGGCCGCTCAGGACGACGTCAAGTTCATTGGTCTCTTTGAAAGCCGGCAAGACGTTGAACGACAAAAAATCATTGGTATTCCCGTTGGCGGAACTTTCGACGACCTTGAAGCGCTGGCGCGTGCTGGAGCCGTTGACGAAATCATCATTGCCCTGCCGCACTGGGCCAAGAAACGAACCGAAACACTGGCTGCCCAACTGGCGCAGTTCCCGGTTGATGTTCACGTGCCGGTCCAAAATGCATACGACCTGCCGCGCACAGATCGTAAGTTTCACATTTCGCGGTTCAACGAAATTGAACTCGCTCATGTCCAGGCGTCACCGCTGCGCGACTGGTCCCTCATTGCAAAGGTGGCACAGGACCGGATCGGCGGGGCTGTGCTGCTGGCCGCGCTTTCGCCGATATTCGCTTTGATCGCGGTTGCCATCAAACTCGACAGTGCTGGCCCGGTGTTCTTCCGACAAAAACGCCACGGTCTTTGCGGCCGCGAAATCACGGTCTGGAAGTTCCGTAGCATGCGCGTGATGGAAAACGGGCCGGTTGTGAACCAGGCAACGAAGAATGACGCGCGCATCACCCGCGTTGGCAAGTTCTTGCGCAAGTCCAGCCTCGATGAACTGCCGCAACTCATCAACGTGGTGTTAGGCGAAATGTCGATCGTCGGCCCGCGCCCGCACGCGATTGCACACAACGAACACTACGCTCGCTTTGTCGATGCCTACAATGGCCGGAACCAAATGAAACCCGGGATCACCGGCTGGGCGCAGGTCAACGGTTATCGCGGCGAAACCAAAGAAATCGAGCTGATGGAAAAGCGGGTCGAATACGACCTCTGGTATATCCGGAATTGGTCGCTGTGGCTCGACATTAAAATAATTCTGATGACCCCGATTTACGGCCTCGTCCACAGAAACGCGTACTAATCGAGAGTTGAGCAGAGCCGGAGTGACCGCCATGAAAATGCAAGCTATGAGTCCGGCGACATGCGCGGCTTTCGTCGCGCCACGCCTCACGAAAGTCGCGTGCGAAACGTCCCGTCCGTCGACCGCGCTGATCAATGCCTACGCAACGCGCAATCTCGGCGATGCCGCCATCATGGCAGC
>CAZOGY010000067.1:8517-20030 GCA_964579305.1 uncultured Hyphomicrobiaceae bacterium
GGGCTTGCCGTTCTGGATCTGCTAGCTGAGCGCGATGATAACAACCCGGTCGCCACTTTGATCGGTGCGCTCACGATCGCAAATATCGTCGTTGCCGTTCGCTACCACGCAGCGATCCTCCGGCTGGTCGGCCGCCGCGTCCCCTACAATTTGTACTACTCGCGCAAGGGACACGACCTGGAGCACCGGCTCGACCTGCCTGGCCGCGCTCTTGAAACTTTCGATCCAGATGCAGCGATCACGGATATCGAAGCGACAGCGCTGAGCGAATTCAATCCTGACCCGATTTCCGAGCACGTACGCCGCAGTTTCGAAACTGCCTATGCGAGGATCGCGTGATGGGCGTCCCTGAACGTCTGGCCATGCTCAGCCCGATGTGGCTGTTCCGCGACAGCCTGCTTGGGCGCGCGGGCCTCGTCACAAGCGCTGAAGCGGTCAATCGCATCACCCGGATTGTCACGGCGATTGCGCTCGCCCGCTCGATGGGCGTGGCCGAGTTCGGGTTGGCGATGGCGGCACTGACGATCCATGAACTCGTTCGCATGTTCATTCAGAACGGCCTGGGAACGCGCATCGTAGCAGCGCAGGAACACGAAGCCGAAGCGGTCACGCGCAGCGTCCATCGTTTGAACTGGCAGCTTGGCATTGGACTTTGCGCGATCCAGCTGGCGATTGCCTGGCCGGTGGCGGCGTACTTCGGAGCCAGCCACCTGGGCTATGCCGTGGCGGTGCTTGCCCTGGTCCACGTGATCTATCCGTTCGCGATGGTCCAGGTCTATCTCGCGCAGCGCGCCGATCGCTGGGGCCTCGTAAGTTTCGCCATTGCGGGGCAAGCCGGCCTCGACAACTTGCTCACCGCCGCGCTTGCCATCGCAGGCTTCGGCATCTGGGCTGTCGCGTTGCCCAAACTCGTCGTTGCAGTGCTTTGGGTTGTCTTCCATCGGCGCGTGACACGTTGGGAACCTGATCGCCAGGCACACCCTGTGGCCAGCGACCGCGCGCTGCTGTCCTACGCTGGCAAGGTCCTCGGCGTGGAGATGCTCGCGACCTTGCGAGCCCACGGCGACAAGGCGGTCGTCGGCCTCATGCTCGGCCCCGTCGCGCTCGGCCTTTATGCGTTCGCATCAAACATCGGCAAGGGCTTGACGCTCAGCCTGTCGCAGAGCCTGAGCGCTGTCGTGCTCCCCCATTTGCGCCGTGGTCGCGAAAGCGGTCGGCTGCGCGAGACCTATGTTGAGACGATGACGACGATGACGCTTGTCGTTATCCCGTTCGCGATCGCCCAGGCGGCCTGCGCCGATTGGCTTATTCCGCTGCTGTTCGGAGATAAATGGGCGGCCGCCAGCGATCTCGTGGCCATCCTCGCGCTGGCCTCGATCGCGCATCCGGTTATCGCAGCGACTTCGCAGATGCTGCGCGCTTCGGAGCGGGTCGGCGAAGATCTTTTGATCGGTGCCGTACTCACCTTCAGCTTGTTCGGCTCCCTCATCGTCGCGCTGCCCTATGGGCTCTTCCCAGCAGTTCTCACCGCGTCGTTGGTCCAGGCCGCGATCGCCATCGGCGTGATCGTGTACGGGCTCCTCCCAAGAGATGAAACGTCACAGCAGTCCACGCATGAGGTCACGGCATGAACGCCTCTTCCAATCGCGCCCCGCGCGTCACGGTGGTCATGCCGTGCTACAACGCCAATGCGACCATCGCGGCCAGCATTGCGTCGATCCAGGCTCAGACCTTTCAGGACTGGGAGCTCATCGTCATCGATGACGGTTCGCACGACGCGTCGCGACACACGGTCCTGAAGCTCGCCGCTGACGACAAGCGCATTCGCCTGTTCATCCAAAAGAACAGCGGGCCGGCCGCAGCCCGCAACCGCGGCGTCGCGATGGCATACGCGAGCATCATCGCGTTCTTGGACAGCGACGACCTCTGGACCCCTGATCACTTGGCGCTCGCTGTTGCCATGATCCAAGCAGACGAGACGCTTGGCGTTGCGTTCGCCCCTTGCCAGCACATGACGGCCGCAGGACTGCCAACGGGGCACTTCACCCGCAGTTGGGTGAACGGCGTCACAGTTGCCGATATTCTGGCATGTAATCCGACCGCTACCTGCTCAAGCCTAGTTGTGCGCAAGGACGTCTTCGCGACCGCTGGCGACATGCGCGCCGACATGGTGCATGCGGAAGATCAAGAGTGGCTATTCCGGGTCGCGCGCTCTGGATGGGCCATACGAAGCCATGATCGTGCGACGGTCGAATATCGATCGAGCCCTCACGGCCTGTCTTCAAACGTCGAGCGCATGTACCAGGGCTGGTGCACTTTCATTGAGCACGCACGCCAGCTTGAGCCGACACTCGTTGCGCGCGCGCTGCCGACCGCTTCAGCTTCCATGCACCTGTATTACGCGCGGCGCCTCGCGCGTGACGGAACCTTCGGCCTACCTTTGCTCCGTCACGTGGCCACGGCGATCGCGAAGGCGCCGGGTTGGACCTTGCGCCAGCCCAAGGCCACCTTTGGTACCGCCGGACTTGCGGTTGCAGGCGCGATCTCACCAAAACTCGCCGCTGAAATTCTCGCTGGTTGGGGGAAAACGAACCATGCCTGAAGCAAAAATCGATCAACCCGCCTTCACCGTCATCGTACCGCTGTACAACACCGAGCGCTATATCGCCGAAGCGCTGACGTCGCTGCAGGGGCAGACCTTCGCAGACTTTGAAGTGGTGGTCGTCAACGACGCGTCCAGCGACGGCGGTCCGGGCATTGTCGAAAGCTACATGGTGCGCGATCCCCGCATCCGCATGGTGACCCAAGAAAATCGCGGACTGGCCGGGGCCCGTAACACCGGCATTCGTGAAGCGCGCGGGCGCTATCTGGCGCTCCTGGATGCGGACGATGCTTTTCTGCCTGAAAAACTGGAGCTGCATTTCGCGCATCTGGAAGCCAACCCTTCAGTTGGCGTGAGCTATGCCCCGTCCTTGTTCATGGACGAGGAAAGCCAGCCGATGGGCATTGCGCAGCAACCGAAATTGACCGGTGTTGATGCAGAGCATGTGTTCTGCCGCAACCCCGTCGGAAACGGGTCCGCTGCGGTTTTGCGCGCAAGCGTGATGCGCGATGTCGCTTTTGAAGTCGATGCCCCAGAAGGCAAGCGGCAGTGCTGGTTCGATGAAACGTTCCGCCAGTCCGAAGACATTGAGATGTGGACCCGGATCGCTGCAACCACAGACTGGGGTTTTGCTGGGATCGCAAAGCCGCTGACGCTTCATCGCGTCAACAACTCAGGGCTGTCTTCCAACACCAAAAAGCAATTTGAGACGTGGCAACGCTTTCGCGCCAAACTGCAAGCAATCGCGCCAGATCTTGTGGCGCGTGCCGGCCGCCGTGCTGAAGCCTACCAATTGCGGTATCTGGCTCGGCGCGCTGCGATTTCCGGTGACGGGCCCAAGGCCCTGAAGTTGATCGCGAATGCGCTTCGTTGCCATCCTGCGATTGTGATTGAAGAGCCAAAGCGCACCTTTGTCACCGCGGGATTTGCTGCGTTCGCGTCGGTCCTTCCCACGCGTGCTTTCGAAAGCCTGAAAGCTGCCTTGTTCACGCGCAAGCGCTCGCCCGCTTGATCTCATGTGGGCCGTCGCAGTCTCGCCTGGCGCAACTCCCTTCAAGTAGAAGTCGCGCTGGTGCGTTGGCCGCCAAGCGACAGATCGGGCGGCCGGGCACCGAGCGGCATCGTGAATGGCGAGAAGAACCTTTCGGAGGCAGCGAGGCCGACGATCATCAATCCCGGCCACATCAAGTAAGCCAGAATCTCCACGTTCTCGGTGAACGTGAAAAACGTGAAAAGCAGCATGAAGGCCAGCCCGACCCGCGCGGTCCGGCTGCGCTGAGCCCTTGCTGTCATTTCGCCCAGAGACAGTAGCAGCGGGATCAGCAGGGCGAAGAATCCGACGATCCCCTTCACGAACAATAGCCCGTACCAGGAGTGGTGCGATCCGATCGGCATGAACTCGACGAGATGGGGACCATTTTCAACAATGCCGTGACCCCAGATCGGCGCTTCTGTCTGCCAACGATGCAGCGCGATACGCCCGAGCGCGGCACGCACATATGATGAGTCGGCGCGCATCTGGTCCATGCGCTCCTTTTGCTCGATCGCCAACTCCAGCAACGTCTGCCCCACGAAGCCGACACATAACGCACCAACCGCGCCTAACAGCAGCAGCTTCGGGTTCATCAAACGCGAAAGGCCCCAAGTCGCAATAAGAGCGACAGGAATGGCAACGAAGCCCAGCCGCGATTTACACATCACCGCAACGGCCAGAACCGTGATCACTCCAGCGGCCTTCAGCAGATCGGACCGATCCCGCAGCAACATCACAAACAGCATGCCGTAGGCGACGGCGGCAGCTGGCGCCCATGGCGTGAAAAACCGCCACCTCACGCCGCCGCTCGGGTCACGGCCAAATAGTTGAACTTCGAAGAATTCTGGTCCGGGGCCACCAACAGCCTTGAGCGGAGAAACATAAAGGGTGCCGGGGACCCCGATCATTGGGGCGATCAGCATAATCGGCACAAGCACCAAAGTCTGCAGCGCGACCCACGCAGCGGCTCGGTAGAGCACGACGGGACGAATGCGCAGGCAAGCGCCGAGCAGAGGGAATATCGCAAGCAGCGCCCAGCCCTTGGCCCAACCGATCGACGACTTGATCGTCTGGCCCATGCTGAGGTTCGCGTTGGCGTGCCCGATCAGCAGAGCAATCTGCATCACCAGCATGAAGACGATCCAGACCCATACAAGCGGCGGTATGGGGCGTGGCTGGAACTGAGAGCCCTCAGGTGCAAGCAGCCAGCCAAGAGCAAGTCGTCCAACGAGCAACCAGGCGATAACTGGCGCGATGATGTACAGCGCGCCAAGGACGTACCAAACCCAAGTCAGGCAAATTGTGGTGAATACGATCTTCTCATCAAACGTATTGAGGCGAACCACTGGTGTAACCATGCGAACGACCAACCCATGATGGCCAGCAGCGACCCAAAGACTGCGCCAACAGCCGCAAACAACGGTCGTGGCGAACTCGGCTTCTCTGGCAAAGTCGGCGGCTGCAAGATCTGTAAAAGGGGATACGACGCGTAGATGTCGGACCGCGAGGCATCGATGCGCGCCAGTGCCGAGCCGAACACCGCGTTGGCGATCTTATGATCGCGCTCAAGGTCATCGAGGCGAGCGGCGACGCTGCCGAGTTCCTGACGGCGCTTTTCTGCTTCGCGGATCTGACGGGTGATCTCAGCAATCCTTGACTTGTACCCGGCCATCTCAGCGTGACGGTTGACGAGTTGCCCCAACATGGCAACCACGCTGTCGTGGTTGGCCGAAATTAGCGCGCCGGAGATTTCGGGGAGGTTGTCGATATTGCGACCGGCCAGAAACGCTTTTAGCGATGCGGCAACTGACGCACGCTTGCTGCGCATCTCAGCGACCCTGGGATGGGCTGACCCCAGCCGGCTGGAGACTTCGGCAAACCCGGCGCTTGCCGTCGCGAAGGCCTGCCAGAGCTGGCGGAACTCTGGGTCGGCGCTCAATAAGAGCAGATCGCGCGCAGCCATGGCAGTCACACCCAATTGGCGCGACAGCGCGGCGACGGCCGAACGCGTCTCGGCCATCTTTGTCTTCGATTGTGCCAATTCCTGGCGCATGGCTGCAATGGTGCCAATCAGGCGATTGTATTGTTCGATCGATGCCAGGCCAGTTTTCTGCTGAAGAGCCAGCAGCTTTCCGCGCGCTTGCGCAAGGCTGTCTTCGACGCTTCCGATACTCTGGCGGATCGCACGGTTGCGCCGTTTGATCTCGTCATTACGCAGGACATCGAGTTTGGCTTTCAGCGCGTTGTGCAGGGCCCAGGCTTTCTGCTCGGCCTCGCTTGGCGATCGACCCGTAATTTTGAACTCGATGATCGAAGTCTGGTCGATAAGTTTCAGCTTCGGCTTTCCAAAGGCTGCGTAATCAATTCCCATTTGCTTTGCGGCAGCCCCGATCACCGGGCTACTGACTGCAATTTCTTTATAATTGACCCGAGGGCTGAGCTCTTTTGCCGAAAACGGTGAGCGGGCGCTGGATTGCGCCTGTCCTAGGCGATCGACGGATACGCGCGACTCAACACCCGCGCCAGGCAGGATGATTGCCCATTCGCTGGTATAGGTGCGCGGCATAGCCACGAGATAGGCGGCTGAAAGCGACAGAATGCCAACGACAGAGCAGGCCGCACCCAGCATGTACCGGCGCCAGTGATTGCGGGGCTTTCCCTTCGCAATCAGCCAGTTCCATACGCTTAGGGCGATGGCGTTGAAATCGATCCTCATGCCTTCGGGCTCGAACCTGCTCTGGCTTGGCACTGTTAGACCCGTCTCGGCGCGTGCCATACACGCGCACCAGCCCGGTCCTGGCCTCAGCGGCAGATTAGGCATTGATCGTAAAGCAAATGATCTGTGAGTATTCCAAATTTATCTTATCCGTCTGCAAAACACGAGGCAATCTCAGTTTGAGCTTGGATTTTTAATATCCTGGTAGGTTTTGATAGGCGACAGCAGCGTGTTGAGCATCCCGGCAAAGTCAGCGGCTTCGACCATCGGGCTATCATAGCAGGCGACGCCGTCGTCTGGCATCAAATAGGGGTTGATTGCATCCCGGTCCTTGTTGCGCAAAAGGAGTTCGACACTGCGCTGGACCACTTCCGTGGCGCCTGTTGCATGATTTCGTGTCACGAGAACGATTTCGCGACGGCCGCGTGTCGGCAGTGTTCCGCCAATGCAGCTGGCCATGACGGCGGCGTTCAAAAGCCGCAGACCGTAGGGGATCTTCTCGTCATAGCGCGAGTCAGCGGCGAAATGCATTTTTGAGATATAAATGCGAATGCCCCGCGGTGTGATCTGGGATGGCCGGACCAGTTCCGGCTGGAAGCAGCCGCGTGACGGCACGTGGATCTCATCCCCGGCTTCCAACGCCGGATCGTCAACAAACCAGCCGGTGATCGCACCGCGCAAATCATATGTCTTTGTTCGCCCGCGCCGGACGAGTTTCACTTTTGAGATGTCCGCGTCCGGGCGCGCACCCGAGGCAGCGCGGATCGCTGCACTGAGTGTCCGCCGGATCGTCGTGTCACCGTATTTGCGAACGCCGGATTTTGATGCAACGAGTTCGGCTTCGTTTTTTTGGCCGCGCGGCTCGTTGACGGTCAGAACGCCAGGCTGGAAGACAGCGCCGCTCACGCGCACAGAAATCTCAGAATAGCGAATGACACGGACGGCAACGCGCGCTGTTTGTGCCGTAAACAGCTGGTTGCGGATCAGCGCTCTTTCGATGCGTCGCCCCAGTGCCTGTTCGCTCAAGCCCTGGGCCACAACGGGCGGCATAAAGGGCAAGCTGATCCGGCCATCGGGCCCAATGGTGTAATCGCCATTGAACTCTTCACCGTCAGATACGAGGACGTTGATCACATCGCCACGCGACAAGCTGATGGGATTTCGCGAGCGGCCAGTCCGGCCTTTCCACTTCGCTTTATCCAGCCCGTCGAAAATTGAGCAGCCTTGCGCGACACCGGACCAACTTGTCGATCTCAGAAACCGCCTGGCGTCGAGCGAACTGGCCGGCGCTCGCTCGGGTGCGTACAGCGATGGTTCGCGATGCTCCACGACAGACAGCTTGGCACAGCCTGCAACGGCGACTGCCAACGCAAGCACGAAGCCGGTCGCGGCCTTGGACAAAGCTCCACCCGTGTCTGAAACGTTTCCCGGCACAGCGCTATCCAGATTCGCAGCTTGCCTGTATTTGGAACTGGCGAAATCCACAACATTGACTGCCAACAGCTGAGCGGTGGGTGGTGGACTGGACGGCGCGCGTGTAACCGGAAGGGCAATCATATCGTTGCATGAGGCCCAGATGCGGGTCTGCGATCGGCAGGGCGACGGCAGGTGCGCTTTTTACTCTAACCGTCCTTTGACCGGGTGAAAATCAGGCGGCACGTGGCTTCCTCTATTTAGCAATTCCAAGTTGGCAGAATTTGCACGCAGTTGCCGCGCCCGAAGCTTAAAGAACTTCATATTGGACTGCGCGAATTGAAACCGGTTTCGACGCGTGTATTGCCTCTAAAATTGCACCTATTCGCAAATTGCAATTTCCGCAGTTGCAAAGCGCGAAATACGCCCGCCGCAAACTGTGGGATTTCAGATTAAGACCCTGATTTTACAACCTTTCTACCTGCCGACCCAACTAGCACATCGCTTGCAACCTGCGCACGGGTTGCAAAACAGCGAGAGAGTGCGATGACACTGCAAAACGGCACATCAGGTAATGAGACACTTCTAGGCACGTCGGGCGATGACACCTTCATCGCAAGCGGCGGTAATGACAAGGTTTGGGGCGGTACGAACGGCAATGACACGCTCATTTTAAGCGGTGAAGCGAGCCAGTACAGCATTTTGGATAATGGTAACGGCAGCTACACGCTTAAAGACATGCGCGATGGGTCGCCGGACGGCACGATTGTCGTGCGCGCGATCGACGTTCTGAAATTCTCCGACGGCGAGCAGGATTTTGGCGCCTACGCACAAGAGCAGGGCAAGGTCCAGTTCGGGACGTCCGGCAATGACGTGCTGCTTGGCACCGTAGAAGACGACACGTTCGTTGCCGGCGGCGGCACGGACAAGGTCTGGGGCGGAACAGGGGGCAACGACACGCTGGTGCTCCACGGTGAGATGAGCGATTACGAAATCGTCCAGAACGATAACGGCTCCTACACGATCACCGATACGCGTGCGGGATCACCTGATGGCGTGATCACAATCCGCGACATCGAAGAATTCACGTTTGGTGATGACACCATCCAACTGGAAGACTTTGTGGCGGCCGCCACACCAAGCCAAAGCGGTAGCAATGGTGACGACGTGCTGCGCGGCAAAGCTGGCGACGACACGCTTGAAGGTGGTGCTGGCAACGACAGGATCTGGGGCGGCACCGGCGGCACGGATACGGCTGTCTACTCTGGCAATTTGGCGGACTACGCCATCTGGGACCGTGGCGATGGCAGCTATGGCATCAAAGACCTGCGCGATGGCTCTCCTGACGGCGAAGACATTGTTCGCGACATTGAAATCTTCGCGTTCGCCGATCGCCGTGCGACCCTCGAAGAATTCATCGACGCTTACGTTCCGCCGGACTTCAAGATCATCAACGGGACTGATGGCGATGACGTTGTGATCGGCACGGAAGGCAACGATGTCTTCAATGCTGGCGCAGGCAATGACCGCGTCTGGGGCGGCCAAGGTGGGACGGACACGCTGGTGTTGACCGGCAACCTGTCCGACTACGTCATCACGGACAATGAAACAGGCGGTGCGTACACCTTCGTCGACACGCGCGAGGGATCACCCGATGGCACCAAAGTCGTTCGCGATATCGAGATCATCCGCTTTGCCGACGGTGAAGAGATCAATTGGGACGTTCTGCTCGATGCGCAAAGCTCCAACGAGCTGACAGAAGAATACTCCGGCACGGCCGCTTCTGAAGATGTGTCTGGTGCGCACACGGACGGCCTTTACGATGCGCATGCCAATGACACCATCATCGGGAATGCAGGTGTCGATGAGCTGCGCGGCGGGCCTGGCGACGACGTCTTGATCGGTGACGATCACACCTCAGAAAACGCGGGCAATCACCAATTCACCAGCTTTCCCGACACCGAACTGACGCCATTCAGCTTTGAAGCGGGCCTTTATCAGGCCATCAACGGTCAGTTGAATTTGCTGGACCCAGAAACTGGAACATACATTCCAGTCGGCGAGGATCACGACAACTACAATGCCCTCGGCCTCAATGAAGCGGATGGGTTTGCTTACGGTATCGGGAGCCGGAACACCGAGTTTTCGGGATACCTCGTGCGTGTGGGCGCGGATGGAGAGGTGGAGCCGCTGGTCGGTGGCTTTCCATCTATTGCCGCTGGAACGTTTGGCGGCGACGGCCTGCTTTACATCCGCACTGGCGCAAAACAATTGCAGGCAATCAACGTGGAGACCCTGACGTCGGAAACAATCACGTTTTCGGGCGGAAAACCGCAAGGTGTCCACGACCTGGTCTTCATCCCAGATGAGGAAGGCGGATCGTTCTACGGGCTTTCAAAGCACGGCCAGCTTGTCCGCTACGACATGAGCGACAAAACGGTCTCTCAGGTCACCGTCTCCAATCTGGACGAACTGGGCCCCTTCGGCGCGGGTTGGACATCGGCTGACGGCGGCCTCTACTTCTCCGATAACTCCACCGGCAACATCTACGGCATTTCGGGTATCGAGAACGGCCAACCCAAAGCCACCCTTTTGGCGGTTGGCGGCACGTCGTCCATCAACGACGGCTTTTCATATGGCGGTGCGCCGCTTCCAGACTTCTTGCGCCAGGAAGGTGGCGATACGCTTATTGGCGGTTCGGGCAACGACACGCTTGATGGCGGTGAAGGCAACGACTTCCTCGACGGAGGCAGAGATGCAGACACGTTGATAGGTGGCGAGGGTATCGATACCGCTGACTACTCCCGCGCTGATGCCGGAGTGAACGTCAGCCTGGCCACAGGCGGCACCGGTGGTGAAGCCGAGGGCGATACCTTCGATAGCGTGGAACGTGTCGAGGGCAGCCGCTTTGGCGACCAGATTACCGGCGACGCGTTCGCCAACATTCTGAGGGGCCGCGCCGGGGACGATGCTATGAACGGAGGAGATGGTGACGACGTTCTGCGCGGTGACGAAGGGGCCGACACGCTCGATGGCGGTGCAGGGCTCGACACCGCAACGTATTACTCATCTCAGGCCGGCGTAACTATCGACCTTGCAGCTGGAACCGGAGCGGGCGGAGACGCTGAAGGCGACCTGCTCTGGAACATCGAAGCCGTGCAGGGCTCAAACACGGGCAATGACGTACTGCGCGGATCGTTCAACGCCGACGAATTGTTCGGCTTTGGCGGCGATGATGAACTTTTCGGCGGCGCGGGCAACGATCAATTGCTGGGTGGCGCTGGCAACGACGCGATCGATGGCGGCTCAGACAACGACTGGCTTTTGGGCCAGTCGGGCGACGACACCGTTCGCGGTGGCGAGGGAGACGACAACGTTCAAGGCGGTGACGGTGCAGACACGTTGAACGGTGATGCTGGCAACGACCGCTTGTTTGGCGGCGCCGGTGATGATGTCCTGAACGGTGGAGCTGGGATCGACCACCTGCGCGGCGGACTTGGCTCTGACACACTGACCGGTGGTGCGGGTGCTGATACGTTCCACATCTCGGACGTCTCTGGCTCGGATGAGATCATCGACTTCGAGATTGGTCTGGACCGTCTGGATCTGTCGGACATCGACTCCATTGATGGCGTTGAGGATCTGATCTTTGCGGAAGCTGACAACGCGCTCACCATCACTGCTCGTGATGGCTCGGCCGATTTCGAAATCGAACTCATCGGGCTGACGCCAGCAGATGCCTCCTCGCT
>CAZOGY010000068.1:0-20010 GCA_964579305.1 uncultured Hyphomicrobiaceae bacterium
TGCGCCTCGCTTTTGCTCTGTTGCGCTCACGGGCCGTTGGCCCTCCGCGAGGGCGGGCCGTTTTCGTGTCGATGTTTCGAACACGAACATCGACGGCCCGGGCCGCTTTGCGACCTTGGGGCGTGAATCGGGTTGGCTGCGACATGCATGAGAGCATCTCGCGCTGCCATCACCAACTCGGCCACTGTTGTCGACGACGTTTCAGCGGACCTGCCGCCGCCTATGCCAGGCCCGATGTGGCCAGCGCACTGCCTTTGCGCGCGGCCGCTTCAATCCGATCGAGCATTAACCTTTCATAAGCGCGTTCGATCTCCTGCCACAGGCCGGTCACACTGCCAGCCATCTGATCCACCGCATCGCCATCCCCCAGATCCGCCCGCGTCGAAACCGCAACAATTGCGGCAACGGCATCGCCAACCTCTCCGCGCAACCGGTACAGCAGCATCGCCTCATCGGACGGGTCGAAGATCAAATCGCGGTGCGTCACAGTCAGGATCGTTCGCGACCGCAAGCGATCGGGCAACACACTCCAGATCGCGCGCTCGCTCTCCTTCCAGGCCTGTGTGCTCGGCGTGCACCAAATCAGAATGTCGATATGGTGCTTCAACAGATCCTGCGCTGTCCGCGCGAAATTCGGATCGGCCAGCCCCGGATAATCCAGAAACTCGACACGCTGCAGCCGGTCGGCCGGCAACCCGACGTCAACGCGCACAAACCCATGCTTGCTTGCGTCGGCGACATCCATCAGCGGCACGCGCGTCCCGTCAGCCGCGACCAAAGCAAGGTCAATGTCCGGCGCGTAATGGATCCGCGTTGGGCTGTTGGTATTGGCGATCGCCGCGGTCGGCAGGCTTTCGATTTCCACGAGACGATTGCACAGCGACGACTTGCCCGTGTTGAACTCGCCGGCAATGCCGACGCGCAACGTCCGGTCAAGACGGTGCGCAAGCCGACCGACTGCGGCGGCGGCCCTGCGCAAGGGCAGCGCGTCTCCCTGACGGACAAGCGACGTGCGCAGGCGCATCAATTCGCGCCGCGTCTCGTCTCTGAGGTGGTCGATATCAGACAGGCCCAACTGCAAAAGCCTCCGGCCCAGGTCGCTGCGATGGTGCACTGCATGAAGCTGGCTACCACCTGCGGGCTTACACTGTCACCATGAGGATCGCGCGGGCAAATGTTGTGGTTGCCAAACGGCACCGGCCGCAGTGCTCGCACACCGCGGCCGGATTGGCAGTCAAGCTTTCAAGAACCTTGGGGCCAGGTCCGTCTCAAGCGTAAGCCCAAGCGCTTAGGACGCGTACTTGACTGAGCAGCCGTAGGCGCGCGTGACGGCAGGATCGACCGGTTTGCCGGCGTCGATCTGGCTCAATGCATTGCGCACGAAGTTCTTGGCTTTCTCGATATCGCCGCGACGCGTCGTCGGCTTGTCATCGATCGCGCCTTTATAGGCCAGCGTGCCGTCTGCGGTGATGATGTACATGTGCGGCGTCGTCCGCGCATCATACAGACGGCCGATTTTGCCCTCCGGATCCAGCAGCACTGCGGTTGGCTTGGCGCCGCGCGACTCCGTCAGTTCATCAGCTTCCAGTCCGGTGACGTGACCTTGCGTGCCAGGCGCCGACGAAATGATCGACAGCCAGACGATACCGTTGTCGGTCGTCTCGGCCTGCAGTTTTTGCATGTTTTCGGCGTTGTAGTGTTTTTTGACGTACGGGCAGCCGTGGTTGGTCCATTCCAAAATCACGGTTTTTCCACGCAGATCGCTCAGCTTGACGGGATTGCCCTTGCTGTCGATGCCCGTGAAATCTGGTGCCATCTCGCCGACTTTGGGCGACGCGAATGCCGAACCGGCAGCAAGGCCGAATGCGACGACGGCGGCAGCCATCAGACCGCGGCCGAAGCTCGAACGTGCAAAGCTCATGTGATCACACTCCGATTTGCTAGACGTCTCAGTGTTACTGCGATTGCCGACCCGCCCCTCATGCGTGGACGTCCCGGCACCAGGCCGCGTCTGCGGCCCGGCCTCAGTCCCCGATCCCCGCGGATCGGGCCATTGACGCGAAGTGGTCGCGAACAACCGCTTCGGTCAAAAGCTGTGGAAGGACTTCCGGCGCTCCGGCGGTGCCGGGCGGATAAAGCAGATAGAGCGGGACACCGGCGCGGCCGTGTTGTGTCAACACCGCGGTGATCTGATCATCACGTTTTGTCCAGTCGCCTTTAACATAGGCCACGTTGTACCGCTTCAAGGCCGCGCGGAACCCATCCGACGACAACGCGACTTTCTCGTTCACCTTGCACGAGATGCACCAGGCCGCCGTGAGATTGAGGAACACAGCCTTGCCCTCGGCGCGCAATTGCGCAACGCGCGCTTTGGAAAACGTCTCAAACGGGATACCAGCCGACGTCACTTGGCCAACGGCTTGACCGCCTGATTGCGGTGCGGCACCGGCATTATCCGACGCGGCCAATGGGGCAGACGGCGCGGCCGATGTTGCCAAGTTTGGAAGAGCCAGGAAGACAGTCAGCGCAGCAAGTGCGCCGCCACCGGCCAATCGCGCCACACTCGACCACTGGGCTTGCCCCGCAAGCCAAGCGATAACGCCAACGCCGACAAGCGCAATCGATGCAGCGATCACACCATCGCTGCCCGTTTGCAGGGTGAGCACCCAAACAAGCCAGCCGACGGTTGCATAAAGCGGAAAGGCGAGAACCTGCTTCAAGGTCACCATCCAAGCGCCCGGCTTCGGCAGCCAAACGCGCATGCGATCCGACAACGCAAGCAGCATCAATGGTAACGCGAACCCGACGCCCAACGCCTGCAATACCAGCACGATCTGGTAGGACGGCTGCGTCAGGGCATAGCCGATCGCGACGCCCATGAACGGTGCGGTGCACGGTGTGGCGGCGATCGTCGCGACAACACCCGTAAAAAAGGCACCTTGGTTGCCGGAACGTCGGGCCAGCCCCTCGCCGGCGCCGACAACACCACCACCGATGTCAAACACACCCGAAAGCGACAGGCCCATCGCGAAAAAGAATGCCGCCAGCCCGAGCACAAACAGTGGCGACTGGAACTGAAAGCCCCAGCCAACGGTCTCGCCCGCCGCGCGCAAACCAAGCAGCAGAACCGCAAGGGCACCAAAGCTGATCAGGACGCCGCCAAGGAACGCGAATGCCGGCCCCCTGCCGCCGTGCGAGGCCAGCGATAATGCCTTGATCGACAGGATCGGCAGCACACACGGCATCAAGTTCAGGATAAGCCCGCCAAGAAAAGCGAACAGGACCGCTTGCCAAAACCCAAGACCGCCGCCAAGCGCCATCGATTGGCCATCGCCGCCGGCGCCTGCGGGATCGGACGGATCGGGCGACGCGCCACCCGCCACTGTGCCATTGCCAGCCGATGCCCCGTCACCAACCGCTGCGTTGATCAGGAAGCCATTGCGAACCGGCTCGCCGTTCAGCGTCTCCGTGAGGACCAAAACGCCGCTCAACGCTTTCAATGACGAGCCCGCCAACTCGCCAGGCTTCAAACGCAGCTTCAGGCCGTCGGGACCGATGGTGAGTTCCTGCGGCGCAGCCGGCGCAACGTGCCCCCAAGTATCGGCGAAGAAATGCGCGTGCGTCAGGCGTTTCTGGTCAAGCGGCCCAGTCCGGACTTGCAAGATAAGCGCATCATCTCCAGCCGCGAGGGATGCTGGCCATCCACCGTCGACGGGAAGCTGCCGCTCAGCCTGCGCAAACAAGGTGGCATGTTGCGACGCCGGCAATCGCTCGGCCTGGGTGGTGTTACCTTCGCGCGGCGGGCGCACATCAAGCGTCAGTGAGACGGTCTGCTCCTCGGGGATGCAGATTTTTTCGCACACCAGCCAGGTCGCATGTGCCGTGAGCGTCACAGTCTCCGCGTCGAATGATTTCGGCGGCGTAATCTCCACCGGCAGCAAAAGCTGGTCGGAGTAGCCGTGGTTCATCAGCGGGCCCACAGGCTGCGCTTCAGGGATCGGCCATCTGATCTCAGAGGCCCGCCAACCTTCCGGCAGTTTCCAGTCGAGCCGCGTCGGCTCACCGCTATCGCCGGGATTTTTCCAGTAGGTGTGCCATTTCGGCGTAATGATTTGGCGCAAGCCAACAACAAACGGCGTCCCCAGCCGGACCGCTGTGGTCGGCGCAATCAAATCTGCTTTGACTTTTTTGGGGCCGACTTGGGCCTGCGCCGTGAACGCGGTTGCGCTCAACAAACCCATCGCAAGGCTTGCAAGCATCGCACTGAGCCAGCGCTGATCAGTCAAACCGCAAAGCCTCACGATGCGTGCCCTCGCCTGTACGCGTGTTTTCCCTGCCGCCATGTCAGGATTGGCAGCGCTTGCGTCTAGTGCACGCTGCATCCCTAGCTTTCACAACTACGTCATGTGACGTGGAGACGATCGCCAGCAGCCTGATTAAAAGTTGGTCGTGACTGCGCGTGCGAGCACTAGCCGCTTCAGGGATGTTCCGCCAAAAAGACAAGCAAGCGAATTGGATACTTAGTGCGTTTGGAGAGTGGCCATGTCTGCGGATCATCGAGACCGGATCGGCGTGATTGTTATTCACGGCGTTGGCAAGGCTGAGGAAGGATGGACCGACAACCACCTCATTCCAGAGTTGGAGAGTTGGCTAGCCCACGAAGGATTACCGAACGATCGCGGCGCCGAGCGCAAACCAGCAACGAAACCGGCCGACAATCCAGAGCCGCTTTCGATTGTCTTGCGCACGGCGGACAATCCAATCGTCATCCTTGTGCGCACAAACGAAGAATTCGCCCGTTTATGTGCCGGCTTCGCGCGCGACCATCTGATCACCGACCCGCGATTTGAAACTGGCGAACTCAGGCTGCGCAACCGCCATCAAATCATGGAAGATTTGGAAAGCGTCAGCGCATCACGGCCTGGCGCACAAATCTTGGCCGGCATGCGCGAACTCGGGCTGCCGTCGACTTATGCGTTCTCGCGCGCAAGCGAGGTGCACAGGGTCCGCGATCCGGAGTCATCGTCCCCTACAAAAACCTGGAAATCCTACAGCCGACGTTGCTCCCAGCCTGATCGCGAAATCGCCATCGCCGAATTGTTCTGGGCGGATATGTCGAAAGTTGGCGATACCGTGCCGACCCGCACAATGGCGTTGATCCAGTTATTTCTGGAATCGCCATACATCCTCGGGCGCGCGTTCCTCAAACCGGGCGAGGGCCGCACCTTACCCAAAGTGATTTCGCCGCTGGCCTGGATTGCCGGGTTGATACAGCTTGCCAATTGGCTCATGCGCTGGCCGATTTCCGGTCTCAACGCCGCCGTCTTTTCAACGGCGTTTTTCGCGATCCTTCTGAAAGCGGTTGGCCCAAACCTCGACCTCGATTTCGCAACTTGGCTGCCGGCAACCATCGCCATCGGTTTGTTGGTTACGGCTGCGGCTGGCTATTCCCTATTTTCCGCATTGGTCCACCGTAAGCTCGGCCTCGCCGACCTCTCGCTGGCCGCCATGAGTTTTTCGTTCGTGCTGCTTGCGAGTTTTGGCGCCGCAACCGCGATCCTTGCGCTCGACCCCACACCGGGCACCATGCAGGCCGTCCTCGGCAAACCCGAAAGCTACGTCATATTCGCCGCCGCCCTTTTGCTTTTGTCGTGGTTTGCATGGTCAGTGGTGATCAACACCGCCGGCATCTTGTTAATCCTGCTGGCCATTCCTCGGGCGCTGGCCGGTGTTTTTTTCAAATCACGTCATAAGCCGGTGCCCCTTGCCAGACCGGCCGCGGCCATCTCGCTGAGTTTATTGCTGGGCATCGTCTGGAAATTCCTGCTGACGATCAGCAGTTTGCTTATTATCGTTCTGCTGATTGACAATGGTGGCGCTCTGCAACGTCAAGAATGCCTGGCAACGACAGGGCTTGCCGATTTCAGTATGCAGGGCACCAGCCAGGCGTGCGCGGTCGAAGTGCTCCGCACGACATTGTTGGCCGTCGGCGTTTTGAACGGGATTGCGCTGCTCTTGGTGGTCGCAGCGCTGATCGGCGTTTTCTTGATCCGCGCCATCCTCAAGCGTCTCTATCGCGGCAGCGCCATGGCCGGCCGCCTGAAATTGCCGCGCGTCATCGCAAGCCCGCTGATTGTTGCAACGCTGATTGCAGGCTCATTTATCAACGTCATCGCCCTTAACCAGATGCTGTCTGGCACGACTTTGGCTGAATCTGACATCTTGAGTTGGCTGAGCCGGATAAACACCGTCTTTTCCACGCCGGCCGCGGCGATGTTGTCGGTATTGGTGCTGAGTTTTCTGGCGCGCCGCGTGATCGAATATTCAAACGGTTTCGTGCACATCGGACGCGACCTCGTCGACCACCAGTACGATCCATCCGACCGTTCGCTTGCCGTCCGCCTGAAAGACTTGAGCGATCGTGAGGCCGCACGCCTCGGCCACAACAACCATCAGCGGTTCCGGCGCCGCATGCGCATCCAACGCCGGCTGGAGGCACTGATTGAAGACGTCATCGGCGACATGGACGTCAATCGATTGGTTTTCGTGGCCCACAGCCAGGGCACGGTGATCATGCACGATTACCTGATCAATCACGACGATCTCATCGCACGCACCCATGATGCCGACGATCGCTTGAGCAAGGTGCAATCCATCGACCTTCTCACCGTCGGATCACCGCTGGAGCACCTCTATCGCTACTACTTTGCCGACTACGACCAGTCCGACCGGGCCGCAGCCGATAACTCTGCCCTGATGAACCGCGTGAATACGTGGACGAATATGTGGCGGGTGGACGACCCCATCGGCCAGGAAGTTTGGCTGCACGACGCCATTGAAAACATTGGCCTGCCGCCTGGCGGACACCTGGACTACTGGCGCGAGCCTGCCGTGTGTGAGGAGATCTGGGGTCTCATCCGCGGCGATGTCCAGCGTGCCCGTGCCGTCCAGCACGCACCGATCGGCGACCGCTTGAAAGTCACCGGTGTTTGATCCCATGCAGCCAACAACGCTGCGGCAAGCGGCAGGACAGCAAGCTTGATCAGTTGGCCGATCCAGAGGCCGTTGCCGGCGATAACGATTTTAAGAACGCAACAAGCGCTGCGATATCGCGGTCCGACAAATCAAGATCGAGCGCGAGGTTCGGCGAAAGCGATGGGCGATCCACAACGCCGTGACTATAGTGACGCACCGCCGCCCGCAGCGTGTCAAAACGGCCATCGTGCATATAGGGCGCAGTCAGCGTCAGCCCGCGCAGCGTCGGTGTCTTGAATTGAACGCGCGTTTCGTCACCGCGCAGCGGCAAGCCAATGTCGTGCAACCCATCATCGGTAAAACGCCAGCCGCGGTGGCAGGTGGCACATTGTCCGCGCCCGACGAACACAGCCAAGCCTAACAGCGCGTCGCCTGTAAGGGCACCATCATCGCCTGCCGCCCACGCATCAAACCGTGTCTGAGGTGATCTGATCGAGGCGGTATATGCCGCAAGCGCCTCAAGGATCGTATCTCGCTGGATCGGCCCGACGTGTGGCGCCTGACGATCGGCGAAGGCCCGCTTGAAGAGCGCACGCATACCGTCGTCGCCGCGCAGACGCCGGACAATCTGGTCAAAATCACCGGCCATTTCATGAGGCGACAGGATCGGGCCCAGAGCCTGCGCTTGCAGGCTGCGCGCACGACCATCCCAGTTGAAGCGCTCAGCCCACCCGATATCCCACAGGCTCGGTGTATTCCGCAGGGTCGCCGTTGCATCGCGCCCCGCCGCGCGCACGCGCCCGTCAGAAAATCCGCGATCAGGCTGATGGCAACTGGCGCACGCCCGATCGTTCGGCCCTGACAGTCGCGTGTCGTGAAACAACCGTGCGCCGAGTTCGCGTTTTGCTTGTTCCAAGGCCGACGGCTCGCTCGGTCTGGAAGGGCGCTGCAAGAGCGAACGCCAAATCGCAACCCGCTCGCGTGAAAGCCGATCGACAGTCTCCGACACTTGTCGAAGCGCCTGCGGTGTCTGCGCGTGCGCGACACTCGCCAAGCCGCTGATTGCGGGGCCCGCAACGTGAAAGACCAAAAATGCACAGCCAACCAGGACATGCACGCACGCCAATCGCCAAAGCGACCTGTGCCATCTCACGGCGGCCTCACGAGCATTTGCTGTTTCAAACAACACTGTCATGCCTCTGGCGACACCAAATGTGATTACGTCCATTCGTCATAACCGCGTGGACCGCGCAGCATCGCAAGGCCGCGTTCAGGTCACGCGCGTTAGGTCATCGGCGCCAGGCATTGCGCAACGGGTAATCCAGCGCAGTGAGCCCACGTAACTGCGTGTATCGCCCGGAACTGTCCGTGCAGGAAGCGCAGGCCAGACTGGCAACCGGAATTGATAGCAGGCACCAAGGAGCCATCAGATATGTTTTCGCTGAAGCAAAAGGCAACCGCAGCGGCCCTGGCCATTGCGGCGACTGCTCTGCTTGCGTTCTCGGCCGCGACAACGCCGACCGCCCAGGCCATGGGATCGGCAACCCCTGCGCCGAAACCGTGTGCCAAGCTGAAGTGGGGCTCCCAGAAGTGGAAGCGCTGCCGCCGGCGGAACGGTCTGCCGACACAAACGTCCGCTGAAGCCGAAGAGGCCCTGGTGCTTGGCTACGCTCTCGCCAAGGATGGCCGCTATGAAGAAGCGCTTCGCCGATTGAAGGCGTTTGAGACCGTGCAAGACCCGCGCGTGCTGACATACATCGGTTTTGCTGAACGCAAGCTGGGCCGCGTGGCGCAAGCTATGACGTACTATGCCAAAGCGCTTGAGATCGATCCCATGAACGTGGCGACCTTGGAATATCAAGGCGAGGCCCATCTCCAAAAGGGCGATGTCGCCGCCGCGAAATCTAATCTGGCTCAGATCGAAGGCATTTGCGGCACTGACTGCGACGCCTATCAGGTCCTCGCCAAAGCCATTGCGGACCATCCCAACGCGACGCAGCCCGACGTCAGCAAGCTTGAGCGCGCGTCCTGACGCAATTCGTCACCGAATGACCGATCATGGCGGCGCGGCAAGCCGAAATCTCACGGCCCCGCGCTGCCCTCCCCCGCCTTTCCCGCAGGCCACACAACCTGCAGATGCCAGCGACGTGTCTTCGCCGTTCCACCCAGCGGCCCCGTGAGACCGCATGCCGCCTGACAATCACCCCAATCACGAATCGTTATTGGCAATTCGCCCGCAGATCCGTCACACAAGCAGAACACTGTGCCTGCTATGCGGGAACGGCTGTGCGCGCAACGCGTTTACACAGCAGCCAGACAGATCTTTGACGCTTCGCCGGCGCCTTGCGCGTTCGGCTGCGATACCGGGACGGAGACCTGATGACGGACCTGCTGCGGATCGAAGACCTATCGGTCGCGTTCCAGATGCACGGCAACGCACACGAAGTGCTGCGCGGTGTCTCTCTCCGCGTGCGCCCGGGCTCCGTCGTCGCGCTCGTTGGTGAAAGCGGGTCGGGCAAGTCGGTCACGTCGCAGGCTGTCATGGGATTGCTGCCGCAAACGGCAAGCATCACGGGCGGGCAGATCAAATTCACCGACCCCGCCGACGGCACGGTGACCGAGATTTCTGCTTTGGAGCGCAACGGACCTGGCATGCGCGCCCTGCGCGGCTCGCGCATTTCCATGATTTTCCAGGAACCGATGAACTCGCTCTCGCCGCTGCACACGGTCGGCGATCAGGTCTCAGAGGCGTTGACGATCCACCAACGTGTCGATGCCGGCGGCATCCGCGCCGCGACCGAGCGCATGCTCAGCCAAGTGGGATTTCCAGACCCAGCGCGCGCGTTCGACATGTACCCCTTTGAGATGTCCGGCGGATTGCGCCAACGCGCCATGATCGCCATGGCTCTGATTTGCGACCCCGCGTTGCTGATCGCCGACGAGCCGACCACCGCGCTTGACGTCACGATTCAGGCTCAGGTCCTACATCTGCTCAAAACCCTGCAGCGCGAGCGCAACATGGCGCTGCTTTTGATCACCCACGACTTGGGCGTGGTCGCGAATATGGCCGACGAAGTCGTGGTGATGTACCAGGGCGAGATCATGGAAGCTGGTCCGGCTGAGGCGATCTTCCGGCGACCAGGCCACGCTTATTTGCAGGCGCTGCTGCGCGCCGTGCCGCATTTCGACATGAAGCAAGGCGAACGGCTGGTGTCTCTGCGCGATGACCCGGCCGAGACCCGCGATGTATCGCTTCTGCCCCCATCGCACCGTGCCGCCCCAGATGCGCAACCACGCACTGAGCAGGTCGCCCCCGGCGCCCCGCTATTGACCCTCACCGAAATCACCAAGACGTTCACCATCAAATCCGGCAGCCTCTTCGGGTTTGGCACGCCGCGTGAGATCCGCGCCGTAGATGGCGTTTCACTGGAGATCCGCCGTGGCGAGTGCTTGGGTCTTGTCGGCGAGAGCGGTTGCGGCAAGACCACGTTGAGCAAAATCCTGATGCGGGCGATCACGCCGGATTCGGGCAGCATGACCTACCACGGTCCCAACGGCGGGACTGATTTATTGGCGCTGAACGAGCGCGAGCTGTTTGCCTTCCGCAAGCGGATGCAGATGGTCTTCCAAGACCCGGTCAATTCGCTATCGCCGCGCATGACCGTTCTCGACATCCTGACCGAGCCCATGAAGATCCACGGCCTCGGCGATCGCTCAGAACAGCGCAAGCGCGCCATGGCCTTGATGCAAGCCGTCGGCCTCGACCCGCGTTTCCTGGGGCGCTACCCGCATTCGTTTTCCGGGGGACAGCGCCAGCGCATCGGGATCGCACGTGCCCTGGCTCTGTCGCCGGAGGTGTTGTTGTGCGACGAGCCGGTTTCCGCGCTCGATGTGTCGGTTCAGGCCCAGATCCTCAACCTGCTCAACGACTTGCGCAAAGAGCTTGGCCTGACGTACTTCTTCATCTCCCACAATCTTGCCGTCGTTGACTACGTGGCCGACCGGATCGCAGTCATGGCCCGCGGCCGCATTGTGGAGCTTGCGCCGCGCGAAGCGCTGTTTGAAAACCCAACGCATCCCTATACGCGCGCGCTGCTGAAAGCCGTGCCCTATCCGGATCTTGACCGCCCCCTGGATTTCAACGCCGTCGCCGGCCGCGATACCTCCGATCCCGCCGAATGGCCCAAGGCGTTCCGCTGGCCGGGCCTTGACGACACCACCTCCGATCTCGGGCCACTGGCCGTCGGCGACGAGCACTTCGTCTTGGCCCACCGCAACGCCGACGCACGGGAGATGACCCCTGCATGACCTCGCGCATGTTCACCGAAATGCAATCGCTCAACGCTGTAGGCTCTGACATCGCCACGGTCATGAACCGTGCGTTTGGAAGCGCGCTTTGTCTTGCCGCAGCCGCGTGGATCGCGCTTGTGCCGGCCTTACCGGCGACCGCGCAAGAAGTACCTGATGAAACTCAGGAACTTGCGACCAAGCCGACAGCGCTGGCACCGGACCAAGATAGCGATGCCCGCAAAGTCGCGCTCCCACCGCGTCCGACGCTTTTGGAAACGCCCACGCTCTCCGAAGAAATCGCATCGGGCAAGTTGCCGCCAGTTGAGCTTCGCGTTCCGCTAAACCCACGCATCGTGGACCTCGCCGCCACTGGCCGTAAACCTGGCGTCCACGGTGGCCGGATGCGGTGGTTGATGGCCCGCGAAAAAGACATTCGCATGGTCGTGTACTACGGCTACGCGCGGCTCGTGGGTTATGATCATCGCTACAAAATCGTGCCGGACATTCTCGCTGGCGTCGACGTAAAGGACGGGCGCGAATTCACATTGCGCCTGCGCCAGGGCCATAAGTGGTCGGATGGTCACCCGTTCACGGCAGAAGATTTCCGTTACTGGTGGGAAGACGTCGTCCACAATGAGAAGCTTGGCGGCGGCCTGCTGCCGGACGCCATGCTCGTTGCGGGACAACCGCCGCGCTTTGAAGTGATTGACGAGACCACGGTCCGCTACACGTGGCAGGCGGCCAATCCAGCCTTTCTGCCTGCGCTTGCGGCGACATTACCGATCTACATCGCCATGCCGGCGCATTACCTAAAGCAATTCCACGCCAAGCACGCTGATCCCCAGCGTCTGGCGGCCGCGATCAACGAAGCGGGCGTGCGCAAGTGGACGCAACTGCACAAGCGGATGGGCCGAGCAAGCCGCCCGCTCAATCCGCAGCTTCCCACGCTCGATCCCTGGATCAACACAACAGAACCACCAAGCACGCTGTTGGTCCTCAAGCGCAATCCGTTCTACCACCGCATCGACAAGAACGGCCGGCAACTGCCCTACATCGATGCAATCGACATGCACATCGGTTCGCCCTCGCTTGTGCCCGCAAAGACCGGCGCAGGCGATAGCGACCTGCAAGCGCGATACTTGAGCTTCGACGACTACACTTATCTGAAAGCATCGGAGCGACGCGGCCGGATCAAGGTCAAGCTCTGGGAGGTGGGCTCAGGTTCAGAAGTCGCGCTGATCCCAAACCTGACCACTGCCGACCCGGTGTGGCGGAAGCTGCTGCGCGACGTAAGGGTCCGGCGCGCTTTTTCCGTTGCGATCAATCGTGCTGAGGTCAACGCCGCTCTGTATTACGGCCTGGCAAGAGCAAGCGCCGATACGGTCTTGCCGCGCAGCCCCCTTTACAAAGAAGCCTATGCCAAGGCCTGGGCACAGTTTGATCCCAATCTTGCCAATCGCCTGTTGGACGAGGCCGGCCTGGAAGAGCGCGCCTTCGACGGGATCCGTCTGCTGCCCGACGGCCGCCGCGCCGCAATCATCGTTGAAAGCCCTGGCGAAAGCTCAACACAAGCCGATGTCCTGTCGCTTGTGAAGGATCATTTGCGCGATGTCGGCATTGACATCTTCCTGCGTCCGACACAGCGCGATCTTTTCCGACAGCGCGCGTTTGCAGGCCAAACGGTCATGTCGGTTTGGGGCGGGCACAACAACGCCATCCCCGGCCCCGATATGAGCCCGGCTCGCTATGCCCCCACCGCACAGGACCAACTGCAGTGGCCAGCCTGGGGCCACCACTACGAAACCAAAGGTAAGAACGGTGAGGCCCCGGATATGCCCGAGGCGCGCCGTCTCCTGTCGCTCTACAAGCAATGGAAACTCTCGCGGTCAAGCGACGAACGCACCCAACTCTGGCACGAAATCCTCAAGATCAACGCGCAACAGGTTTACACGATCGGGATTGTCAACGGCGCGAAACAACCCGTGGCAACCGCTCCCAATATGCGCAACGTGCCTGACGACGGCGTATTCACATTCCAGCCCGGCGGCTACTTTGGCGTCTACATGCCTGATACATTTTTCTTTGCGCAGCCCAACAAACAGGCCGCGAACCGCGGGGCAGTACAATGATCTCCTATATTGTCCGCCGCATCCTTTTGATGATACCGACGCTTATTCTGACGAGCATGCTTGTCTTCACGATTATCGAATTGCCGCCTGGTGATTATTTCGAAAGCTACATCGCTGAATTGGAAGCACAAGGCGAAGCGGTCGACAAAGCCGAAATCGCCGCGCTGAAAGCCGAATATGGTTTCGACAAGCATCCCGTCGAACGTTATTTTCTTTGGGTCGGCGGCTTATTGCAGGGCGACTTGGGCTATTCGTTTGAACACCAGATGTCGGTCAACAAGGTCGTCGGTGATCGCCTCTTTTTCACAATACTTGTGTCCTTCGTCACGATCATTTTTACGTGGATGATCGCATTCCCCATTGGGATTTATTCGGCGACCCATCAATATAGTTGGTCCGACTACGGCCTCACCTTCTTGGGGCTGCTTGGCATCGCAACGCCGAACTTTCTGCTGGCGCTGATTATGATGTATCTCGCCAACGTCTATTTCGGCACGACAATAGGCGGACTCATGGATCGTGAGTTCGTCAATGCCCCTTGGAGCATCGCCAAGGTCTTATCGATCCTTGAGCACCTATGGATCCCAGTGATCGTGATCGGCACGGCCGGCACCGCCGGCATGATCCGCACACTGCGCGCAAACCTGCTCGATGAACTGCAAAAGCAATACTACGTCACCGCGCGGGCCAAGGGTCTGGCACCATTCAAGGCCCTGACGAAGTATCCGCTGCGCATGTCTTTGAACTTCTTCATTGCCGACATTGGGTCGATCTTGCCGCAAATCGTGTCTGGCGCGGAAATTGTCGCGATTGTCCTCTCTCTGGAAACCACCGGACCATTGCTGATCAAGGCGCTGCAATCGCAAGACATGTATTTGGCTGGCTCATTCTTGATGTTCCTGGCGCTGTTGACAGTCATCGGCGTTCTGATTTCGGATATTCTGCTGGCGTTGCTGGATCCGCGAATCAGGCTTGGCGGGGAGCGAACGAAATGAACGAGCGCCCCACGTTTCCGTCCACCGACAGCCCGCTGCCGCTGTCTGGTGCGCCGCTTCACCACTACGTCAACGCCAAGCCGTTTGACCCGAAATCCGCTGAAGCGCTGACCCCGGCGCAAGAAAAGATTTATCTCGCCTCGCAATGGCAGTTGATGTGGTTGAAGTTCAAACGCCACCGGATCGCCGTCGTCAGCATGGTCTTCCTGGCGTTTGTTTATTTCTGCGTGGTGTTTGCCGGATTTCTGTCGCCGTACAATTACCAGACACGCCACATCGACCATATCTATGCCCCGCCGCAGGCGCTTCATTTCTTCCACGAGGGGCGGTTTGTCGGGCCGTTTGTCTACGGCTACGACTACAATTTGAACATGGACACGCTCAAACGCGAATACACGCCGAACCCGGAAAAGGTGCAGCCACTGCGCTTTTTCTGCGCCGGCGACAGCTACGCGTTCTGGGGGCTGTTTGAAACGCGCACACACCTGTTCTGCCCGGCCGAAGGCGGCCAAGCCTTCCTGCTCGGGACAGACCGGCTGGGCCGCGATATGCTGTCTCGCATCATCAATGGTGCGCGCGTGTCCATGACGATCGGCCTGTTCGGCGTCATCGTGACACTGCTGCTTGGCGTGCTGCTTGGCGGACTGGCCGGGTACTACGGCGGCGTTTTCGACCTGGTGCTGCAGCGGATCATGGAGGTTCTGCAAAGCCTTCCATCCATCCCGCTCTGGCTTGCGATCGCCGCGATCATTCCGGTGACCTGGAGCCCGCTCACGGTTTACGTGCTCATCACGGTCATTCTCGGCCTGGTTGAGTGGACGGGCCTTGCCCGGGCCGTGCGATCAAAACTTTTGTCCCTGCGCGAGGAAGACTACGTACTTGCAGCCCAACTCATGGGTGCCGGCACCGGTCGCATCGTCGGGCGCCATCTGGTGCCAGGTTTTGCAAGCCACCTGATCGCCGTTGCGTCCTTGTCGATCCCCACGATGATCCTGGGTGAGACAGCATTGAGTTTCCTCGGGCTTGGACTGCGGCCACCGATCACGAGCTGGGGTGTTCTTCTGACAGAAGCGCAAAACATCAATGCCATCGCGCTTTACCCGTGGCTCATCTTGCCCGTCGTTCCCGTGATCCTCGTGGTGCTTGCGTTCAACTTCCTTGGAGACGGCTTGCGAGATGCAGCCGACCCCTACAAGTAAGCGACGGAACAGCCCTGGTGATCATCAAACGATAGACACAAGTGATTGGACGCTGTGTGACAGCATGGCTAGAGCATCATCTGACCACAGGTGACCGCAGCCGCGGTCAACTCGCCAGATAAAGACGTTCTATCATGTTGAAAATAGAGCACTTTCACACGATCTGCACCGCGCAAGGCGACGTCGTGAGATCGGATATTGCTCAAGCAACGCAATCGTCGGCGCAACCGAACGATATCCTTGACTGACACCTGCGACCCACGGCCCCCGCGCCTCGGTCAAATTGGAACCGCACAATGGGGGCGGAGATGGCAGCGCGCAAAGGCCACATTCGGGTCCTGATGTACTCCCACGACACGTTCGGCCTGGGCCACCTGCGCCGCAGCCGTGCCATCGCCCATGCGCTTGTCGAACAGCACAAAGGCTTAAGCGTGCTGATCATTTGCGGCTCATCCGTCGCTGGCGCGTTCGACTTCAAGGCCCGGGTCGATTTCGTCAAAATTCCAAGCGTCATCAAACTGCAAAGCGGTGAGTACCAGTCGCTCACCGACCATATCGACTTGAGCGAGACGCTTGAGATGCGCCGCGCCATTATCGAGAACGCAGCCGTCGCCTATCAGCCCGATGTATTCATCGTCGACAAAGAGCCGCGCGGTTTGCGGCGCGAACTCGACTCCACCTTACCCCGTCTCAGGGAACAGGGCTGCCACATCGCGCTCGGCCTTCGCGAAATCCTCGACGAGCCGGAAGTTGTGGCAAGCGAATGGACGCGCAATTCCGCTGCCGCCTGGGTCCGCGAGTACTACGACTCAATCTGGGCCTATGGCGCACGCGATTTCTGGAACCCGCTGGAAGGCGTCGACCTGCCAGAAGCCGTCCGCGACCGCGTCATCCACACCGGGTTCCTGGCCCGCACGGTGCCGAAAACGCGGGTCAACCAACCCCGCAAAATCCCCAAGGACTTCATTCTCGTGACCGCGGGCGGTGGCGGCGATGGCGGCGATCTCATGCGCCAGGTTCTGGCAGCCAAAGAGCACGATCGCTCCAATCGGATGCCGTTCGTGTTGGTGTTGGGGCCCTACATGCCGCTGCGGGAAAAAGCCGAAATCCGCCATCGCGCAAGCCGGATCGAAGGCATGCAGGTGCTGGATTTCGACAGCCGGCTTGAGACGTTGATGGCGCAAGCAACCGCCGTCATTTCCATGGGCGGCTACAATACGTTTTGCGAGCTGATGTCGTTTGACAAGCGGGCACTGATCGTTCCCCGCAAGGTGCCACGGCGCGAACAGTTGATCCGCGCACAGCGGGCAAATGCGTTCAACCTCGTCGACTTGATTGATCCCGACGACGCCTCAGACCCTTGGCAAATGGCCCGCGCCATCGACCGCTTGCCAAAGCGTCCGTTGCCGTCCAAGTCACGCTACCGGGTCGATTTGTCAGGACTGGAAACCATCGGCCGGATCGTAGAGCGCATTGGCGGTGCAAACCGGCGCCAGCGGGTGCCTCGCGAGCCAGCGACCGCTTGAATGGGCGAACGGCCAAGACACCTCTGGTGCGCGGCGACCACATCCGGCCCGGCGCGCACCCAGTATTCACCTCGGCAAGCCCACGAGAGCCTCATCCGATCTGTGAAGCGCAAAGCGATTCCGTAAGATCTGGCATTGCTCTACGGGCGACGCCTGAAACAGCCCCCTTCAGACCGCGAGTACACTGCAATGGCCCACACCGCTGCGCTGCAGGGCACAGCCGCCGCGTCCAGACCGCGCATCGCCGTGATCCTCAAAGGTTATCCGCGGCTTTCAGAGACGTTCATCGCACAAGAGTTGCACGGCCTTGAGCAGCGTGGTTTCGATCTGGCGTTTTTCTCCATGCGCCATCCAACCGACGGCAAGACGCATCCAATCCACGCCGAGATCCGCGCTCCTGTGGTGTACTTGCCCGAATACTTGCACCACGAACCGATCCGCGTCCTTCGCGGGTTATGGCACGTGATGCGCCGGCCAACATTCAAGCCGGCGCTGAAGGCCTGGCTCGCCGATCTCTGGCGGGATCCCACACCCAATCGCGTCCGCCGCTTTGGTCAGGCCTGTGTTATGGCCGCCGAATTGCCAGACGACATCGGCCACATCTACGCGCATTTCATCCACACACCCGGTTCGGTCGCCCGCTATACGCATCTGCTGAGCGAACGTGCCTGGTCGTGTTCCGCTCACGCCAAGGACATCTGGACGTCGCCGGATTGGGACCTCAAACGCAAACTGCAAAGCTGTGACTGGGTCGCCACCTGCACCGCTGTTGGCCACGCCCATCTGAGGGACTTGGCCGCACCGCGCGATAACGTCCACCTCGTCTACCACGGGCTTGACCTGAGCCGCTTTCCGCCAGCCCCGAAGCGCTCGGAAAATGAGGCGCGCGATGGATCAGACCGCAGCGCGCCCATCCGCTTGCTGTCCGTTGGCCGGGCCGTTGAGAAAAAGGGTTTCGATACTTTGCTCGCTGCCCTCGCCCAGCTTCCAGCGGACCTGCACTGGCACTACTCACACATTGGCGGTGGACCGCTTTTGAAAAAGCTGAAAGCCCAGGCAGATGCGCTTGGGATTTCATCACGCATCGACTGGCGCGGCGCCCAACCGCAAACCGATGTCTTGGCCGCTTACCGCTCCCATGACTTGTTCGTACTGCCCTGCCGTATCGCGGCAGACGGCGATCGCGACGGCCTGCCCAACGTCCTCGTCGAGGCCCAAAGCCAGGCAATGGCATGTGTTTCGACGCCCATTTCAGCGATCCCCGAATTGATCCGCGATGGTGAAACAGGCCGCCTCGTGCCGCCCAACGCGCCGGAGGCATTGGCAAACGCCATTGCAGACTTGGCACGCGATCGCTCGACGCGCATTGCCCTGGCGCTGGCCGGCATGCACCGTGTGCGTACCGCATTTGACATGCACCGCGGGCTCGACGTCCTCGCGGCCCTCTTTCCCGACCACGTGCGCCCCGTTGGCCACCAGGGCGGCCAGCCCGACGAGGCTCTTCCAGCAAGCCCAGACCTGGCGCATCGCAAAGAGGCAGAAGCGGCCCAAAGCCACGATACGCACACCCCCCCGGCCGAGGCGGCAGCGCCATGACCCGGGTTCTGTTCTGGGTGCAGCACGTCAAAGGCGTCGGCCACGTTTATCGGACCAACAGGATCATTTCCGCGATGAAGGCGGACGGGTTCGACGTGACCGTTGTCAACGGCGGCATGCCGATCACAAACTTCGCGTTCGATGCCAAGAGCGTTGTGCAACTGGAACCGGTGAAAGCTGCAAAGGGCAGCTTTAAAGACCTGATCGACGCCACCGGCGCACCAATGACCGATGCGCTCAAGGCTGCGCGCGCCCAAAAGCTCTGCGCGGCTTTGGCGGACGTTGCGCCCGACATCGTGATGACTGAGACGTTTCCCTTCGGCCGCCGCAACTTCCGCTTCGAGTTGCTGCCCTTCTTGAAGGCCGCCCAAGCCATGCAGCCGCGCCCGATGATCGCAGCATCGGTGCGAGATATCCTGCAGGCGCCAAGCGCGCGCGAACGGGCGCAAGCCCAGGTCCAATTTTTCAAAGACTATTTCGACGTGCTGCTTGTCCACGCCGATCCCAAGTTGGCCCAGGTCACGGCAAGTTTTCCCGAACTCGAAGCGATCGCAGACCGTACCGTGACCACCGGCCTCGTGGTGCCCCAACTGCCCGCCCAACCCGTGCCAGACAGCGAACGGGCCGACGTTATCGTCTCTGTTGGCGGCGGCGCCTTTGGCCATGAGGTCTTCACAGCCGCGATCGCCGCCAAGCCGATGACAAAACTTGCAGACGCAAAGTGGTTGCTGCTGGCAGGGACGAACACACCCGCCGACATTTTCGCCGCGTTGCAGACGCAGTGTCAGGCCGCAGGGATCCGGCTTGAGACGCACTTACGGGATTTGGCCAACGCCATGCGATCCGCCCGAGTTTCGGTGCAGATGTCGGGTTACAACACGATCGCAGACGCCTTCGTCGCCGGTTGCCGGATCGTCGCGGTCCCCTTCGAAGATGGGCACGAAACAGAGCAATACGAGCGCGCACAGCGACTTGCCGCGCACAGCCTCGCCGAAGTCATCCGCTTGCGCGACTTAACAACACAGCGCCTCGCCAAGGCCATCGATACGGCAATCGACCGACCGCCGCCCGGGCTTGAGCTCAATCTCGACGGCGCACGCACGACCGCGCGCGTCATGCGCGAACGCTATGAACAATTCCGCATGTCGTCGGCGTCTGGCTCCTGATGCCTGTCGCCTTCAAACGGAACCACTGATGCATGTCGCGTCCAATCGGATTCACGCCCCAAGGCCGCAAAGCGGCCCAGGCCATCGATGTTCGTGTTCGAAACATCGACACGAAAACGGCCCGCCCCCACGGG
>CAZOGY010000069.1:0-13360 GCA_964579305.1 uncultured Hyphomicrobiaceae bacterium
GCCCGTGAGCGCAACAGAGCTAAAGCGAGGCGCATTTCATGCGACACGCTTTAGTCCGCATCGGGCTGTGGCTACATCTTGGCTCTGTTTGGCGTTGGCCAACGGCCGCATATAGAGACGGCAAGAGCGGCACGCGCACGGGGCAAGTCACGATATGAAATGTGCAATCTTTGATTGCGACGGAACGCTGGTCGACAGCCAGCATTTGATCGTCGCCGCAATGGGCGCCGCATTCGACGGTGTCGGACGCCCGCGGCTTGCGCGCGAACGCGTCCTGTCAATCGTCGGCTTGTCGCTTCCTCTCGCCGTGGAATACCTGCTGCCTGACGCGAGGCCTGATGAAATTCTAGAGATTTCGGAAGGTTACAAAAGTGCGTTTTCCAAATTGCGCGCCGACCCGGCCGCTGAGGAGCCATTTTACGACGGCGTGCGCGACATTCTGGATTGGCTGCACGAACACGATGGGGTGGAACTGGCGATCGCGACGGGCAAGTCCCGCCGTGGCGTCGATCGCATTCTGGCCATGCACGGGCTGGACGGGCGGTTTGCTGCCATTGCCACGGCCGATGAGCATCCTTCAAAGCCCCACCCGTCGATGATCGTCCATGCCCTCGACATGGCCGATGCCGCCCCGGAAGACGCCGTAATGATCGGCGACACATCTTTCGACATGGCGATGGCGCGGGCAGCCGGCGTCACCGCAATCGGCGTCACCTGGGGCTATCACGATGTCAGCGAGCTGCAACGTGCCGGTGCGCAAGCCCTGGTCACAACGGCGAACGAGCTTGCCAACGCGCTGGCCGAACATCTGATCCTGGCCGCCCCACCCGCCGCGTCTGATAGCTGAGGACCCCGCCGCATGACGCACCACGACGATCCAGTGTCCACTCCTAAGCCGGACGGCGTGACCCAGACCGACGGCGCACGGGCAACGGAAAGCGAGCCGACCAAACCCCGCCGGTTCTACCATCGCGCGACAACCGTTGGCGGCGATGCCGGTTTCCAGCTTCACCTCGATGATCGGCCTGCGCGGACACCTGGCAAGCGGCCTCTGGCTGTTCCCTCACGCGCACTTGGCGAGGCGATTGCGGGCGAGTGGTCGGCCCAAGCCACCCATATCGACCCCGCAACGATGCCGCTGACGCGCATTGCCAATACCGTCATCGATGGCGTCGTCGACGAGGCCCAGGCCGTACGTGATGAAATTGTGCGCTACGCCGCGTCGGACTTGCTCTGCTATCGCGCCGAGGCGCCATCCGAACTGGTTGTGCGTCAAGCCGAGCTTTGGGACGCGCAGCTTACCTGGGCGGAGACGACACTTGGCGCGCGGCTATCCATTGCCACAGGCGTCATGCCGGTCACGCAACCGGACGAGGCGATCAGCCGGATCGCTGACGCGGTGGCCGAACTGGACGCTTTTGTTCTGGGGCCGGCACACATCATGACCACGCTGACCGGTTCAACGGTGCTTGCGCTGGCGGTCCTGCACGGGGCGCTACCGGTACAGGACGCTTGGTCGCTCGCCCATGTTGATGAGGACTGGCAGATCAGCCAGTGGGGCGAAGATCAGGAAGCTGCTGAGCGACGTGCGCGACGATGGCGAGAAATGGAAACGGCCCATCGCTTTGCAACGCTGGCCACGGTTAACACGTAAGCGGCGTCAGGCAATCAGGTCGGACGCAGCGCGTTACGGACCGCCTGCCCGATCAGCGAGGGCAGGTCATCGCGCAGACCCCAAACCTGCTGATCGACGCGCTCCAGGCGATGCTGCAACTTGTCGATTGCAAGATCGACACCGTCAAACCGATCGCTGCTGATTTCGCGCAGCGCGACAAGTTCCGGCTGAAACGTATTTAGCTGCCGCGCCAGAGATGCAACCGTTGCTTCGAGCAGGTCGACACGCTTACGCAAGTCATCGAGTTCGTTTTCGGCGGTCATTCGTACTCTCGGTTGGAACTGAAACCGGTGCAGCTCGCTTGAAGCAGCAAATTGATCCGCATGCATGCGTAATTGTCAAACGCGCACTTGTCCAATCCGCTCGCTGTCATCGCTCTCGGGACAGCCGCGACGTAAACATTCATGCAACGCTGGGAACTCCGCCGACGCTTGTGCGAGCGCAGCCGCCAGTTCGTCCGTTGCGGACTGGCGCCATACGCTGCACGGTGCGGCAACGCAAATCAGCGCGGCCTCAGCGTTTGCCAAAGGCCCGATACCAATAGACAAAGGCCACCGTCACAGACGCTGTGAGCAAGATGGTTCCAAGGATGTCCGACCGCTGAATGAACTGCAGCCAGATCGCATAACCTTGCTCCCAGCCGTTTTTGCCGATCAGCAGATTATTCAAGCTCAGCACCGCAAGAATCGTGAACATGGTGAGTCCACTGGAAACGGCAATCTCCACCAGTCGCTTGGTCAGTTTTGGCACCAAAAACGACTTCGGGCCGACGGCAAGTTGCGTGCGATCCGACATCTGAGACCTCCTTCTGCGCAGCGTGATGGCACGGTTTGATACCTGATTTGCGGCAGGTTGTGGTCAACGCGCGCGCCACCGCATTCAAGCGGCAAAACCGACGCAAGTTCCCAAAGCCGGGATCTCGTTGGAAACGGGACACAGCCTGACGTCACGCGACAGAGCTGCGTGGTCCGACATTCTGCCGTCGTGCGCGCATTGATCGGGAGCGTGACCATGGGGCTGTGGATCGTGCGCGAAGCGCTGTCGTTGAGCGCAATCGCAGGTGCGGCCCTGACCGTTTTGGGGATGCTGGCAACCGCAGGCGCGCTGTCGCCGGGCCTTGGCGCTGTCCTGACGCTCTGGCCAGACCTGTTGGGCTGGCTCTGGCGACCATTGCTGGCCGCGCTGGGCGTCATGTTTCATCCCCACCTCGTCGCGGCGCTCAGCTTTGCAGGATTTGCCGCAACAATGGGCCTTGGCGCGCGCGTCTCAGCGTGGCTCGAAGGCAACCCCTTGCCGCCATTAAACCAGGGTCGTTTTCTTGACGGTCAGACGATGCCGAGTTTGGCGATCTTTGCCGCTTTGAACATGATCTTTCTGTTCGGTGGCGGAAACGATCCGGCCGACGATCCTGACCTTGTTCTGTTCGGAAGCCGTGAGGCGGGTCGCTACCTCTTCGCGATCACCGTCACCGCCGGCTATGCCGCCGGCGACTATCTGGGCCATGACCGATTTCACGAGAGCCTTTACCGCCTCGCCACGGTCGTTGGCGTTATCTGGCTGATCGACGCCATCAAGTGGGGGCTTGCCGGTTGAGATAGGCATGTCGTCCTCAGCCCAGCACGCCCTTGAGAAAGCGACCGGTATGGCTCTCGGCGCAAGCGGCGACATCTTCCGGTGTCCCCGCGGCAACGATGTGCCCGCCGCCGTCGCCACCTTCAGGCCCAAGATCGATCACCCAGTCGGCAGTTTTGATGACTTCCAGGTTGTGTTCGATGATCACGACCGTGTTGCCGGCTTCGACAAGTTCGTGGAGCACTTCGAGCAGTTTGGCCACGTCGTGGAAATGGAGCCCTGTCGTGGGTTCGTCCAGAATGTAGAGTGTGCGGCCCGTGGCGCGCTTTGACAGTTCCTTGGCAAGCTTGATCCGCTGTGCCTCTCCGCCCGAAAGCGTCGTCGCTTGCTGCCCGATCTTGATATAGCCCAGCCCAACCCGCCGCAGCGTCTCCAATTTATCGCGGATGACGGGCACGGCCGAGAAAAAGCCGCAACCTTCTTCAACCGTCATATCGAGAACATCAGCGATTGATTTCTCACGAAACTTTATATCAAGCGTTTCGCGATTATAGCGCGCACCCTTGCACTGGTCGCATTCTACATAAACGTCGGGCAGGAAGTGCATTTCAATCTTGATGACGCCATCGCCCTGGCACGCTTCGCATCGCCCACCTTTGACGTTGAATGAGAACCTCCCCGGTTGATAGCCGCGCGCTTGCGCCTCTGGCAAACCCGCAAACCACTCGCGGATTGGTGTGAAGGCGCCGGTATACGTCGCCGGGTTGGAACGGGGCGTGCGCCCGATCGGCGATTGATCGATATCGATGACCTTGTCGAGATGTTCCAATCCATCGATTTTGTCATGCTGACCGGGGTTGGCGCGCGCACCATTCAGTTTTCGCGCAACGGCCTTATAGACCGTATCAATCAAAAACGTGGATTTGCCGCCACCGGACACACCCGTTACGCACGTCATGACGCCCAGCGGGATCGCGGCGGTAACGTTTTGCAAATTGTTTTCACGCGCGCCGGAGACTTTCAAAACGCGCGTTTTCTTCCATGGGCGACGTTGCTTGGGCACGGGGACCTGCCGCACCCCGGTCAGATATTGACCAGTCAGGCTGTCAGGCGCCGTCATGATATCTTCAGGCGTGCCTTGCGCAACGATCCGGCCACCATGAACGCCCGCGCCTGGCCCAATATCGACCACGTGGTCAGCCGTCCGCACAGCATCCTCATCGTGCTCGACCACGATCACGGTATTGCCCAGATCACGCAGGTGCCGGAGCGTGACCAAGAGCCGTTCATTGTCGCGCTGATGCAACCCGATCGACGGCTCATCCAGAACGTAAAGGACGCCCGTCAGCCCCGACCCGATCTGTGATGCAAGTCGAATACGTTGGCTTTCGCCGCCCGACAAAGTTCCCGACGCGCGCGACAGCGTGAGGTAATCAAGGCCAACATCGACAAGAAACTGAAGCCGCTCCCGGATCTCTTTGAGAATGCGCGTGGCAATCTCCGCTTGCTTTGGCGACAAACGGCCTTCGATTTCCGCAAACCATTGATGCGCAGCGCGGATCGACAGGCTTGTGACTTCACCAATATGCTGACCACCGATTTTGACGGCAAGCGCTTGCGGCTTCAGGCGGTAGCCATCACACGCCTGACAGGGGTGATTGCCCTGAAACTGGGACAACTCTTCACGCACCCATTGGCTTTCAGTTTCGCGCCAGCGCCGCTCAATATTGTGCAGCACACCTTCAAAGGGCTTGCGGGTTCGGTATTTCCGCAAACCGTCTTCATAAGTGAATGTAATGTCTTCCGAACCGGAGCCGAACAACAGCGTGTTTTGAATGTCACGCGGCAAGTCGTTCCATGGCGTTGTCATGGCAAATTTGAAATGCCGCCCAAGCGCCTGAAGCGTTTGCTCATAATAGGGGGAACTTGCACCCGTCTTTGCCCAAGGTGCAATCGCCCCTTGCCGCAGCGACAGTGAACCGTCGGGAACGATCAGCTCTGGTTCAAATTTCAGCTCCGTCCCCAGGCCATCGCACACCGGGCAGGCGCCGGCCGGTGCGTTAAACGAAAACAGCCGCGGCTCCACTTCGTCGATGGTGAAGCCGGAGACCGGACAGGCAAAACGCGCCGAGAACGTGATCCGCTCGTGCGTATCGTTTTTGTTTTGGAGAACGGCGGACTTGCGCGCGCCACCGCTTGTGTCACCGTCGCCGGCCTGCCCCGGGTGATCTTCGCTCAGAGCCGCGCCGGTCCGTTTGGTTACACCGTGAGGTCGATCCGCGAACTCAGCGATCGCAATGCCGTCGGATAGTTCCAGCGCGGTTTCCAGGCTATCGGCAAGCCGCGTGCGGGTGCCGTCGTCATTGCGGACAATGATCCGGTCAACCACCACGTCGATATCGTGCTTATAGCGCTTGTCGAGCGCCGGTGCGTCAGGGATCTCGTGGAACGTGCCGTTGATTTTGACGCGCTGGAACCCACGTTTCATGAGGTCAGCCAGGTCTTTGCGGAACTCGCCCTTGCGGCCGCGCACAAGCGGGCTCAAGAGATAAAGCCGGGTGCCGTCCTCAAGATCGAGGATGCGATCGACCATCTGGCTGACGGTCTGGCTTTCGATCGGCAAGCCGGTCGCCGGTGAATACGGTACGCCGACCCGCGCAAACAAAAGCCGGCAGTAATCGTAGATTTCGGTGACAGTCCCAACCGTCGAGCGCGGGTTCCGGCTCGTCGTCTTCTGTTCGATCGAGATGGCCGGCGAGAGCCCGTCGATGTGGTCGACATCGGGCTTTTGCATCATCTCCAGGAATTGGCGCGCATAAGCTGAGAGGCTTTCGACATAGCGCCGCTGGCCCTCAGCATAGATCGTATCGAACGCAAGCGATGACTTGCCTGATCCCGAAAGCCCCGTGAAGACGATCAGCTTGTCGCGCGGGATGGTCAGGTCAACGTTTTTGAGATTGTGCTCGCGCGCGCCTTGCACATGAATGACGCCGGTTGTCGGCACGACCGCTGCCGGCTTGGCGGCCTTGGCCGGCGTGTTCTTTGCGCCGCGCGGCGTCTTTGCGCTCTTGGGCTTGCCGCCAGCTGCCTTCGTGACCGCCGCCGCCGTCTTCGTAGAGCGCCCCTTGACCTCCAGATTGGCGCGTTTCTTGAGCGGCTTTGTGGTCGCCTTTGCCATGGTCGTATCCCGGGCGTGTGAAGGGTCCGCGCAATCCGGCCGACCCTGACAGAACACAGGTCATCAAGCCGTCGCACCAACGATCGCAGACTGCGGCGGGCTGGACGTCGCAGGCCTGATCCAAGTGTGGCATACGCCATCGCGCACGCAATGGCTCATGCGAGGCGGAAGGCTTTTGTGGAAACCTGTTGGCCCGCCCATGCGTTTGCAGAATGCTAGGTGTTGTTGGGCAACGATGACGCAGCGCGACAACTGGCGCACGCTGGAACCCGACCGGCCCCCCAGGAGATCTCATGGATAAGCCGCTCAAATCGCGGACCGAAGACCCCACCGGCCCAGAAAGCGAGCCAGTTTCGCAGGCGAAGCTTGTGCTGCGCCATGCAAAACGCGCAGACGTGCCAGCCATCGCCGCCCTTTCCAAGCGCGTCTACGGGACCAACGATGGCTATTCCGCACGCCAGATCCGCGGACAGTTGAACAACTTCCCCGATGGCCAATTCGTTGCAGAGTTCGACGGGAAAATCGTCGGACACGCCGCAACGTTCATCATCGATGGGCGCATCGCCCTGCGCGCACACACCTGGGCGGAGATTACCGGCAACGGATTTGCCTCACGCCATGATCCAGACGGCGACTATCTTTACGGCATGGAGGTCTCGGTTGATCCACGCTACCGCCGCTTGCGGATCGGCCAGCGGCTCTACCGCGCACGCAAGAATCTGTGTGAAGACTGGGGCCTGAAAGGCATTGTCTTTGGCGGCCGCATGCCCGGTTATAACCGGCGGAGCAAGAAATATCCCGACCCCAAAGATTATGTTGAGGCTGTCCAGGCGCGCACCATCCGCGATCTGGCAATCAACTTTCACCTCGCTCAGGATTTTGAGCCAATTGGCGTTCTGCCAGGTTACGACAAGACCGACACGGCCTCTGGCGGTTACGCAACCCACATGGTCTGGCACAACCCCCGCTATGACGAGCAGAGCGGCGTTGCCGACAACCGCGATGCTCTAAGCCCGCAGCAGGTCGTTCGCGTTGCAACGGTGCAATGGCAAATGCGCGGGATCTCCCAGAAGGAGGAGTTCAAGCAACAGGTTGAATACTTCGTCGACGTTGCCTCAGATTATCGTTCCGACTTCGTCGTATTTCCAGAGTTGTTCACAAACCAGCTCCTGTCTCTGGAAACCAAACCATTGCCCCCGAAAGAGGGAATGGAAAAAGTCTCTGAATACACCGACTGGTTCTTGGAGTTCATGTCGCAATTCGCTGTGAGCTATAACGTCAACATTATTGGCGGCTCGCATCCCACGCGTGTAGCGGACGGCACGATACACAATATTGCGTACGTTTTTCTCCGGGACGGATCCGTCCACAGCCAAGAGAAAATCCATCCCACGCCCGACGAGTCCTACTGGTGGGACATTCGCGGCGGAAATCGCGTCGAAGCGATCGATACCGATTGCGGCCCGATCGGCGTGTTGATCTGCTACGATGCGGAGTTCCCTGAATTGACCCGGCATCTGGCCGACCAGGGCGCGATGATTTTGTTTGTGCCGTTCTGCACTGACGAGCGTCGCGGTTTCTTGCGCGTGCGGTACTGTTGCCATGCGCGCGCCATCGAAAATCAGATTTACGTTGCGCTATCGGGCGTGGTCGGCAACCTGCCGAATGTGGAAAACATGGATATCCATTACGCCGAAAGCTGCATCCTGACGCCGTGCGATTTCGCTTTTGCCCGCGACGGCATTGCAGCTGACACGGCAGCGAATACCGAAACGATCGCTTTTGCTGATTTGCGATTGTCGGATCTGCGGGCCGCACGCCGCGAAGGCACCACGCGCAACTTTCGCGATCGCCGCTTTGACCTGTATCGCGTCGTCTGGGGCTGAGCTTGGTGCAGCGCCAGCAGTGACCCAGGTCGACGCTAAGCCCGTCGTCGTGTTAACTTGTCGCATACGTGCGAAAGCTGGAGATGCGCGATGTCATACCACGGCAAAATTTACTGGAATGAATTGAATACCTGGAAGCCGCACGAAGCCATGGCTTTCTACAAAGAGATCATGGGCTGGTCGTTTGAGCAAGCTCAGACCGCTGGCACCAAGGATGGGCGGGCGTATTATCTCGCCAAAACCTCAGATGGAACACTGGTCGCTGGGATATTCCAACTCATCGAGCCAGACTTTGTCGGCGTTCCCGATCATTGGTTCACATACATCGCCGTCGACGATCTCGACGCGGCGGTTGCAACGGCAACGGCCAACGGTGGCAAGCTCTCGCGCCAACCGTTCAACATTGCAGGTTTTGGGCGCATGGCCGTCGTGCAGGATGCAGTCGGCGCTTACATGGCCTGGATCGAGCCGGATCTCGAAAACTCCGCGGTCAGTTGAGATCCGGCACCCGTGAGCCGGTGATCAGGTGGTGTCGGAGCCGAATTTGAAATCGGGAAACCACATCGCAAGACCGCGATCGCGATAGGCCGTCAGTTTTGGCAACGACAAAACATGGTTTGTGATCGGGCTATTGAAGACCGTTGGCGACGCAGCAGCAACGCAGGCCCAGACCGAGGCATCGGCGCCGCACGGTTTATCGCCCATCAGCCAGGGTTTGGCGCCAAGTTGCGCATCAATGGCATCAAAACCGCGATTGGCCATCCGGCAGATTTCATCGAGTGTATGTCGGCCGACCCCATGTCCCCACAGATCGCGTTTGACCTGACGTCGCACCAATGATGTCACGAGTGGGCGCATCGGCGTTGGCACGGCCTGGAAAAACTGGCGTGGGCCGCGGTCGAAATTGGCGTCGATCATCCAGCGCTCGTACATCAGCGCGAAATACAAATGGTCCTCGCAAAGTTTTTCAAAAGCCCACCCAATACCCTTTTGCGCTTCACTCAAGCCAGCGTCGAAATTTACGCTATAGGCGTCTTCGAGGTAAAACCGCATCAAAGTCGTATCAGGCACGGTACGCCCGTCGTCTTCAATCAGGACGGGGATTTTCTTCTTCGGCGCCTTCGTCGGGTCTCCAGCAGCTGTTTGGTATTCAAGCTTTGCCAATTGCAGAAGAACAATCGCCTTCAGGCAAAATGGCGATGGGTCCGGAAGCCCAAAGGCGGGTCCGAAAGTCAGAACTTTGCGCATATTGAGACGAATGCCCCCCGCTGTAAGCGCCCAATCGCGCCCACGATCAAGACACGAACGCGCTTTTGCCAGATGCCCCAACGGCAACGCATGCGCTCATTGCACACGGCGACGCTCAGCGCCACTCGCCCATGCTTGTGACCGCGACATGATCGGGATCGCCCTGTGCATCGCGTTCAAATTGCAGGAAGTCATAATATCCGCATCGCCCGTCGCCTGGAAACGCCCGGCAAATATCGGGTCTTGCCTCATAGACCGTGCAGGTGCGCGCGTGCGTGTCGAACAGCTTGCAGATCCGCCCGTAAATCGGGTCGGCTTTGCGCCGCAAGATACGCTCGTGGCCGTGATCGGTTTTCAAATAACGTTTTAAAACAGCGTCTTCAGGCACACCAAGGTGCGCTGCAAGCCGCGCGACGTCGTCCGCCGTCAACTGAATGATCGGATAGGCGCAACAGTAACCGGGGCATTTTCCACAGTCGTAAGCGCCCATGATCGCGCCGCCCGCTTCTGTCTGACACCGACGCCGCCGTCCTATTAAAGCGGAGCGGCAAGTTGATGACGTGCGTTGCCAGCCAAGCTTATCATCAGCCGATAACCCGTCATCGGCAGCGTATGCCACGCTGTAACGGTGACAGATTACGGGAGGCTGAAAAATGGCGAATTTCGATCTGACCGGGCGCGTTGCAATCGTGACAGGCGGTAACGGTGGTATTGGATTGGGCATGGCGCAGGGCTTGGCGGCTGCTGGCGCAAGCGTGGCTTTGGCCGCCCGCGACCGCACGAAGCTCGCTGGCGCCGTCGAGGCGATACAATCGGCTGGCGGAACGGCCGCCTCTTGCGAAGTCGATGTCACCGACCGCGCAAGCGTCGATGCCATGGTCGAGCATGTCACCGGCCGCTTCGGCAGGGTCGACATCCTCGTGGCTAATGCCGGCATGAACATCCGCAAGCCGCCGCAGGACTACACGCTGGATGAATGGCGCCGCATTCACGACGTCAATCTCGATGGCACGTTTCACTGCGCACAGGCGGTGTACCCCACGATGAAGGCGCAGGGCGGCGGCAAGATCATCACCATCGGGTCCATGGCGTCGATCTTTGGTTTGCCGTTTTCGGCACCCTACGCTTCGACCAAAGGCGCTGTGGTCCAACTGACACGTGTTCTTGCCACGGCCTGGGCTGCCGACAACATCCAGGCTAATGCAATCTTGCCGGGCTGGATCGACACCGACCTGACCCGCCAAGCGCGCAAAGATGTGGATGGCCTGCACGATCGCGTGGTTGTAAGAACGCCGGCCGGGCGATGGGGAGACCCTGCGGATTTCGCCGGAATCGCAGTATTTCTCGCGAGCTCCGCGTCCAACTTCGTTACCGGAACGGCCATTCCCGTCGACGGCGGCTACTCCATAATGGGCGGCTGATCGCACAGGCGCAGCACCGGCGACGAGCCCACGCCAGGTCCGTTAATGGCGCGCTCATGGCACGTTCAGGCGCCCAAGCGGACAACCAAGCACGTCGCCGACAGTGCCTGCCCCGCCACACATGTGTGCGGGACTTAAGAGCGCGCGCGTTCAGCACGCTACCGAGGGGCCACCGGGTGGGCTAAAGGACGGGATCGATCTGCGCAGACCGCTGGCCTGGAGGGAACTGTGGTCGTCAACGAAATCCAGGATGTCGAACCGGACATCGAAACGCCGGTGAACCCGTATTCATTGCTTGAGGCGGTGAACCGCTCAAGTGACATGGCGCACACGGGCTGGCTGATCTTTCTCGGCGTGATGGCTTACCTGATGATTGCCGTCGCCGGGGTGACCCACCAGGATCTGCTTCTGGAAAAACCGGTTCAACTACCGATCTTTGGGATTCAGATCCCGCAAGTCCAGTTCTTCCAGTTCGCACCCGTGCTGCTTGTTCTGTTCCATCTCGGCATCGTGACGCAGCTTGTCTTGCTGGCCCGCAAGACCCTGGAATTCGACATCGCCGTCCAACAGCTCGAGCCCACGCGCAAGCGCACACATCCATTGCGGTTGGAACTGCACAACTTCTTTTTCGTGCAGTCGATCGCAGGCCCGCACCGCTCAATCATCATGAGCGCGTTCCTGCATGGCATGGGCTGGCTCACGCTGGTCGCGATTCCCGTGCTCTTGCTGCTGTTCGTCCAGATCAAGTTCCTGCCCTACCACGACGTCATGATCACGTGGTCGCACCGCATCGCGCTCTCCGTCGACATCTTGATGATGCTGTTGATCGGCGTGTTTCTCGTGCGCCCGGAATCGGCATTCTTCTCAGCGGTCGGCCGCACATTGGTGTCCCACCCTGTCAGCGTTTTCTTCACCGCGATCGTGTTCGCGATCGTCACGCTCTTTTCGTTTTTCGTGGCAACCGTTCCGGGCGAAGCGCTGGACCGATACGTGACCAGCCAGCTTCATGACGACGCCCAATCCTCACAACCCAACGCCGGCGATACCGCCGTGATGGGGTTTGTCGCGCCCTACCTTGGCGGACGAGAGGATGGCTCCTTGTTTGGGGTCTTCCACCGCAATTTGATCGTGACCGACCTGGACCTCGTGCCCAACGACCAAGTCACCGCAGGCGAGCCCACGTTGTCCTTGCGTGGCCGTGATCTGCGTTATGCGCGTCTCGACCGTTCAGACCTGCACCAGGCTGATCTGACCGGCGCCAACCTGGACGGGGCAAGCCTCGCGGGCGCTGACCTGCGCGATATCCGGTTCCACTGTGCCGACGTCACGCTGTACATTCTGACGGACGATCGCGAGGCCGCGCGCTGTCCATCGGCACGCAACACGAACTTCAAAGGCGCGATCCTGACGCGCAGCTCGTTGCGCGGATTGGACATCACGGGCGCAAATCTGGGTGACGCTGACCTGCGCGACGCCCAACTCGACTACAGCATTCTGGTTGGTGCCGACCTGACCTCGGCCAAATTACAGAAGGCAACGTTGACCGGCGGCGTTCACGCTCAAGGCGCAACGTTCCTGCTGGCTGAACTGAAGGGCGCGGACCTCAACGGTGCGATCCTTTACGGCGCGGACTTTTCGAATGCCCAACTTCAGGGTGCGTTGCTTGCTCACGCAAAGCTGTCCGGTGCGGTCTTGCGCGACACCCAGCTTGACGGCGTTGATATGCAAAATGCGGACTTGCGCGGCGCTGATCTGACCGGCGCAAGTTTGTTGGCCACCGACATGCGCTGGGTCGCGATTTGGAACACACTGGCCCCCGCGGGCGAGGCGCTTCAGCTTGCCGATCTGACCGATCTCAAAGTCGAACCGCTGAGCGCAGATCAACGCGAGGAACTCAAGCAAACTTTGCGAAAGATCGGCCGACGCCAACTTGAGCAGTTGATCGCGTCGATACAGGCGCTCAAGCTGGTGATCGACCCAGCCGAAGCCCGCAAGTGGGCCGACAGCCCTGAGCGAACAAGCTGGATTGGATTTGCCAATCGCGCAAAATCCGCCGTCAGCGACGCGCTCTATGGCTCAGAGCTTTCAAACGCTCTGGCTCAATTGGCCTGCAAAGGCCGGTGGTCAGACGGTTCGGTGGCAACAGGCATCACAAAACGGGTCGGTGGTCAGCAATATCAAGGCGATGTCGCCTCCTACTTTGCACGCTTGAACTCGCCAGGGTGCGGACCCGCAAAGAACGTTGCCAAGGCGCTCAAGGACGATCTCGCAATCAAGATCCAGGCGGCGAACTGAGGCGGCCAACGCAGGCGGGCGCTTGCCCAATTCGATTGCGATCCGCGGGCCGTTGCAATCAGGATCAGACGTTGCGCGGGATGTT
>CAZOGY010000069.1:13460-19725 GCA_964579305.1 uncultured Hyphomicrobiaceae bacterium
TTCGATTGCGATCCGCGGGCCGTTGCAATCAGGATCAGACGTTGCGCGGGATGTTCTTTGCGCGGGATGTTTGTTGCGCGGGACGTGCTTGCCACGGCTGGCTGTCGAACATAAATAGAACACAAGGGCTCGTGCGCTCAAATCGCGCGAAGAGAAACCCGGTGAAAAGCCGCCGCGATTGCATCGGGTGCCACAGCTGCCGATGCAACTCGGTTATGCTAGCGTGACACAGCGATTCGACGCTGAGGACCGATGTGGCCCGGACCTGCGCCGGGCGCCCGGCGTTGTATCATGCCGCAGAATAAAGGGAGGCCCGCATGGCCGGTTCCGTGAACAAAGTCATCTTGATCGGCAATCTTGGCCGCGACCCGGAAATCCGGCGCACCCAGGATGGACGACCGATCGCGAACCTGAACGTGGCAACAACAGAGAGTTGGCGCGACCGCAACAGCGGCGAGCGTCGCGACAAAACGGAATGGCACCGCGTTGTGATCTTTTCCGAAGGCCTTTGCCGGATTGCGGAGCAATACCTCAAGAAGGGCTCAAAGGTTTACATCGAAGGTCAGCTCCAGACGCGGAAATGGCAGGATCAATCCGGCCAAGACCGCTACTCAACTGAAGTCGTTCTGCAGAACTACGGCGGCACACTGACGATGCTGGATGGTCGCGACGGCCCCAGCAGCGGCGCAAGCAGCGGCGCAAGCGGCGGCATGCACGAGGGCGGCCAGAGCGGCTACGATTCAGGGCCTCGCGATGGCGGCTACGGTGGTGGCCGCGGATCGGGCGGACCGTCAGGTGGCGCGGACAGCTTTGATAAGCCGCTGGATGACGAAATTCCCTTCTGATCCTCAAGAAGTGGCCGCTTGCCAAGTCCGTCCGTATGCCACGCCGGTGTGGCTCTGATACTGGCCTTGCCCCTGCCCCTGCATCGCAAGGCCCCTGTATGGCAAGCCCCCTGCATGGCAAGCTCCATGTCACATGCCGGCCGAGTGCTCATCCGGTTTTGGCGGTCACGCGTGAACCGGATGATGCAGCGACCATCGATAACTTGGATCAACGCTGGTCAACGCAGGTGAACCTGGAATGATCGAACGCGGCGCGGTGCTTGCGCGGCGTTGCGTCATGCCGCGCGAAGCTCACGGAGGCCAACCATGAATGGAGTGGTGCAAGCACTGCCGGCATTCGAGGTCTGTGGTTTTGAGATGCGCCGCGCAGTGCGGTCCGATGTGTCAGGCATTGTTGCGCTCTTGTACGACGATGCATTGGGCCGACAGCGCGAGATTGTCAGCGACCCGCCTGCGCCGACCTACACGGCCGCGTTCGATGCCATTTCCGCTGACCCGAACCAACTGCTGGCCGTCTTGGTCGATTGCGAGGACGGCGCGATTCTGGGCTGCCTCCAGCTCACATTCATCCCCGGTCTATCGCACCAGGGACTTTGGCGCGGACAAATCGAGGGGGTCCGCGTCGCAAGCAATCACCGGGGCCGCGGTCTCGGCAGTGCGATGATCGCGTGGGCCACGGCGGCATGCAAGGATCGCGGCTGCGGGCTCGTGCAATTGACATCGAGCATAAGCCGCACCGAAGCGCGCCGCTTTTATGAGAACCTCGGTTTCGAAGCGACCCACACGGGGTTCAAACGCGACCTGCGGTGATCCGTTGAACGTCCCAAGCGCACGGGCCGCACGATCACGTCGTACCCCAATCGGAACCGCGCAATTCCGCGGAAGTAAGGCGCCAAAACCGCGCCGTGGCCGCCATGCAATTTCCCGCAGCCGCAACCAGTCTCGGTGCCGTGCACGAAACTGAAAAAGGGAGCGACACCCATATGAAGAGAAATTGGAAGACCCTGTGCCTCGGATTGGCCGTGCTTGCAGCCGCGTCGCGATGGGCCGCATACGCGGGCGAGGCAGACGTCGTTGCCGTCAAGGCGCAAAAGCAAGCCACCGGCGTTTATCGGTTTGAGGTCACCGTGCAGCATGCCGATACCGGCTGGTCGCACTATGCCGACCGTTGGGACGTGGTCGCGCCGGACGGAACCGTGCTCGGCAGCCGCGTGCTGGCCCACCCGCACGTGAAAGAGCAACCGTTCACACGATCCCTATCGAACGTGAAGATCCCTGATGATGTGCGGGAAGTCACAATTCGCGCACACGACAAGGTCCACCAGCTCGGCGGCAAAGAATTCAAGGTCACATTACCGCAATAACGGGGACTTCGCGTAAAAACTGGTCGAATAAAAAACACCGCCCGGAAAGCTTCCGGGCGGTGCAGGTCATTTAGGCCGACAGCTCAATCGTGTTATCTGCGCCGAACCTTGGCGCCGCCAAAGTTTAAGCGGCCGCAACAGGACACTGGCCGATTTTAATTCGCTTCCGGCTTGGCGGCGTCTTTCGCACCCTCGATCGCCTTTCCGGCCGCATCCTTGGCTTTCTCATAAGCTTGCGTTGCGGCGTCTCTGGCCTTTTCGAGAGCCGGACCAGCTTCCTTCTTTGCCTTTTCGTAGGCATCGGCCGATGTGCGTGCGGTCTTATCGCGCAGTTCTTTGGCTTTCTCGATCGCGCGATCAAACAGCGACTGCTTTGGCTCAGCGCGTTCGTAAGCCGGAACGGCTTTCAAGACGTCTTGCGTTGCTTCAGGCAAGCTGACGACGACCTTGCCGCCGTCCGTCGCGATCGTAAGCGCACGGAACCGCACGCCAATTCGTTTTTCACCGACACCAAGGAAACCGCCAACACCCATGATCACACCAACGATTTGATTGTCGTCGTTCATGATCAGGTCTTCGACGTCGCCAATGATCTTGCCATCCGGGCCACGCACCTTCGCGCCTAGAACCAGATCACGGGCGAGATATTGATTCGGTTGCTGTACGTTATAGAAGACGCCGAGCGGGATCTCTTGCGCGTACGCCGGTGCGCCCCATGCGCAGGAGAATGCGACGGCCGCTGCCAGTGCGATGGTTTTGATCATATAAGAGGCCCCTTCTTGTCATGTTCGTGCGCGGACAATCTCACGAAAGTCCTGCGATGGTGGGCACATAGAGCGTGACTATGACGTCTTAAAGTCCCGCGCGTGTCGTTCGTTCCATTTTGTCAGTCTCCTTACCGATTCACTGGCCGCCGCGCATGTGGAACAGAGCTGACCGGCTGCATGGATTTCTCGGCAAATGTGCTAAGCTCGCCCCTGCTTTGCATCGTGGCGTGCGCGCGAAGCAGCTGCGCGCGGCGATGCCCGACGACCAAAGGACAATGCCTTGTCAGACCACGACAACACCAACGACGGCCAAAGCGGCGGCAGCGGCGACAACAGCGACATCCGCCCGATTTCGATCACCGATGAGATGAAGCGCTCGTATCTCGATTACGCCATGAGTGTGATCGTAAGCCGCGCTCTGCCTGACGTCTGCGACGGCCTCAAGCCTGTGCACCGGCGCATTCTTTACGCGATGCACGAGGCCGCGAACCGTCACGACCGGCCCTATCGCAAGTCAGCCAAGACGGTTGGCGAAGTGATGGGCAACTACCACCCGCACGGTGACAGCGCGATCTACGATGCCCTTGTCCGCATGGCGCAGGACTTCTCAATGCGCGTGCCGCTGGTCGACGGACAAGGCAACTTCGGCTCCGTGGACGGCGACCCGCCGGCGGCCATGCGCTACACTGAGAGCCGTCTCGCCAAGGTTGCCGGCTACCTGCTCGACGATCTCGACAAGGACACGGTCGACTTCCAGGAAAACTACGATGGCTCTCAGAAAGAGCCGATCCAGTTGCCAGCCAAGTTCCCCAACTTGCTGGTCAACGGGGCCGGCGGCATTGCCGTCGGCATGGCCACGAATATCCCGCCGCATAATCTCGGCGAGGTGGTTGATGCCTGTATTGCGTATTTCGACAATCCCGAGATCACGATCGAAGAACTCTGCGAGATCGTGAAGGGACCAGACTTCCCGACCGGCGCAACGATCCTGGGTCGCGGTGGTATTCTCGCTGCCTACCACAAGGGCCGTGGATCGATCGTGATGCGTGCGACCGTCGAGGTCGAAGAGATCCGCAAGGACCGTCAGGCCTTGGTGGTCACAGCGATCCCCTACCAGGTCAACAAGAAGGTGATGATTGAAAAGATCGCCGACCTGGTCCGGGACAAGCGCGTCGAAGGCATCACCGAAATCTGGGACGAATCAAACCGTCAGGGCATGCGCGTCGTCATCCAGTTGCGGCGCGACGCCGTGCCCGACGTCGTCCTGAACCAGCTTTGGCGCTATTCGGAATTGCAGACCTCGTTTGGCGCAAACATGCTGGCGCTGAACGGCGGCCGTCCAGAACAGATGACCTTGCGCGACATGATCGCGGCGTTCTGCCAATTCCGCGAGCAGGTCGTTTCACGGCGCATCAAATACTTGCTGCGCAAAGCTCGTGACCGCGCCCACGTTCTGGTCGGCTTGATGATCGCCGTCGCCAACATCGATGAGATTATCCACCTCATTCGTCACGCCCCAACGCCGAATGACGCGCGCGATCAGTTGATGGAACGCAACTGGCCGGCCGCCGACATCGGGCCGCTGATCGCGCTGATCGATGATCCCCGCCACCGCCTCCTCGACGACGGTACCGTCAAGCTGTCGTTTGATCAGGCCCAGGCGATCCTTGATCTGCGCTTGCAACGCCTGACCGCACTCGGCCGCGATGAAATCGGCGACGAACTGAGAAAGCTGGCAAAAGAGATCGAGGAATACCTCGAAATTCTCTCAAGCCGTGTCCGGATCATCGACATTGTCACAAATGAATTGCGCAACGTGCGTGATGAGTTCGCGACGCCGCGTAAAACGCAGATTCTTGATGCGGCCGATGGCGATGTCGACGACGAGGATCTGATCCAGCGCGAAGACTGCGTGGTCACGGTGACCCACCGCGGCTACATCAAGCGCGTGCCGCTGGCGACCTACCGGGCGCAACGCCGTGGCGGTAAAGGCCGCTCCGGCCTGACGACTCGAGACGAGGACTTCGTCACGCAGCTGTTCATGGCCTCCACCCACACGCCCGTGCTTTTCTTTTCGTCACGCGGCATGGTCTACCGCATGAAGGTTTGGCGTCTGCCCGCTTCAACGCCGCAAGGAACCGGCAAGGCCTTGATCAACCTGTTGCCGCTTGCCCAAGACGAATGGATCACGTCGATTTTGCCGCTGCCGGAAGACGCAGAAAACACCGACCAGCTCGAACTTATGTTCTCCACCCAAAGCGGGAACGTGCGCCGGAACGCCTTGAGCGATTTTGAGAACATCAATCGCAACGGCAAGATCGCCATGAAGCTTGACGAGGGCGATCGCATCGTGCGCGTTGCGATTTGTACGCAACATGATGACGTGATGCTGACGACCGCCCGCGGCCAGGCGATCCGGTTCCCCGTAACGGATGTGCGTGTTTTCAAAGGGCGCGACTCAACAGGCGTGCGCGGTATTCGATTGGGCGACGGCGACACCGTGATTTCGATGGCGATCCTAACCCACGTCGACGCCCCGCCCGCCGAGCGCGCGTCCTATCTCAAGCAGGCCGCAGCCTTGCGCCGCGCGCAAGGTTCCGACGAAGCCTCTGAAGATGTCGAAGCCGTTGCAGCCGCCGTGGAAGACGAGGATGCCGATCCCGATATCGCAACCGAGATCAGCGACGGCGAACTGACCGCGGAACGCTACGCCGAACTCTCCGCGAAGGAGCAGTTTGTGCTCACCGTGTCTGAGCGCGGCTACGGCAAACGGTCATCGTCTTATGAGTACCGCGTGTCCGGCCGCGGCGGCAAAGGCATCGCCGCGATGGTCGTCAACGAACGCAATGGCCCACTCGTTGCGTCTTTCCCGATCGAAGAGACCGACCAGATCATCCTCGTCACCGACGCGGGCCAACTGATCCGCACACCCGTGCACGACATTCGGATCGCATCGCGCAACACCCAAGGCGTCCTGATCTTCAGAACCGGCTCGGAAGAAAAAGTCGTCTCCGTGGAACGCATCCCGGACGACGGTTCCAACGACGAAGGTGCGGGCGAAGACGGCGAAAACAACGGCGGGCCAGTCGGCGATGGCGGAGCGGGGCCCGGTAACGATGGTGACGCATCGCCGATCACCGATGAAAACGGCCCAGTCGACAACGTATAAATATTAGCGTCAGTAACACCCGGGCATTTGTCGCCGATGCCCGGTTGTTTTGCGTTATTAATGCATGTCGCATCCAATCGGAGTCACGCCCCAAGGCCGCAAAGCGGCCCGTGAGCGCAA
>CAZOGY010000070.1:0-19718 GCA_964579305.1 uncultured Hyphomicrobiaceae bacterium
TTTCAATCGAGTCGGGGATCGACGGCTCTTTGACGTCAATCTTCTGGAAGCGGCGCACGAGCGCACGATCTTTTTCGAAGTGCTGGCGGTACTCTTTGTACGTGGTCGAGCCGATGCAGCGCAGCGAGCCCGACTGAAGCGCCGGCTTCAGCAGGTTTGAGGCGTCCATCGCGCCACCGGATGTCGCGCCCGCACCAATGACGGTGTGGATCTCGTCGATGAACAGGATCGCGCCAGGATAGTCTTCGATCTGTTTCATCACCGCTTTGAGGCGCTCTTCGAAGTCGCCGCGATAGCGCGTGCCGGCGAGCAATGCACCCATATCAAGCGCAAAGATCGTGTTGTCGGTGAGAACCTCTGGGACTTCGCCCTTGATGATTTTGCGCGCAAGGCCTTCAGCGATGGCGGTCTTTCCAACGCCAGGGTCCCCGACCAGAAGCGGGTTATTCTTGGACCGGCGGCACAGCACTTGAATTGTGCGCAGGACCTCAGCTTCGCGTCCGATCAACGGGTCGATCTTGCCGTCGCGCGCCTTCTTGTTGAGGTTCACGCAGTAGGTGTTGAGCGCATCAGACGTGCGCTTCTCGCCACCCTCATCGCCCATTTCCTCTTCAGAGCCGCGCGCAACCCGTGGTTCCGAAGCCCCCGGACGCTTGGCAATGCCATGAGAGATGAACTGAACGGCATCGAACCGGGTCATATCCTGCTCTTGCAGGAAGAACGCGGCATGGCTTTCGCGCTCAGCAAACAGCGCAACGAGCACATTCGCGCCGGTGACCTCTTCACGGCCGGACGATTGGACATGCACAATCGCCCGATGGATCACACGTTGCACGCCCGTTGTTGGCGTCGCTTCCGAAACGCCGTTCATTTCCAAGGCATTGAGCTCGGTATCGATATAGTCGGTCAACCGCGAGCGCAGCTCGTCAAGATCGACCGCACACGCTTTGAGAACCGCGCTTGCGTCACGATCGTCGATCAGCGCGAGCAACAAATGCTCAAGCGTCGCGTATTCGTGATTGCGCTCGTTGGCATATTCAAGCGCACGATGCAGGGTTGCTTCAAGGTTTTGCGAGAACGATGGCACGCGCTGTCCTACTCTTTCTCCATGGTGCACTGCAGGGGATGACCGTGCTGTCTGGCAAAGTCGATCACTTGCGTCACCTTGGTTTCAGCCACTTCGTACGTGTAGACGCCGCACGTTCCCGCACCCTTCTGATGCACATGCAGCATGATCCGCGTCGCCTCCTGCCGACCCTTGTTGAAGTATTTTTCCAGCACATGGACAACAAACTCCATGGGCGTGTAGTCGTCGTTCAGAAGAATAACGCGATATAAACTTGGCTTTTTCGTTTTCGGACGCGTCCGCGTAATCACGCCGGTATCGCCGTCGTCGCGTCCACCGCCGTCGTTGTCGCCCGGCGTATCCGGACCCATCGTCGGCAAATGTTTGGTCTGGTGAAATGTATTGCCGCTCATCGCCACGCTGTAATCTCGTCCCGCCGCAGTTCCAGATGAAGAGTTCGGTTCGGTGGTCACCTCGGCAAGACTAGCTCTAGTCGCCGACATCACCAGTTTGGCGCTTCTGCCAGACGAAGCAAGCATCATCGTGGCGCACGTTGCACAGCCATGGTCAGGCCCGCCTCATGCCACTCACCAGCCAAACTTGCGCATGGCCTCTGCCGCGAGCGCTCCCTCACATGGCAAGCGCCAACTGTCATAACAAGCCATGACAACAATTAGGTCTGATGCGCATTCTGGCGCGCTTAAAAATTCGTCATGCGAAACACGGCATTGCTCAGATTTGGCGCGTCGCCGGCGCGGCCGCAACAAAGCAACTTACGCGTGGTCGTTGCTTGCCATGGATGCCGACAGGCGCATGACGCGCGCGACATGATCATAGTAGTCGTCCATTGATGCCCGTGCGAGGCTCAACTGGATGTTGAACGCCGCCTCCAAACTATCTGCACGCAGACAGTTCTCAGTGGCCATCGCTTGGCGCTCTACCGAACGCCGCACAAAATCGACCGTCTCGGCATAAATTGCCTGCACGTTCCGGCGCCAGTGACTGGAGGGATCCGAGCCAACTTGCGCCGTATAGGGGAACATGGCCTGCGAGAATGGTGCAGCCGGCGCCGTACCCACCGAAAAAGGCGCATTCCAAAACTGCATTGGCGACATCATGGCACAGCCCCTTCGCGATTGTGTGCCGCGCTCAAGTAGGGGGCTTCTTGCTGCAGCGCAACCATCGCGCCGTGCTGCTTGGCGCAAGTACGTTACAGCCAAAAAAGCCAAATCCTCCAGAGCACGCAGCGCTCGTGACGACCAACAAAGCGCGTTAGCACGGTTCCTCGACTGGTAACGCGGCTCGAAACCGAATGATCATTCATTTGCTTGACTTTTTATCGCGCAAACTTGGCCACATTGAACGGCGATAGCCGCGAGCCACGTTGGCCACCGCGGCGCAGAGCACAGCGCAGCACTGCAGCCGCACCCAGGTTCGAGGACGCGATGCTAAGTATGGACGCCCAGCGTACGCTGACCCGGTCAGGGAATGACCCGCTTCGGTCAGTACGGCCTCCGGCCATCTGGACGCTGCTCGTCGCCGGATTATTTTGCCTGATCGGCGCTCAGGTTGCACAAGCTGCCAAGTCTGCATCGCTCGTGATCGACGCCAATACCGGCCGCACGCTGCATGACCGCGACGCCGACGAACTGCGCTATCCCGCATCGCTCACCAAAATGATGACGGTCTACTTGGTGTTTGAAGAGATCGAGGCGGGACGCTTAAGCTATGGCACCCGCATCACCGCAAGCGCGCGCGCAGCAGGCCGCTCGCCCAGCAAGATCGGATTGCGCGTTGGTGAGCAAATCAGCGTTCGGACAGCGGTCGAAGCCCTCATTGTGAAATCGGCAAACGATGTGGCAACCGCGGTTGCTGAACACATTTCGGGTTCAGAGTGGCGCTTTGCCCGCCGGATGACCGCGAAAGCCCGCCAGCTTGGCATGGCCAATACCGTGTTCCGCAACGCGTCGGGCTTGCCGAATTCTGAACAAGTGACGACCGCCCGCGATATCGTGAAGCTTGCGCTCGCACTACAAGACCACTTCCCGCAACATTACCACCATTTCAAGAAGACGCGGTTTCGCTATCGCGGCCGCACCATCCGCGGCCATAACGCAATCACGCGGTCGTTTCCTGGCGCCGAGGGGCTCAAAACCGGCTATATCCGCGCGTCCGGGTTCAACATCGTCAGTGCCGTCCGGCGCGGGCGCAAACATGTCGTCGCAGCGGTGTTTGGGGGACGGACCGGCCGCGCGCGCAACCGTCTGACGCGGATCCTTTTATCGCGCGGCCTGGCAAGAGCCTCCCGTCGGCGTACGCGCGTGCCCAAAATCCCTACGCAAAAAACACCGCTGCTTGTCGCCAAACGCAAGCGCCCGGCTGCGAAACGTGTCGCCAGAGCGGTGACACCGCAATTGCGGCGACCGCGCCTCATCGGTTGGGGCCGGACCCAAGTCACCCAGCGGGTGGCACGTCGCCCCGTTTTGCAATCGCGCCACCAAAGCGAAAGCCGCAACACCCAACGCGCGGTGCCGGCCCCCGTCTCCCCAACTGTCACCCTGGCGCGGGTCCGCGTTGGCTCAATCCTGCCGCAACGCAGCGGGTCCGAAGCGCGGGACGTCACCCGTCAACCGGCTGGAACGATGCCAACGAAACGTGATGATGCGCCGGGTAAGCCGCGCACGATCACGGATCTGATCGCGCGTCTCGCGCAGCCAGGCCTCGCCGCCGCGCAACAGCCAATTCCGCCAAAACCACAGCCAGCCTATGCGCCGCCCGCGGATGATAAATTGGGCCAGCTCCTGAAACGGATCTCGCCCACTGTGATGAGCTGGAAATCGCAATCGTCGATTGGCCAGAGCCACCCGCCTGAGCGCCGCAAGGCCGGCGGTGGGCGGGATCGCTTCCAGATCCAAGTCGGCGCGTATGTGTCTCAAGATGAGGGGATGCGCAAACTGGCCCGTGTGCGCGCGGAACATGCCAGCTTGATCGGCGACGCCGCCGATGCGTTGCCCACCGTGGAGGCCGGTGGCAAGACGCTTTACCGTGCCCGCTTTGCCGGCTTCGACGCCGCTTCCGCGTCCGGTGCTTGCGACGCCTTGCGCGCCCAAGGGATCGACTGCCACGTGGCCATCGCCCGCTGAGTGAGGAGCAAGCGCCGGCAATTCCAGTTTGCCGGCGCGCGATGGTGGTCAGTCAGCAGCGCGGCCGTTTGCGGCGGCAAGACCGATATACCTACCGATAGACGACATTTTCGCCGCTCGGCCATGTTACGCGATAGCCAACTTCGAGCGTTTGCTCAGTGTCAGCTTTCATGTCGAACTGCCAAGCCAGAACGCCGCGTTTCTTCTCAAGATCGCGAATGTTCGGCGGGATCGACGAAGCCGGCACGACTTTGATTTTCTCATCGCGCGCGACCGGAATACGGTCGACAACCGTGACGGCCATCTGTCGTTTGTGCAGATTTTTCAACGTGATGGTCCAACGCTTTTCTTCGGTGCGCTCTGAGGAAATGATCCCGGCCTCACTGCTTTGGTCCTGCTGCACATCGAACCTGACCCGCACACGCTCATCGACGCCAAAACCCAACTTCAGATCCTGCCCGGACGCGCGTTCCGGCAGGCGGCCCTCGCCGACATACGTACCATCGCGAAACAGGTTGGCGCGGCCCGCCAGATACGGAGCTTCGCCAGGCAACTTGAACTCAGCGGTCAGGTAAGCCCTTGGCTCGCGCCGCGGAACCGTCAGCACCGTCAGCTTCGGCTCAACGGTTTGCACGTCGATCTTGACCTGCTTGAGCGTGCCATCATCGCCCACCGTCGTCCGTCCCGGCACCGCATACGTGGCCTGGAACGCGCTTGCACTCACCGACGCCGCCCGCTGTTTCGCCGTAACCAATGCGGCGGGCCGGCGCGCACGCAACCCGGAGCGCCCACGGAACGAACGCGCGCCGCCATCGCGATCGGCCTCAACGGCATCGCGCGGCACGCCCTGCGCAAGTGGCGGTGCTGCCAAAGGACGCGCAGTTGGTTCAGGCGGTCGGATATCAACGACGAGCGGGCGCAGTTCCGGCGCGGCCGTGGTGCCGGTTGGCCGCACCGTCGACAGCGACAGCGCCACGTCGGCCCAGGTCTCACCGGTACGCTGCTGGATCGCCGCGCGCCGCGTCAGGGCCAAGCCCGCGGGCTTTTCCGCATCACCCGTGTCGAGCCGGACATCATACAGCGGCGTCCAAGATGCCGAGCGCACTTGATAGCGGATCGTAAGTTGCACGTCTGCGTCGGCTTCGGCCGTGACCTCAACGTCTCCGACAAGCTGCTGCCGAGGCTGGGCACCAAGCCGGGCCAGCTTGCGCCGCTCATCGGCAATGTCGCGCTCGGTCGCCTTCACACGCTCGCGCAATTGAAAAATCGCGGTCTGGACCTCGCTCATGTTCGTGCCAATAAGCGTGAAAAGACCGGCCCAATCCGTCGGCGCTCCGCCCGTGTCTCGTCCGCCTGCCGGCGTACGGGTTGGCAAGCCGGCCAAATTGATCAGAAAATCGCGCTGCGTTTCCTTCACACGGATCTCGTGCCCGAGCCGCGTCACCATGCGCTCCAACCGCTCGATTTCGTCTTCGATGGTTTTACGCTCGACCGCCAACTGCGCTCCGCGCTCGTCTTCGGTCAGAAAAATGCGCTTGAGGTCGACCGCTCCGATTTCCATGCCGGCGCTTGCGTCAGCCTCCACCCGCAAAGTCTCCGACATGATGTCATCTGGCAGATCAGCGACCCGGATCACGTGTGCGCCGGCCGGCACGCGCACCGTGCCAGTCCGCATCACTTGCGCGCCGCTTGGATAGACTGTCACGGCGTCGATCTTGGTGGCGGCGGTCACCGTCTCAGCCAGACTTGGCGCCGTCACGCCGACAAGCGCGCCTCCGATAAAAGAAAGAGCGACGGAAAACTGAACAAACTTCTGAAACATCGCGCGGATCTCCAACTCAGGACTTGGACTTAAACGACATGCGTCAAGCTGCGCATGTCGCGTGGCACAAGCGTGACCGCATGCGCAAGCTCAAGCCGCTGCCAAGGAAAACCGCCTGATCAACCAAGTCCGCACGCCGCGCGCTCGGCCGCATAGGCCCACCCGATCCAAGGCATGAGCGCGGCCACATCGTCACGCTCGACGGTTGCCCCAGTCCAGATCCGCAAGCCCGGCGGCGCTGCACGATAGGCGCCGACATCGAAGGCAACCTCAGCCTGTGCCAGCCGTGCAGCAACGCCTTTCGCGAACGCGGCTTGTTGCGCCCCATCGCGGGCGAGGATGTCGTTGGCAACAAACTTCAAGCAAACCGACGTGTTGGAGTAAGTGGCTGGATCTTCTGCCAAATTTGCGATCCAGTCATGCGCATCCACCCAGTCATGAATGACACGAGCATTCGCATCGGCGCGATCCATCAATGCGCGCAGACCACCGATGCCGCGCCCCCAAGACAACGCGTCCAGGTAATCTTCCACCGCAAGCATCGACGGCGTGTTAATCGTCTCGCCTTCAAAAATGCCGTTGATCAGCTTGCCGCCTTTGGTCAGCCGGAAAACCTTGGGCAATGGCCGGTCAGGCTTGAATGTCTCCAGTCGCGCCACGGCGCGGGGTGACACCACGAGCATACCGAAGCCGGCTTCACCACCCAGCACCTTTTGCCAGGAAAACGTGGCAACATCGATTTTTGGCCAGTCCATGGGCTGCGCGAATGCCGCCGAGGTCGCATCCGCAAACGTCAACCCAGCACGGTCCGCCGCAATCCAATCGTAATTGGGAATGCGCACGCCCGATGTCGTCCCGTTCGAGGTGAACAGCACATCTCGCGAAAAATCCACCGCGCTCAAATCAGGTAGCTTGCCGTAGTCCGCCTCCAAAACGCGCAGGTCAGCTAACTGCAATTCCTGAACGGCATCAGCGACCCACGTCTTGCCGAAGCTTTCCCAAGCAAGCATGTCGACGCCGCATGCGCCCAGCATCGACCACATCGCCATTTCAAAGGCGCCCGTATCGGAGGCCGGCACAATCCCGCACAAATAATCGTCCGGGATTTCCAGGAGCTCGCGCGTGCCGTCAATCGCAGCCTTCAAACGCGCCTTGCCGTCCGCGGCCCGGTGCGATCGCCCCAAAAATGCATTGCGCAAGACATCAGGGTGCCAGCCTGGCCGCTTGGCGCACGGACCCGACGAGAACAATGGGCGCTGCGGCCTCAGATCGGGCATCGGGGGAGCGGTCATCATGCCTCGCCAGTTCCTACGCGCTGCACACGCCACGCGCGTGTGTCCGGCATCCCGGATTGGCGAACACGCCGACACAAGTCAATGCGGCTCAACGGCGGAAGATCGCGCGGCCGGTCAACGAAAAATGGCAAACAGGCGGCCCGCCGGGGGAGCGGACCGCCTGCCAAACCACTGAGGAAACAGACAACGCGTCGGGGGAGACGCCTCAGTGGAGATCCCAGCGCAGACCAATACGGATTTCGTGGTCAAAGCGGTCTTCAAGGGTGTAGCGAACTTGTTCTCCGTCGATCGAGGTCAGAACCGTCGAGACATCACCGCTCGTCCAGGTTCCCTGATACCCGATGTCGAGTTTCTTGGAGTGGTCCAGATCGATCGCCACGCCGCCGAGCACCATCAAGGCAATGCCCCAGGCCACATCGTTTGATGTCTCCGCGCTGATTTCTGTACCCGCGACAGCCGTGTTGGCTTGACCTTGGATGTTGTAGACAACACCGCCAAACCCGGCGCCGACGAACGGCGTGAAGCCACGAAAACGATCGAGGTCGTAAATCAGCTTGCCAACAAACGTGTGGTAGCTCACCCGCACACGCGTGTCGGTTTCCGTTTCAAGAAACGTGTCCTCGTTTCGAACATCGACACCGCCAGCGATCCGCTCTTCATTGCGGAAGGCGATTTCAAGTTCGCCGCGAAGACGATGCGAGAAATAACGGCCAGCCGTAATCCCCACGCTCCACAGTCCGGAAAACTCATCGAAGTCGCGCACTGGCGGCGGCGCGCCCGCAATGGCCGGGGAATCCGCATCAAGAAAATAGGACCGTGAACTGCCCGAAGAGGCCGCAACATAACCGACGCTGAGGCCAATGTAATAGCGCGGCTCGTATTCCGGGATCGGGGCCGGCGCTGGCACAGGCTTGGCATGATGCCCGCGATAGGTGCCTTTCAAGCCCAGCCCGTGATCACGTGCTGCGGCTGGAACGGCGGCTGCAGCGGCAGCGAGGCCAAGAACGAGTGCCGGCAGTGCGCCCTTCAAGCGTGCCGACGGACGGAGCGATGCGATCATCACCATGATCTAGCGGTTCCCCTAATGCCGCCGCATCGCCAACATGGCGACATTTCACAGCGGGCAAGCCAATCTCGAACGCGGTTCAAGACGCAGCGCACACAGCAGCGTGCACCTCACCAACACCAGCCGACTTCATGGACGGTGAAACGCGGGACGGGAAACACGGGACACGGACTGGCCCAATACGGCGGGCCTGAAAACAACAGCTGCGCTGGTAGACCGACATGCCGGCGCACCGCGCCTTGCGTGACTGGCCAACGTGCCGTTGCTTGATTTCGGGAAGAACGATGGCTGAGCCGGCTTAACGAGGCGTTACCAAGCGGCCAAAAGCAGGACACGGCGTGCCGAATAGACACGCCGTGTGCATAAGCCTTGTTGGTCTCTATTGCCGCGGATTAGGCGGCCTGGGCGACCTGGCGCACAGCTTCAGCAATATCGCCGACAACCGTGCGAACGAGCACCTCATCATCGCCTTCCGCCATGACGCGGATCACCGGCTCTGTTCCTGACGGGCGGATCACCAATCGCCCCGCATTACCAAGGCGTTGCTTGGCGCGGTCGATTTCCTTGATGACCTTGTCGTGCTCAAGCGGTTTGCCGTCTTGGTAGCGCACGTTCTCAAGGATCTGCGGCAGCGGATCGAACCGGCGGCAAACCTCACTCACCGGCTTGCCCGTCGCCACCACCACTGCAAGCACTTGCAGGGCCGAAACAAGGCCATCACCCGTGGTGGCATAATCGGAAAGCACGATGTGCCCGGACTGCTCGCCGCCAACGTTATAGCCATGCTTGCGCATATGCTCCACGACGTATCGGTCGCCGACAGCCGTTCGCACCAGCGTCAGGCCAAGACCTTGCAGATACCGCTCAAAGCCCAGGTTGGACATGACCGTTGCGACAACGCCGCCAGCCGCCAATCGGCCGCGTCGGTGCCAGCTCTCGCCAATCACGGCCATAAGCTGATCGCCATCGACTTGGCGGCCGTCTTCGTCGACGATCACGACCCGGTCGGCGTCACCATCAAGCGCGATACCAATATCGGCGCGCACCTCACGGACCTTGTCGACAAGCGCATCAGGATGCGTTGAGCCGCATTTCAGGTTGATGTTGCGGCCGTTGGGTTCATCTCCGATCGAGATGACTTCGGCACCCAATTCCCACAGCGCTTGCGGGGCGACTTTGTAGCCCGCGCCATGTGCGCAATCGATCACGATGCGCATATCGTTCAGCCGGAGGTTGCGCGGAAGCGTGCGTTTTGCGAACTCGATATAGCGCTCCTGCGCGCTCTCAACCCGGCTCGCACGGCCGATGGCTTCCGCCGCAACGAGCAATTCCTCCGACGGCGCCTCCATCAGCGCTTCGATCGCCAACTCCCGCTCGTCGCTGAGCTTGAAGCCATCCGCGTCGAAAAACTTGATACCGTTATCGGCAAATGGGTTGTGTGAGGCGGAAATCATCACGCCCATGTCCGCACGCATCGAGCGGGTCAACATCGCAACGGCAGGGGTCGGCATCGGACCGAGGAGAAAGACCTCGCAGCCCACCGACGTGAACCCCGACATCAGTGCGGCTTCAAGCATATAGCCGGACAAACGCGTATCCTTGCCAATCACCACCCGCCGCGGCGGCGATCCGCCGTTGACCGCAAAGCGCCCGGCGGCCATGCCGACCTTCAGTGCAGCCTCAGAAGTCATTGGCGGCCGGTTGGCGCGTCCACGAATACCGTCTGTTCCGAAATACTTACGAGCCATTGCGGCGACCTTACTGTCGAGAGCGGGCAGACCGATCGGACCTCGCGCCGGCGCGCCAGAGCCCGCGATCTGATGCCGGAGCCACGTTCAAGATGCAAGCTATGCAAAAGCGGCGCCACGGTCCGCGTGCGGCTTTGCAGTCCCCAGCGCCGTCGCTACGTCCTGGCGGCCCCCGCGGAATCGCCGCATACGAGGGTTAACACTGCTGGGCTGGCGGTCTTTCTGTGCCGGCTCTTGCGTCACGGGAGTGAACAGATATGGCCATGTTCATTGCGGTCGCGAACCGCAAAGGTGGCGTTGGAAAATCGACGATCTCAACGATGCTCGCCTATGCCTTGTCGATTTGGTCAGACAAGCGGGTGCTGCTGATTGACCTCGATGCGCAATCGAACTCCTCATTGATCCTGCTTGGCGGCGCGCGCTGGATTGAAACCCAGCGCAAATCCAAAAATATTGCCGCCTACATCGAGGATCGTCTCGAGCGGATGACCAACATCCGCGATTACCTCGTTGAGAACGTTGGCGATATCGAAACTGACGACGGCAAACGTCCCAAGCTTTCGCTTCTTGCCGGCTCGTTGGAATTTGAAGATATCCAAGACGAGATGATCGCGCACTACTCGCGCCATAATACCAACTTTCGCCAGGCCAAGCTGCGCTGCGCAGAGCATTTCCGCGCCGCCTTGAACTTCGCCAATTCGCTCGCCGATATCGTGATCTTGGATTGTGCCCCGGGCCTTTCGACGGCGACGGCTGCGGCCTTGAAGATTGCCGATAAAGTGGTGGTCCCGTTCCGCCCGGACGCCGTGTCGGAATTTGCCGTCGACCGCATTGCGCAGGTTGTCGAGAACCGTAAGCTCGAACAGATCTTTGAAATCCCGCCGCCGGAGCGCCGCTACGTGTGCGTTGCCAACCAGGTCCGTCCCGGCGGCCGCGACGCGCTCTATGTCGATACGATTTCGGGCAATCATCCCATGGTGGCCACGCAAATGCCGGCGCTGCCCGACATTGCCGATGCGTTCGACTTCGTCGACGAAGATCCCCAAACAATGGCTGAAAAATACGGTGAGGGCCTCGGGCCGCTGCAAGCGTTGCATCGCGATCTCGCAACCATCTTGAAACTCTAAAGCGTCTGGTTTCGGCGAAATCGCCAGAAATGAAAGATGCAGGGACCATCAAAACTGGATCATCGCAGGTGAACGCACGTGAGCCTCAAATGATCTGACGCACGCATCGGCCAAAGGACAGTTGAAGGACACGCCATGGCCCGACCGACGATCCGGCTTAAAGGACCAGCACTTGCGCGGTTTCTGCGCCGGGTCGTGGCCGGGCGTGACGGTGTTGATCCAGTGGCGTCGCGGGCCGTGGCCAGAGATCTCTCCCGCCTGTTGGCATCGGCCGATGTCCGTCGCGTCAGTTGGAGCCGCCTGCAGGCGCGGCGCGCAGTTCGGTGTGAAGCGTCCCCCGATCCAGACCCGGCAGCCAACCCCAAACCGGTGACCAACGGCATGGACGCAACCCAAACGCACGCCCACCCACAAGCCCAAGCGCCGGCTGTCAGTGTCGGCATGTCGCAGTTAGACCCCTCGCCAGCCGCACAACCCCAGACACAGACGCCGGCCCCGGCAGAAGCACCGGCACCGGCTTTCGATCCATTCGTTTTTGGATTGATACCAGTCTATCAACGCGAGGGCCTGACAGGTCTGCGCGGCCGGCTTGATGCGATCGACAGTATCGAGAACCTCCGCAAAATGGCGCGCGCTCAGAAAATCGGCCTGCCAGCGGAAATCCGCCGCGGTGATGTGCCCGCGACCGCCGTGCGCGACGCCATCATAACAGCCGTTGAAAAGCGCATTGCCGATCGCCGGGCCGCCGCCAGCTGATCCGTTCTCGGCGGACTATTGCCAAGTCTAATGCATGGCGCATCCAATCGGCTTCACGCCCCAAGGCCGCAAAGCGGCTCGGGCCATCGATGTTCGTGTTCGAAACATCGACACGAAAACGGCCCGCCCCGGCGGAGGGCCAACGGCCTGTGAGCGCAACAGAGCTAAAGCGAGGCGCATTTCACGCGACACGCTTTAGTGCGCGGCATGCCAAGGTGCGTGATCCCGCCCGCCGGTTGTCCTGCGGGCCGTGACGTTCGGTTTGAGCCAACCAAGGCATCACATCATGCATCGCGACACCAGCGCCTTCCTCGCCATCTGGAATGACGTCGCTTCCGATCAGGAGGCCGCTTGGCTCGACTGGCATACCCACGAACACATGCCCGAACGCGTCTGCGTCGACGGGTTTCTGGTCGGGCGACGCTATCTCGCATTGGACGACACCGGCACGCGCTACTTCACGTTGTATGAAGGCAGCGACCTGCATGTGTTTGACGGCCCGGCGTATCTGGAGCGCCTGAACAATCCAACGCCATGGACGCGTCGGATGTCGCCGGCGTTTCGCAATTTTGCGCGTGGCGCGTGTCAGTGCAGCGCCCGTCGCGGTCGCGGCGAAACCGGCGCTTTACTCGCCATACGGCTCGATCGCGCACCTGCCACGACTGCCGCTCTCGATGCCGATGCCGTGGCCGACGCGCTCACCTGTGATGCCGTCGTCACGACGGTCGCCATCGGTGTTTGTGATCACGCCGTGACGCGGGTCGAGACAGCCGAACGCAGTACGCGCTCAGGCACGGCCGACGACATTTTTGCTGCAACGATTTTGATTGAAGCGCTTGATCCCCGCGCGCTGATAGCGTGCCAAGAACGGATAGGACCCATCGTTGCCGCGCACGCGCCCGACTACCGTATCACGTCAAGCTGCCGCTACGAGTTGAGTTACCGGCTGAGCCGCGAAGACGTGCCCGGCGCGTGATGGGCCCCGGTGACCGACGCCATCCAAACGTCGATCGCATGGCGTGTCTCGGCCACATCATGCACCCGTACGATCTGCACACCTTGCGCGACGGCGGCCAGTGCTGCGCCAAGCGATCCAGCAACGCGTTGATCCGGTTCGCCGACACCGGTCAGTGTGCCGATGAAACGCTTGCGCGATGCCCCGACCAACAGCGGCACCCCAAGCCCGTGGAACAGCGACATCCCAGAAAAAAGCCCCAAGTTGTCTTCAATCCGTTTGCCAAAGCCAATGCCAGGGTCGGCTATGATCTTGTTTGCTGCGACACCCGCATCGACGGCCGCGGCAATGCGTGCTTCCAGGTAATCAAACACTTCCAACAGGGCGTCATCGTAGTAAGGCGCATCTTGCATCGTCTTGGGATTGCCCTTGGCGTGCATCAAGACGATCGGGACATCCAATTCCGCGGCCGTTGCAAGGGCTTCGGCATCATGGGTCAACGCCGACACGTCGTTGATGATGTCAGCGCCGGCCGAAACGGCTTCGCGCATCACAATGGCCTTGCGCGTATCAATCGAAATCAGCGCATCGCACGAGCCGGAAAGCGCCTCAACAACCGGAATGACGCGGCGCAGTTCTTCTTGCGTATCAACCGGATCGGAACCCGGCCGCGTGCTCTCGCCGCCAATATCAAGGATCGTCGCTCCGGCTGCAGCCAGCCGCTTGGCATGGCCAATTGCTTGATCGGGCGCCACAAATTGACCGCCGTCGGAAAAGCTATCGGGCGTCACGTTGACGACACCCATGATCTGGGGCCGGTCTAATGCAAGCCCTGCGATCCGGCCGCGCGAGGCCTGCACAAGTTCAAGCATATCGCCGGCCTGTTGCGAGCGCCGCCCCCAGTCACGCTCAAACAGATCGCCAAGCCCCGCGATCCGCCGGTCAACCCGCGCGCCGGCCCGTTCGATCACTTCAAGCGCCGTGAAATCAAGCCAGCCGCCAGCGAGCCGCAACCCGCCCCAAACCTCGTTCGCGGCTTCGCCGAGCCGCGCCGGGTAAAGCCCAACAGGTCGCAAATAGATATCGCGCAGCATGCCGTAGCCTTCGAGAGAGAACCTGGGCCACGCGCGATAGCATATCCCAGGCCCCCATGCCGAGCCCAAGCCAACCCAGGGGCTGCGGCGAAAAGCAACTGCCAGCCCGCGCGACCGGCCAACGCGTCATCAAAAGCGCGGCCGCGTTATTGACCTCAACGGGCGATCCGCTGGCCCGTTTGCGAACCGCCGCGCACCCGGCGGGTGGAAACCTTCAGCTTCTTTGGGCAGGACTTGGTACACGCGACAACGGAGCCATCGGGGCAAACGCGCTGACGCACGGCATTGGCCGGCGACGTCACCGATAATGCGACAGCGCCGAAAGCCAACGCCAGCGCCACTTTTGAGAACCATGGACGGCGTGAGTTCTGAAACGAACAATTCATCGGAATCTCTGCTTTTGGAAAAAAGGATTTTTTTGAACTTGGCGGCGCGCCACCGGCGAAAACGGCCGATAGCGCGCCCTTCGTCCAGGCCGATTTACTTCACTTGGGGCGGACCGGCGGCTTTGGATTGCCAAGGACGAACTTGCGCCATTTCCCAGCGCCAGCCCCTGGTTTGGGAGCGTGACCGGCTTCGGCGTTTTGGACCGCTGCGAGGCCAAAACCAACAGCCATGACAGCCGCAAGCGCGCCAGCGACAAATTTGCGTTTCGACATTGTTTTGTTTCCTTCATTTGAAAATTCACCTGGCGCAATGGCCAAGCAGTAATGTTGTCGGCGCCCAAGCCTGAAGTGTTCCCAGCGGCACAAAACAAAAACGGCTGGCGATAACCGCCAGCCGTTGTCAATTGCAGAACGTCCAGTTTCAGATACCAACCACTTACGTTGGCTGCGGCTCCATCCCACCGGTATCCGGCGCATCGCCACGCGGCTTGCGAACCTGCCCAGCCGAAGGGACCGCCGAGCCGACCGGCCCTTTTGGTGCGTCCTCGTCGTCTGGCCGAACGATCTTTTCGCCGCGCATTGCCGCTTGGGTTTCCGCACCTGAGATCGTCTCGTATTCCATCAGGGCTTGCGTCACCCGCTCAAGTTCATCGCGATGCGCAGACAGGACTTCCCAGGCCTTGTCGTAGCCGGCGTTGACAATATGGCGGACTTCCTCGTCGATCAGCCGCGCCGTTGCCTCACTCATGTTTTGGCGTTGCGTGACGGCGTGGCCCAGGAACACTTCCTGCTGGTTTTCAGAATAAAGCAGCGGGCCCAGTTTCTCTGACATGCCCCATTCGGTGACCATTCGTTTCGCGATACTCGTTGCTTGCTGAATGTCGCTCGCAGCACCGGTGTTCAGGTGGTCCTTACCGTAGATCAATTGCTCCGCAACGCGCCCGCCGAACGTCATCGCGATGCGGGCCTCGCACCACTGCTTGGAGTACGAAAGCTTGTCGCGTTCGGGCAAACTCATGGTGACACCAAGCGCGCGGCCCCGCGGGATGATCGTCACCTTGTGCAGCGGGTCGTTGCCTTCCACAAGCAGGTTGACGATGGCGTGTCCCGCTTCGTGATAAGCCGTCGCAAGCTTTTCTTCCTCGGTCATGGCCATGGAGCGGCGCTCTGCACCCATCATGACCTTATCCTTGGCGTCCTCGAACTCCAGTTGCGTGACCAGCCGCTTGTTGCGCCGTGCCGCCAGCAACGCGGCCTCATTGACAAGGTTTGCCAGATCAGCGCCCGAGAAGCCCGGCGTCGCGCGTGCCAGAACACGTGGATCAACGTCCGGCGCAAGCGGCACCTTGCGCATATGAACGCGCAGGATCTTCTCACGACCGTTGACGTCGGGGTTCGGCACGGTGATCTGCCGGTCAAAGCGGCCCGGCCGCAACAGCGCAGGATCAAGCACGTCGGGACGGTTGGTCGCCGCGATGAGGATAATGCCTTCGTTGGCTTCGAACCCGTCCATCTCCACGAGCAACTGGTTCAACGTCTGCTCGCGCTCGTCATTGCCGCCGCCAAGCCCGGCGCCACGGTGCCGGCCAACCGCGTCGATCTCGTCGATGAAGATGATGCACGGCGCATTCTTCTTGGCCTGCTCGAACATATCGCGGACCCGGCTCGCGCCGACACCAACGAACATCTCAACGAAGTCCGAGCCTGAAATCGTGAAGAACGGCACGTTGGCTTCACCGGCGATCGCACGCGCAAGCAGCGTCTTACCCGTACCTGGCGGACCCACAAGCAGCGCACCGCGAGGGATCTTGCCGCCCAGTCGCTGGAACTTTTGCGGATCGCGCAAAAACTCAACGATCTCTTGCAGATCCGATTTGGCCTCATCAACACCGGCCACGTCATCAAACGTCACGCGCCCATGCCGTTCCGTCAGCAGCTTGGCCTTGGACTTGCCAAAGCCCATTGCACGACCCGAGCCCGACTGCATCTGCCGCATCAGGTAAAGCCAAACCGCGATCAGCAACAGGAATGGGAACCAGGACAAGAGGACCGAGAAAATCGATGGCACCTCGTCCTCGGTGGGTCGGGCTTTGATCGCGACGCCGCCTGCAACCAGCTTGTCGACCAATTTCGGGTCTGCCGGCGCGTAAGTTGTAAAGGTGTTGTTGGTGTCGCGCATCTTGCCCGACAGACGATTGCCCTGGATCGTAACTTCGGAAATCGCCTTCTTGTCGACAGCGCCGAGAAATTCCGAGTACGTGATCTCATTGCCAAGCCGGCCTTGCGCAGGTTTCTGGAACAGCTGGAACAAGCCAACCAGCAAAACCGCTATGATCACCCAGATGGCAAAGTTTCGGAAATTCGCGTTCATCATGTGTCCTTTGAGGCGCCTGCCGCCAACAGCAGGGGACGAGGCGGGCGGATACGTAGGCCATCGCCGATTATGACCAAGATAGGTTTCGTCCTGGTTCTTGCCAAGCCGACCGAGGCGCTAAGCCCGACCCTGCTGTCTACGCACCCGTAAGCCACGGCAGATCGACTTTGCGGGTATCCAGTGTCAAATCATGCGCCCGAACCGTTGCGAGATCGAGGCCAGGTGCACCAATGAAGGCACCATCACGGTAAATTCCCGGTAACGTGGCGATCGACTCGCGCCAGGCGCGATGCCACCAATTCGTGCTTTCGCTCGGATCAGGGGCAAGTTCCCGTGCAAGAGGCTGCCAGTGTGCCGCGGCTTGCGCAATGATGGCATCGCCCACAGCGCCGTTTTCGCGCACGGGACACATGGTAACATCTGCCTGCGCGAGCCCTGGTCCAGACAGCCGAAACCGGCCGTCAAACACATGCGGCCCAGGCGGTCGGCACCGCAGGGCACCTTCCGTGAACCGTCCCAACTCACGTGTGATGACGCAGATCTGTGAGCCCACACGGATCATGCAGCCGCCCACCGTGAAGACGGCCATTTCGCCAGCCTGCCCCGCCTGGAGTTCACTCACCGCGCGCTCAAGTTTCGTGCGTTGCACCGGAACGTCTCGGCCTGAAATCGCGACAACAAGCGCACCGATCACCCGCGTTGCAACCGGCATCGGCGCGTCACGGATCGGCGCAATGCGCATCGCGGCAAAGACGCCGCCCGGCAGGATCAGGCTGGCATTGCGCGCGACATCATGCGCTGCCCGAGCCAATGCATCCTCAGCGCGCCGCAATCGGCCGAGACTGCGCGCCAGGGCTGAATGATGGATTTCCAGCCCGGCAACCGTGACAGCACTAGCACCGGACATGGCTTGGCGCACACGGACCCGTTCGAAAGCGGGACTGGCATTGCTTGGGTCCTCAATCCACGTGACGCCGCGTGCCCGCAGCGTTGCCATCAACCGGGACTTCGGGATCGACAGCAGCGGTCGGACCAAGCGGGTGTCATCAAATGGGTCAAGCCGCCGATCTGGCGGAATGCCGGCAAGTCCGTCGACACCTGAGCCACGCGCAAGCCGCATCCAGAACGTCTCGAGCTGGTCGTCCAGCGTATGCGCTGTAGCCACCGCCACGGTCGCGTTGGATGGGAAAGTGCGTGCGATTTGTGCGTAAATGGCGAGCCGCCGCTGCCGCATGGCGTCTTGTAGCCCAGCCAGATCGCCGGGCGGATCGGGCAATCGGACCACATCGCACGCGACGCCGCACGTGGCGGCATGGTCGGCCACGAACGCCGCTTCTTGAAAGCTTTCCGCGCGCAGACCGTGATCGATGGTCACAACCCGAAGCGCGCTGACGGGACGGTCCGCCCGCCGCCATGCGCTCGCGACCAGATACAGCATCGCCAAACTGTCTGGTCCGCCGGACACTGCCAGCAAGACGCAGTCATGCTGGACAAGGTCGCACAAGAGCGCGTCGGCCTCGTCATCGCCGACCGGCAAATCAGCGCTGATTGGCGTGTCAGTCACGTCAGTAACCTTGGTGCGGCGTGCAAACCGCGATGAGCGCGATTATTCACCGCCACCGAGCGCAGCCCCCCCTTTAGCCAGCAGAACAGCCAATCTGGCGCCGTTCCTGCTGCGCGCGCCGGCGGATATAATCCTGTGCGTTCGGAAAGCGTGTCAGCAACTCACCAAAAGATTGGCATGCCGCGTCCTTTTGACCAAGCCGGTTGAGCGATACGGCCAGTTTCAAAAGGCTGTCTGGCGCCTTCGATCCGCGACCGAACTTCTGATAACCGGCCAAGAAGGCTTGCGCTGCGCGTTTATAATCGCCGCGGACGAAATACACCTCGCCAAGCCAATATTGCGCATTCCCCGCCAGTTCGTGCCTTGGATAGCTCCGTAGGAAGCTCTGGAATCCCCGCCGGGCTGCATCGTAATTCCGCTGCAGAAGATCGCCATAGGCGCGCTCAAAATCCGCTTTCGGATCACCGCCGGCATTGGCTTGCCCGCCCGGGACGGGTGCCAGTTCGGCGCGTTGCGTGTCGGCGGAAAACTGCGAAGCTTTGCGCTCAGTCACAGTGGTCGACCCAAAGCTCGGCCCGGCATCTCCGCGTTGTTGAGCCGGTGCACGGCCCACAGGCGCCCCCGTCTGAAGCTTTTGCGACAACTGGGCGACCTGTGCTGCAAGCGCACTGACCTGCGTTTCCAGCGCCGCCACCCGGGCCGTATCCGCACCAGCGCTTCCGGCACTTCCAGCAGAAGCGGGATTTCTGGCAAGCGACTCCAGTGTCCCGATCACCACTTGCAAATCGACAAGTTGGCCTTCGAGCTGCTCAACCCGCTTGCGCAATTCGCCAACCTCGGCCTGCAACCGGTTGTCCTGCTGCGCAAGCGCCGGCGCCGGGTCAAGGAACAGCATGGCGGCGGCGATCAGGCCGAAAACACCCGCCAAACCTGGTTGAAAAGATCGTTGCCGCATCATCATACCATTCCCCGTTCAACGTCGCGTTAGCCACCACCAGCCGGTTCGCCTGCGCCGCGCGTATTCCGTTCGAATGGCTAAACGGTGATGTGCCGGCCTGCAATCGCATGCACGCGGTCTGCCCAACAGCTGTGGCCCGCGTGCGCTGCCAGGCCCGCCGGGACCTCATCCGGTTTCTGTGGCGATCGCGCGAACCGAAAGACGCAGCGAACGGCGTAAACCAACAGCAGGCCAGGTGAACGCTTCGGAGCCGCAAATGATCTGATGTATGTCGCATCCAATCGGATTCACGGCCTGTGAGCGCAACACAGCGAAAGCGAGGCGCATTTCATGCGACACGCTTTAGCGCCGGGCAGACCGGGAC
>CAZOGY010000071.1:0-1680 GCA_964579305.1 uncultured Hyphomicrobiaceae bacterium
AAAGAGTACCGCCAGCACTTCGAATATGATCGTGCGCTCGTGGGCCGCTTCCAGAAGATTGACGTCAAAGAGCCGTCGATCCCCGACTCGATTGAAATTCTCAAAGGGCTCAAGCCGTACTTTGAGGAATATCACAAGATCGCCTACGAGGATGAGGCGATCAAATCCGCCGTCGAGCTGTCGTCGAAGTACATCCACGACCGGAAACTGCCCGACAAGGCGATCGACGTGATCGACGAGACCGGTGCATCGCAAATGCTCGTGCCGGTTGAAGACCGCAAAAAGATCATCGGCGTGCCGGAGATCGAGGCAACCGTTGCGACCATGGCCCGGATCCCGCCGAAGACGGTGACCAAGTCCGATGCTGAGGTCCTTGGAAATCTGGAGAAAGATCTCAAGCGTCTGGTGTTTGGCCAGAATGCTGCGATCGAGCAGTTGTCGTCGGCCATCAAGCTGGCCCGTGCCGGCTTGCGTGAGGGCGAAAAGCCAATCGGTTGTTACCTGTTCACGGGCCCGACCGGTGTCGGTAAGACCGAGGTTGCAAAGCAGCTTGCGAACTTGATGGGTGTGGAACTGCTGCGCTTTGACATGTCGGAATACATGGAAAAGCACACGGTTTCGCGCCTGATTGGTGCGCCTCCAGGCTATGTCGGGTTCGACCAAGGTGGTCTTTTGACCGATGGTGTCGATCAGCATCCGCACAGCGTTTTGCTTCTCGACGAGATTGAGAAGGCGCATCCGGACCTGTTCAACATCCTTCTGCAGGTGATGGATCACGGCAAACTGACCGACCACAACGGCAAGCAAATCGACTTCCGCAATGTCGTTCTCATCATGACGTCCAACGCCGGTGCGGCTGACCTGGCCAAAGCGCCAATGGGCTTCAACCGGGCCAAGCGCGAGGGCGAGGATACGGATGCGGTCAACCGGCTGTTCACGCCGGAATTCCGCAATCGCCTCGATGCGGTGATCCCGTTTGCCGGGCTGTCGAGCGAGGTCATCTCGAAAGTGGTCGACAAGTTCGTGTTCCAATTGGAAGCGCAGCTTGCTGATCGTGGCGTGACGATTGAGCTGACGGAAGCTGCATCGAAGTGGCTGGGCGAGACCGGATACGACGAGAAGTTCGGCGCCCGTCCGCTTGCCCGCGTCATCCAGGAGCACATCAAGAAGCCGCTTGCTGAAGAGCTGCTGTTTGGTGCGCTGAAGGACGGCGGCGCGGTCAAGGTCGATGTCAGCGGCGAGGGCGCGGAGCGCAAGCTTGCGTTCGAATACTTCCCGGCCGAGCCCAAGCCCGATGCCGAAGACGAGGGCGAAGCTGACAAGGAAGCCGCGCTGATCTCAGCGGGGGATGCGCCAAAGGCGTTGCCCGGTCCAAGTGGCGATAAGCCAGCCAAAGGGGCCGGTGGCGCTGTACCAAGCGTGCCGAAGAAATCGGACGACTGATCCGACCTGCAACTTTGGCCTTCTTCGGCTTCGGCGGTGAGCCGGTTCCAAAAATGACGGAACTGGCTCGCCTGGAGCAATACCTGATCTTATGGAAGCGCTTTGCGCTTCACAGATCGGGTGAAATGGCGCTGTTTCCGACATGATATACGCGCTGCATATACGCGCTGCGCGTCGGCCAGCGGGTTGGGGTGCGGTCATGTTGTGTTTGAAGTCCTGACACACGAAAAGACACCG
>CAZOGY010000071.1:1780-19349 GCA_964579305.1 uncultured Hyphomicrobiaceae bacterium
CGGGTTGGGGTGCGGTCATGTTGTGTTTGAAGTCCTGACACACGAAAAGACACCGGCCGCTTGCTTGCGAGCCGGTGTCTGAGTGCGCGGGCCGGAACGGGGGTGGGGGACATCGGCCCGTGGGGTGCGCACGCCTTTCAGCGTTGCGCTGATGATCAAACACACCCATGTGCCATTCAGTTCCGCACGGAACGCAATGCAACCCGTAGACCGCCGTCGTAGACAAAGACCACTTTGCGGCCCGATAACGGGTCCATGAAAAATCACCAATCGCAGGATGATCACGCGGCGGAACCGGACTGCGGTATTGGAGCGGAGGTCGCTGCGCCGCCGGGCGATATGGCGAAGTGCAGCGATGAGTTGCGCGCGCGCCGGCGCCGGGCGTTTGGCGACGGCGTGCTGGCTGCCTGGACGTCGGTGCCGGCGGCAGTGTTGTTTGTTACCGCGCTGGGCTTTGGGGCGCTTGCACGCGATGCTGAGCTGTCCATGGAGATGGCGGTCTTCATCACGATCGCGATTTATGCCCTGCCTGCCCAGGTGATCTTTGTCGATCAGCTTGCGCGCGAGGCAGCGCTTTGGACCGCGGCTGTTGCGGTGACATTGACAGCGATCCGCCTGCTGCCGATGGCGGTGACCATCGCTCCCTATTTTCGCAACGATCCTGGTTGGTTCGGCTGGAAGCTCGTGGCCGTGCATTTTGTAGCGATCACGGCCTGGGTTGAGGGGCACAAGCGTTTGCCGGGCGTGCCGGACCCGTTGCGGTTGCCCTTTTACAACGGGCTTGGGACCGGCTTTTCAGTTGCCACGCTGCTCGGTACCGTCCTCGGCTTCATCCTGGCTGGCGCCGTGCCGCCGGTGGTCTCAGCGGCGCTGTTGTTATTGACGCCGGTCTACTTCCTTTTGTCCCTGTTTGGTGCGATGGCCCGCCGCAGTGACGGGCTTGCCATCCTCGTTGGTGGGGTGTTGGGGCCGTTTTGCCATCTCATCTCGCCGGAATTCGATTTGCTGATCGCGGGCGTCATTGGCGGCACGATCGCCTGGCTCGTCTGGCGGCAGGAGCGCGCGGCGCCAGAAACGAACCGACCCGGAAAGGACGATCGCGGTGCCTGAAGGGATCTGGGGCTATGCGTTTGTGGTGCTGGTTGCGGTCGTTGCGCACGAGAGCTGGCGGTGGGCCGGACTTTATCTCGGGCGTGATTTGCGGATCGACGGGCCTGTGTTCCAATGGGTCAAGCTTGTCGCGACGGCGCTGGTTGCGGCACTCGTGATGCGGTTGATCGTGTTTCCGGCTGGCTTGCTTGCGACGGTCGCATTTCCGCTACGCGCGGGTGCCGTCGCGATTGCCGTGGCCGTGTTCTATCTCGCCGGCCGTAACCTGGCGGCCGGCGTATTGGGCGGTGCTGTCAGTCTCATCGCATTGGTCATGCTGCTGGGTTGAGATCATAACCCCGCCCACCGGCCGTGCCTCAAAAAGCGCGGGTTTACGCAAGCGCTGCCCTGATCTTGTCAGCGTTGGCTTTGAGGCTGTCACCATCGGCCATTTCGCCCGTGTGTGGGCGCAGGGACACGCCCTCGTGACGGGGCAACACGTGATAATGCAGGTGGAAAACGACCTGGCCGCCGGCTGGCTCGTTGAATTGCTGGATCGTCAGGCCGTCGGCTTGGAAGGCTTGCATCGCGGCTCTGCCGACCTTCTGGACGGTCGCGAGGCAGGCTGCGAGTTGCTCTGGCGTGGCATCCAGCAAGTTGCGCGCGGGCGTCTTGGGGATCACCAGGCAATGGCCGTCGCAGCGCGGCATGATATCCATAAACGCGAGCGTGTGTTCGTCTTCATAGAGCTTGTGTGATGGCAATTCACCGCGCAGGATTTTGGCAAAGACGTTGGTCTCGTCATAGGTGGTCATGGCGTGCGGCCCCCACGTTGCCGATTTTGTCATAAGGTCTTAACAGCCGGCCGGGTCGGGCCGCAACGGCGCTGGCAGACACCCTATCCCTTCTTGAACGGCGTGTACTCTGCGAGCAGCTCGCGGGCGTACTCCGCGTCGTCACGTTCGCGCTCCAGGTAATTGGCAACCGCGCGGCGGAAGCCGGCGTCAGCGATCCAGTGCGCTGAGTAGGTCGGGCACGGGACATAACCGCGGGCCAGCTTGTGTTCACCCTGGGCGCCGGCTTCGACGCGCTTGAGGCCGTGGGCGATCGCATAATCGATCGCTTGATAATAGCACACTTCAAAATGCAAGCAGTCGTGATGCTCGCTACAGCCCCAATAGCGGCCAAAGAGGCAATCGCCGCCGATAAGGTTCAAGGCCCCGGCAATGGCTTCGCCGTTTCGATTGGCGAACATCAACAAGCATTTGTCGGCCATGGAAGCTGACAACAGCGAAAAGAACTTTCGGTTCAGGTAGGGCCGGCCCCATTTGCGGCTGCCGGTGTCCATGTAGAAGTTGAAGAATGAGTCCCAATGGTGCTCGGTAATATCCGTGCCAGTGACCCACTCAATTTCGATGCCGGCCGATAGGGCTTTTTCGCGCTCTTTCCGAATGGCTTTGCGTTTGCGCGAAGCCAATGCTGCCAAAAAATCATCGAATGTCGCGTAGTCGCTGTTCTGCCAGTGAAACTGCTGGTCGACGCGCTGCAAAAAGCCGATCTCGCCAAGCTCGGCCCATTCTTTCTCTGTGAGGAATGTGATGTGAAGCGACGACAGGCCCTGGCGGCGGGCAAGCTCGACGGCGCCGGCCGCAAGGTATTGGCGGTGTGCATCGGCGGCGGGGTGATCGCGCACAAGTAGACGCGGGCCCGGAACCGGTGAGAACGGCACGGCAACCTGCAGTTTGGGGTAATAGTCGCCACCGGCATTCTCGTAAGCGTGCGCCCAGCCATAGTCGAACATGTACTCGCCCTGGCTGTGCGATTTCAGGTAGGCCGGCATGACGCCGAGCACGATATCGTCCTGTTCTAAAACAATGTATTGCGGCAGCCAGCCCGTGTCTGCGGTCACCGTCCCCGCGTCTTCAAGCGCTTTCAGGAAGGCGTGGGAAACAAACGGGTTGTGGGCAGCCAGATCCGGATTGGCGCAGGCATCCCAGTCTTCGGGCGCGATCTCATTGATCGATGGAAGGACCTTGATGAGTGGCGCGCTGGTGTCCATGCGATCGATCTCCCTGTGCGCGTCCGTCGTCGAAAACGCTTATGCAACCACGTGCTTCACGCGCGTTCATTTCCCGGACGGTGGGCCGATTTCGGCCTGGTCGGCAAACGCGGCGAAAACCTCGTCTGGTGGCAGACCTTCGAAAACGGCGGCGTCGGCAACCTTGGTGGCGTGGGCCAAATCCAAGCGTGTGCGCACTGTCCAAGCAAGAACCGGCAAGCGCTGTACTTGCGACACATAACGCGTGACGGCGGTCGGGAGATCGCTGATGCGATAATTGATAAAATCGGGCGCCGCCGGGCCAGTCTCAAGAAGGTCGCTTAAGGCCAAGGCGCGATCGGCGTTGAACGTGGCCTCTGGCCAGTCCTGTTTTGTGACGGTGCAACCAACGATGCCGCGAAGTAGGTCCGGCGCAATCGCGCGAACGTGAGCCATCACGGCTGGATCAAACGACATCAGCGCGGCGGGGCCGGTATATGCGGTGAGCTGCGCGCAAATCCGACTTAGCCAGGCGGTGTCCGGTGCGGTCCAATCGCTCTTGATCTCAATGAAAAGTGGGACGGAGCCGCTAACCTGGACGAGCAGGTCTTCCAGCGTCCCGATGCGATCGGCGGCTCCAGACAACACCAGCCCTTGCAATTCTTGTGCGGTGCGTGAGTTGACGGGTCCTGTCGCATCGGTGAGGCGGTCCAGCGTGGCATCATGGAAAACCATTGCTTCGCCGTCGGCACTTTTTTGAAGATCACACTCAATGCCAACGCCGGCGTCCAAGGCCGCCGCGAAAGCGGACCGGCTATTCTCAATGACGCCGGCCGCAACATTGTGCAAACCGCGATGGGCGACTGGGCCAAGCATCTGGCGCATTCGGCTGTCACGGTCACCTGTCATCGCCATGGTGGTTCCATCCTTGTCCAGATCGCCTGGCTGTCGCGGCGGTTACCGGATGCGACATAACGGGCCAGCTTAGCTGACGGGTGAGGCGCCACTGCCGCTTTTCGAACTGGGGCAACGTGCTAGGTTTGGCGCCGACACATGCAAAAAAGGACTTTGGGAGCACCATGCAAGCTGTGAGCGGACGCCGCAGGCCAGATCGCATGTTCCGTTTCGATCGGTCGTCTGCGGCAGCCATTGGGATCGCGTGTTTGGCCGCGCTTGGTGCCGGAAGTGGCTTGATGGTTTTGCAGGCCCGTGCCCAAGCAACCGACATCAAACTGCAGCCACACCGTGCGGTGTATGAAATCATGCTCGATGGGTCCAGTGTCGGCGCCGGGATCGTCGAATTGAGCGGCCGCATGGTCTATGAATTGTCCGGAAGCACTTGCGCAGGTTTCACACAGAAAATGCGCATGGTGACACGATCGTCGAACAACGACGGCGAGACATCGGTCAGTGATTTGCGCTCGACGTTTGTCGAGGGCGCCGACAGTCGGAACTTCCGGTTTGAGACGGAAAACTTTCGTGACAGGCGGCTGTCTGAGACAACGAAGGGATCAGCGCGCTTTCGCGAAAAGTCGGGCCAAAGCCGGTCGTTGCGCATCCAGCTCAATGCACCAACGGCCAAGGCGCTTGCGCTTGACACCCGGGCGTTGTTCCCAATCGAGCACTCAATCAAGCTGATCGAGGCAGCGCAGAGTGGAAAGCGGATTTTTGCTTCCGACGTCTACGATGGATCCGACAAGGGTGATAAGATTTACGCAACAACCGCCGCGATCGGGCCCGAATTATCGCAGCAGGCCAAAGCCGCGATGCGCGCGGTGCCCGAGGCGGAGAAACTAGCCAATCTTCGTGCGTGGCCGATGTCGTTGAGCTATTTTGACAAGTCTGAGGATCGCGATGACGCCGTGCCGACCTACGAGGTGGCATTCGTATTTTTCGAGAACGGAATTTCGCGGCGGCTGATCTTCGATTACGGCACGTTTTCCCTGAAGGGGCGCTTGAGCTCGCTCACGTTGCTGCCGCCGGTGAAGTGCACGCAATAGATCCTCAACGTGGCTGGCGCGCCCGATTGCGGGACTGAACATCTAGTCCGCGCTGAGTTCGCCGCTGAGGACGTGGCGTGCGGGCAGGATGTCTTCGGGGGGAATGCCGCGGTCGGCCGCAAACACCAGCAGAAGCGATTCATTGGCCAGCAACCAGTCGAGAACGCTGATCAGGGTTTCGCGTTCACTGGCGCGCGCTTGCAGGTCTGCAGGGCCAACGCCGGTCTCGGCAAGGAAGGGGCCGAGACGTTCCGGTTCGGCGGCGAGGAAGGCCAAGCCTTGGAGTGCAAGGGTTTCTGCTGCCTCGACCGATCGTTTGCGCATGCTCGCGTTCGCCTTCCAAATGTCGATTTTTGCGCCTGTCGCGCTGGTGCAGCCTTGCCGATCGCCGCGCATAGGCCAGCCTCAACGCCGTTTAAGCTGTTGGTAGCCCCAATCCTGCATAGTCGTCGACACGCACGTTGCGCCGAATCGTTGCATGTTGATGCAACGCAGTTCGCTGCGCTGCGTGTCGGGCGGGCCGCGACGGCCAAGACCCAGATGACCGAGCGGCCGGACACTGACGCGGGCCGCACGACCAAGTGGGAAGACCGAAGTGATGGCAAAGCTGGCCCGGCCAACCGTTCTCATCGTGGAAGACAATGAGCTGAACATGAAGCTCTTCCACGATCTTCTGGATGCCCATGGCTTTGAAACGCTGCAAACGCGTAACGGCATGGAAGCGATGGAATTGGCACGCACACATCGCCCGGACTTGATCCTGATGGACATTCAGCTTCCGGAGGTTTCGGGGCTGGAGGTGACGAAGTGGCTCAAGGACGATGACGAGCTGCGCGACATCCCCGTGATCGCTGTCACAGCCTTCGCGATGAAAGGCGATGAGGAGCGAATCCGCCAGGGCGGGTGCGAGGCCTATATCTCAAAGCCGATCTCGGTCGGCCACTTTATTGAAACAATCCGCCACTTCGCCGGCGTCCCAACGGCCTCTTGCGCCTGAGCACGGCGCGGGCAAGACGTGGATTGTCAACGTAGGACCTAAACATGACGGCGCGCGTTCTGGTGGTTGACGACATGCTCGCCAACGTCAAGTTGCTCGAGGCGCGCTTGCATGCTGAGCATTTTGAGACGATCAGTGCATTCAATGGCCAGGAAGCCCTGGACATTTGCGCGCGCGAACGCGTCGATGTGGTGCTTCTCGACGTCATGATGCCGGGCATGGACGGCTTTGAAGTTTGCCAGCGGATCAAGAGCCAGCCGTCGACGCAAGATGTCCCGGTGATTATGGTCACGGCGCTCGACCAGCCGCAAGACAAGTTGCAAGGGCTTGAAGCGGGGGCCGACGACTTCCTGACAAAACCGGTGGACGACATTGCGCTGATCACGCGCGTGAAGAACCTGGCACGTCTCAAAGTCCTGAACGACGAAATGAAGTTGCGTGCGCAAACGAGCGGCCAGCTCGGCGTGCCCGACGAGCTGCCCGATGACGTTGGCACGGGCCAAGGCGAAGCGCGGATTTTGATCGTCGATGACCAGGTGCGATCAGCTACGCGCCTTGCCAAAGCGCTTGACGGACCACAGGCCTATGACGTCGTTGCTGATGGCGTTGGCGTCAAACGTGCCATTGCTACGCATGCTTATGATCTTGTTTTGGTCAGTCTCGGGTTACGGCATGACGATGGCTTGGCGATCTGCAGCGAGTTGCGGGCGAATGAAACCAGCCGGCATCTGCCGCTGATCATTCTCGTTGACGACGGCGATGAGGCGCGTTTGCTGCGCGGCCTTGATTTGGGTGTGAACGACTATCTGATGCGCCCGGTGGATCGTAACGAAATGCTGGCCCGCGTGCGCACTCAGATCCGGCGCAAGCGTCATACCGATCACCTGCGTCACCGCCTGGCCGATAGCGTGGCGCTGGCGCTCATGGATCCGCTGACGGGGCTCCATAACCGGCGCTACCTTGAAACCCACCTGGAAGCCTTGATCGCCCGTGCATTCGAAGGCGACAGCCATTTGTCGGTGATTTTGGTCGATATCGACGGTCTGAAAGCCGTTAACGACACCTATGGTCATCAGGCCGGCGATAGCGTTTTGCGACAGTTTGCTGAACGATTGAAGGAAAACACGCGCGGTGTTGACCTGACGTGCCGGCATAGCGGCGAAGAGTTCGTGATCGTGATGCCCGACACGCCTCTCGAAACGGCCTATCAAATCGCAGAGCGCTTGCGCGGTGAAATTGCCGGGCGTCCTTTTACCGGGGACGAGGGGCAGTCGATCAACGTGACGACAAGCGTTGGCCTTGCAATTTTAGAGTTCGATGACGACTCGCCTGCAACCCTATTCCGTCGTGCCGGCAATGCCCTGCTGGCCGCCAAACGCGAAGGCCGCAATCGGGTGATGGCAGACGCCGCATGAACGGTGTGAATACCGCCACTGGAAGCGCGATGTTTTGAGAATCCGCCGGTGTGAAGCGTGATTATGCTCTCATGGCGAAATTAGACTGTTGTTGCTGCAACGCACGAATCGCGTTGATGTCAATATTCTGAAACGTGTTTTTACTTGATTTTTTGGTTGACTTTGCTCAGTTGAACATGATCGCGCGCTTGGTTGCGGGGCGCTTCGGCTGCGTCCCGGGGCTTTTCGAGTTTTTGACATGCGCGCAATTTGGCTGCCGTAGCAGCGCCAACGCCCTCTTCGGCGCTGCGTTCGGCTGCGGCCAGAGGGTGTATCGCGTCGGATCTACCCCGCTGCCGGCTGCGGTTCATACCTCTGGCCTTTTCATCGGCACAGGGCAGAGAACGCCGGAGCGTTGGATGACCGACGAGCTGCCGATAATTACTTGATTTTGGTCTCTTTGAACTCGACGTGCTTGCGCGCGATCGGGTCATACTTCTTCAGAGAAAGCTTTTCGGTCACCGTACGCGGGTTCTTTTTCGTGACGTAGAAGAAGCCCGTACCGGCCGTCGACAGAAGCTTGATCTTTTGGACGACTGGCTTAGCCATCGTGATATCCTGGTGTGATGTGGCGTGGACGCAGGCGCGGGAAGATAGATGCCGCGGCTGGGATGTCAAGCGTGCTGCTGACAATCGCGCCAGTTCGCCGATCGGCGTCCTGCCAAGGTTGTTGCACGCGTGTGCGGCTTAATTTGCCAGCCTGAGCAAGTCACGATGGAACGTGCCGCGGTTTTGGTAATAGAACGGGATTGGTAAGTCGGAAGGGCCGAGCGGGGCTGTGGCCAGACGCTCGGCGAACTCATCTAGCACGACTTTGGTGATCGGCGCCAAGTCAAGGCTTTCGATTTCCAAAAGCGTATACCAGCCCAAGTCCGATAACTCGCCGTCGCAGGCGGCGACCTGATCGGACACATCGCGCCGGTCGACGCAGAAAAAGCGCGTGTCATAGCGGCGGGGTCGTCCTGGCGGCGTGATGGCGCGGGCAAAGAAGGTCAGCGTTTCAGGACGTGGCAGGTGGGCGGTTTGCCAGAAGGCTTGCCATGTTGGATGCTGGGGCAGCGGGCCGGCGGAAAACTGAAACGTTTCGACGGTTCTGGCGCCTTGCCGGGCACCAATGATCACACCGGCTTCTTCGAAGGCTTCTCGGATGGCCGCCATCGGCAGAGCAGCAGCGCGGGCATCGCTTGTGGTGCCCTTCATCTCTGCCAGGAGTTTGAATTTCTCGCGGTCATCAATGGCGCAGGCGTTGGCCACATCCTTGTCTTCGGGATCAACGCGTCCGCCAGGGAACACAAATTTCCCAGGCATGAAGACCTGGGTTGGCTGGCGCCGGCCCATGAGGACACGCATTTCTCCACTTGAGCGATCAAACACCAAGACAGAGGCGGCATCGCGCGGGCGGTCGGGTTTCGTCTCGCTCAAGCTCGTCTACCTCAAAAGCGGAAGCCAAATCAAAGGAGGTCCGCCGCGAGTATAGCGGTTGGCCCGATTCCAGCGAAGCTGGTTTGCTTCGTCATAGGAAGCTGCTTGCGGCATGTCCGCCTTGCACGCGCCGCCGCGCCCCCTTGCGACGCGGATTTGCCGGGCTGCTATGCCGCAACACGAAGCCGTTTCGATCAAGCGCCGCGACTGCTGGCGGGATCGGGCACGCGATCATCTTCGCCGCTGAAGCCATGCATACGCAACGCCCACTGAAGGCCGACAAGCGCGCCCTTGATCCGGGGCAGCAGCGCCAAGCAGACCACGACCGTCAAGGGCAACCAGATGACCAGATGCACCCATGGCGGTGGCGCAACCGATTGCTCCAACGCCAGGACGCCAGCGACAATGACGTGACCGGCGATGAAAATGGTGAAATAGGGCGGCGCGTCATCAGCGCGGTGGTGGTGCAGGGCTTCGCCGCACGACGCACACGTGTCCGACACCTTTAAGTACGAGCCGAAAAGACGCCCGGTGCCACAAGAAGGGCATGCGCCAAAGAAGCCACGCCACATGGCCTGTGACCAGTTTCGCGGCGGAGGCGTTTGCGATGTCGTGACCGGCATTGGGGCGTTTCCATGGGGCGCAGCGGCGCATTTCAGATCGGGTTTGCAGCCGCGACCCTAGGCCGATGACCGGCCGGAGGCTGCCTGTCCATTTGTCGCCCCTTACGGCCGGGACCTTGCCCCTGCCAGACTTGGCATTGCCCGCACCGGGTCGCGCAAGCAGATGGGGCGGTCTCTCGTTCGGCCAGTATTCCCGCAGCGCTTTAACGTTTGCGCATGCGTGGTGCGGTCGTCCGCCGGATGCGGCGTCGACCCGGACCTGCGCGGTTGGAGGTGGCCGACAGCTTGCGCCCGTCACTCATCATCTCAAACCGCAAAGCGCCCGCCATCGGGATCGCCTCGACAAGCCTGACCTGGACGCGGTCGCCAAGTGCGTAACCTGTGCGGGACGACTGGGCGATCAAGGCGTGCTGCGCTTCAGCGTGTGTGTAAAAGCCATCGAGCGTTGAAATTGGAATGAAGCCGTCAGCCCCGGTCTCTTCAAGGCGCACGAACAGGCCGCTGCGCGTGACGCCGGAGATGCGCGCTTGGAATGTCGCGCCGACCCGATCGGCGAGGTAAGCGGCGATGAGCCGGTCGATGGTCTCGCGCTCTGCTGCCATCGCGCGGCGCTCCAAGTCTGAAATTTCCTGGGCAATCCGGCGTAAGTCGGCATGGTGATGACGCGGCATGCCATCGGGGCCGAAGTCAAGTGCGGTGATCAAGGCGCGATGGATCAACAAATCCGCATAGCGGCGGATGGGCGATGTGAAATGCGCATAGCGCTGCAGGTTCAGGCCGAAGTGGCCGATATTGGCGGTGTCGTAGACGGCCTGGCTCTGGGACCGCAACACCACCTCGTTGACGAGATCAGGCACCGGCAGCGATTTTGCCTCTGACAGGATCTTGTTGAAATGCACTGGGCGCAATTCATTGCCGGGCGGCAGCTTCATTTTCAGCGTGTCGAGAAAGTCGCGCAGACCGTTCAGTTTTTCCTGACCGGGCTGGTCGTGCACGCGATAAACGGCTGGATGCTTTTCCGCCTCCAGCGTTTCGGCGGCCGCGACGTTGGCCTGGATCATGAACTCTTCGATGAGCTTGTGTGCGTCAAGCCGCTGCGGCACGTGGATTTCGGCAACCTGACCATCTTCGCCGACGCGCACCTTGCGCTCTGGCAGGTCAAGCTCAAGCGGCGCACGTTGATTGCGCCCGTGAGACAAGACGCCATATGCGGCCCAGAGCGGACCCAAAACGTTTTCTAGCAGCGGGAAAGTCTTGTCGTCGGCGTTGCCGTCAAAAGCGCGCTGGGCCTCTTCGTAGCTCAGCTTACAGTGCGAGCGCATGAGCGCGCGCATGAACTTGTGTCCGCGTTTGTTGCCTTGCGCGTCAAATACCATGCGCACAGCCAAGCATGGGCGGTCTTCGTTTTCGCGCAGCGAGCACAAGTCGTTTGAGATCCGCTCGGGCAGCATCGGCACGACGCGATCGGGGAAGTAGCACGAGTTGCCGCGCCGCAGCGCTTCCTGATCCAGACGGCTGCCGGGCCGCACGTAGTAGGCCACATCTGCAATGGCGACAGTGACGATGACGCCGCCGCGGTTTTTGGGGTCGTCATCGAGACGCGCGTGCACGGCATCATCGTGGTCGCGCGCATCGGCGGGGTCGATTGTGATCAGGGGAAGTTGGCGCAGATCCTCGCGGCCTTGCGATGTGAGCGCGGGTAAGTCGTCCAATTCGGCCAATACTGATTCTGGGAACTCGTCGGGTATCCCGTGCGCGTGGACGGCGATCAAGCTGATCTGGCGTTGGTCGGTGGGGTTGCCGATGACTTCGGCAACGCGCGCTCTTGGCGTGTGAAAGCGGCCTGATCGCACAAGTTCGAAGCGGACCAGATCGCCATCTGAGGCGTCTTTGGCGTCGTCGCGCGAGATCTGCCACTCGCGCAAGGCTTTGCGATCAACCGGCTCGATCACACCGCCGCGTTTGGTTGCGCGGTAGATGCCGATCTGGCGGGTTTTTTCGCGCGCCAGCCGCTTCATTGGGCTGGCGATGTAGGGAAGATCTACGCCATCGTCATCCGCACTTCGGCGCACTTCGGCCAGGATCCGGTCGCCAATCCCGAGCGGGCGATCGACGCCGGACCGTTTGCTTCCCGATCGCGCGGGCGTGGCCGCTTCGACCTCAATGACCAATGCGCGTGGCCGGTCGCCCTCGGCGTCGTCCCACGTCACCGGTTCGGCAATCAGTTCGCCGTCGCGATCCCGGTCGATGATTTCCAGCACCGTGACGGGCGGGATTGCGCCACGCGCCTTCATGGCCTTGCGGTTGCCCGCGATCAGGCCGGCGTCCGCCATTTCCGCAAGCAAGGTCTTCAGGGCGATGCGGTCGCCGCCCTTGACGCCGAAAGCTTTTGCGATTTCACGTTTGCCGACTTTGCCTGGTGTCGATTGAACATAGTCCAGGATTTCATCTTTGGTCGGCAGCGCGCTGCGTTCCAAATCGGATTGTCGCGAGGCGCGTCTTGCCATGTCGTGTCCTTTAATCCGGCCAAGCAACACTCGAAAAAAGCGTTATGTCCGTGCTTTGCAGCGGGGCTGAGTTCGGGCACCGGATCTGGCAAACAAACGGCCTGTGTCAGACCATGTGCATTAGAACGGTGCCTCGTCATCGGCCGGCGCCACAGCAGGTGCCGCAGTTGTTTTTTTCGATGCTGCCTTTTTGGTCGCAGCTTTCTTCGGCGTAGCTTTTTTGGTCGCGGGCTTTTTTGCAGTGGTCTTTTTCGAGGCGTCGCCAGCAGCAGCGGTTTTCTTTGCGGCGGCCTTTTTCGCCGGGGTCTTCTGCGCAGCGGCTTTTTTGGCAGGTGCCTTTTTCTTGGCGCCTGCCTTTTCAGCCTGTTTGGCGATGAGCTCAACAGCTTGTTCGACGGTCAACGCGGCGGGGTCGAGATCCTTGGGCACGGTCGCATTGATCTTGCCGTGTTTCACGTAAGGGCCATAGCGCCCTTTGAGTACCTCGATTTGACCGCCTTCCTTGGGGTGTTCGCCGAGCTCTTTGATTTTTGCCGCGGTCTGTCCGAACCGACCGCCGCCACGCGCGGCCTTTTCCGCAATTACCGTGACGGCCCGGTTGAGGCCGATCTCAAAAACATCGTCGACACTTTCCAGATTGGCGAACTTACCATCGTGGACGACAAACGGGCCGTACCGGCCAATGCCAGCTTCGATGGGTTTGCCCGTCTCGGGATGCAGGCCAACCTCGCGCGGCAGATTAAGCAATTTCAGCGCGAATTCCAGGTCGACGTCGCCAGCGTCAATGCCCTTTGGAATACCGGCTCGTTTGGGCTTTTCTCCGTCAGGGCCGGTGTCGCCACGTTGCACATATGGGCCGAAGCGACCCATCCGCAAGGTAATCTCTTCACCGGTGTCGGGATCAAATCCCAAAACTTTGCCATCGAGCGAGGCTGCTGCGGCGTCCTCGCCCGATTGAGACAATTGCCGTGTGAAGCGGCATTCGGGATAGTTGGAGCAGCCAACGAACGCGCCAAACTTGCCGGAGATCTTGAGGCTTAAGCGACCGGCCGCGCATGCCGGGCAAGCCCGCGGATCACCGCCATCTTCTTTTGGCGGAAAGACGTGCGGGCCCAAGATTTCATTGAGCGCTTCGAGCACATCGGCAACGCGAAGTTCCTTCGTCTCATCGATCGCCGCTGTAAAATCGCGCCAGAATTCCGCTAGAACCTGTTGCCAGTCGAGCTTGCCATCCGAAATCAGGTCAAGCTGCTCTTCGAGACTTGCTGTGAAGTCATATTGGACATAGCGCTGGAAGAAGCTTGCAAGAAAGGCGGTGACCAGCCGGCCCTTATCTTCCGGGATCAGGCGTTTTTGTTCTTGGCGCACATATTCACGGTCGCGCAAAACCGCCAGCGTCGACGCGTACGTCGATGGACGACCGATCCCAAGTTCTTCCATCTTTTTGACGAGCGTCGCTTCGGTGTAACGCGGTGGCGGCTGCGTGAAATGCTGATTGGCGACAATCTCGCGGTCTTGCAAGGCGTCGCCGGAGGTCAGCGGCGGCAACTTTCGCGTGGCCTCGTCCTCGGCGTCGTCGCGGCCTTCCTCATAAAGCGTCAAGAAGCCGTCGAAGACGGTCACTGTCCCCGTCGCGCGCAGCCCATAGGGCTTGCCATCTTTGCCCTGAACGGTGATTTCAACCGTCGTCTGCTCAAGTTGCGCGGACGCCATCTGGCTTGCGACGGCACGTTTCCAGATCAACTCGTAGAGCGCCGCCTGGTCTTTCTCCAGATAGCGGGCCACGTCCTTCGGGCGCCGCTTGAAATCGGTGGGGCGGATCGCTTCGTGCGCTTCCTGCGCGTTTTTGGCTTTGGTTTTGTAAAATCGCGGTGTCTCGGGCAGATACCTTTGTGAGAAGTCATTCGCGATCTGCGTGCGCAAAGCCGATACCGCGTCCGGCGTGATTTGCACGCCGTCGGTCCGCATGTAGGTGATCAGGCCAGCCGTTTCACCGCCGATGTCAACGCCTTCATAGAGGCGCTGCGCGACCTGCATGGTCTGCTTGGCGGAAAAGTTGAGCTTGCGGGAAGCTTCCTGTTGCAGCGTGGACGTCGTGAACGGCGGAGCTGGATTGCGGCGCGTTGGCTTTGTTTCGACGCTTGCGACCTTGAACGCACCACCGGTGATCGCGGCCTTGATCGCGTTGGCGGTGTCGCCGTCCTTGATATCCAGGCGTTTGAGCGTCTTGCCGTCGACCACGCTTAAGCGCGCTTTCACGTCGTCGCCGGAAGCCGTTTGCAGGGCCGCCTCGATCGACCAGTATTCTTCTGATTTGAAGGCTTCGATTTCGGCTTCCCGGTCGCAAACGAGGCGCAATGCGACCGACTGCACCCGACCGGCAGAGCGCGCGCCGGGCAGTTTGCGCCAGAGAACCGGCGACAGCGTGAAGCCCACGAGATAATCCAGCGCCCGGCGTGCCAAGTAGGCGTCGACCAGCGGTGAGTCGATCTCGCGCGGTTCCTGCAACGCGGCGAGCACGGCGGGTTTGGTCACCGCGTTGAACGTGACGCGCTCGACCGCGAGATCCTTCAGGGCTTTCTTTTTGCCGAGGATGTCGAGGAGGTGCCACGAAATGGCTTCGCCTTCGCGGTCAGGGTCGGTCGCCAGGATCAGTTTGTCGGCACCTTTGAGGGCCGTTGTGATCTCCTTGATCACTTTTTGCGATCGGCCGTCGGTTTCCCAGACCATGGCAAAGCCGTTGTCGGGATCAACCGAGCCATTCTTGTCCAACAGATCCCGGACGTGCCCATACGAGGCGATCACCTTGTAATCGCTGCCGAGATACTTGTTGATTGCTTTCGCTTTCGCAGCCGATTCGACAATCAATACGTTCATGATCGTAGCGCCGGTCCTTGTTGTCCGTCGGGACGGTGCCCCGCGGTTCGGCGGTCATTATCAGGGTGCCGTCCCGATCTTGCCGTCGGTTTTGCAGCGCCCAATGACGCTGGAAAATGGGTGAACGCCCGTGGGGTGTCAAACGTTAGCCGCGCTGAGCGGATCGCTGCTGGCCGTCATTGCGGCAGTTGCGCAGGTCGCGCGGCGCGCGCACGAGCCTATTCGGACACCGTTAAGAGCGCGTGATGTTCAGCGCGACAAGCTGTGCGCCCAAGTGGCTGATGCGGCCGGCAAGCGACAGTTCTAGCAGGATGATCTGCAACTCCCGCGGGCTCACTTCGGCAGCTTTCGCAATCGAATCGACATGCGACGGCGACGGGCTCAGGGCGCGCAAGACACGGTCGCGGGCCGCAGTGCTCGTGTCCAGGTTGGCGTCGGTGTCCAGCGTTTGGCGGCCAGGCAGCGCGGTTGTGCGCGGATCGCCAGGATCGTGATCGGGCGTGGCATGATCAATATCGGCGGGAGCCTGGGCTGATGGGCACAGGCCTGCGTCATACGGCACGGCAAGATCGCGAAAGGCGCCGTCAGTGCCAAGGGACGCGCGCAGGCTCTCCAGGACATCGTCACCATCGCGCACCAGTGTGGCGCCATTCCTAATCAGGGCGTTGGTTCCTGCGGCGCGCGGATCGAGCGGATGGCCGGGCACTGCACAGACTTCGCGACCTTGCTCGCCGGCAAAACGCGCCGTTGTCAAAGAGCCTGAGCGCGCGGCCGCTTCCACGATCACAACACCAAGTGACAGTCCGGAAATCAGGCGGTTGCGGCGTGGAAAATCGCGGCCGCGCGGCCGGAATCCGGCAGGGTGTTCGGTAATGATGCAACCGCCGGCCGCAATGGCGGCGTGCAATTGCGCGTGCTCGGGCGGGTAGATCACATCAAGGCCGCCGGCCACGACGGCGATGGTGCCGCTGGCGAGAGCGGCTTCGTGGGCTGCGCCGTCAATGCCGCGTGCAAGGCCTGAAGTTACAACGAGACCCGCGCGGCCGAGGTCGGCGGCGAGATTGTGGGCAAGTGTCACACCGTTGGGGGATGCATCGCGTGAGCCGACGATCGCCACGGCCGGCCGGGTTGCCAAGGCGAGATGACCGCGCGCGTAAATCATCGGTGGCGGCATATCGAGCGCCGCAAGACCGGGTGGATAGCCGGGCTCGATCGTGAAGACGGGCGTTGCGCCAATCGCGTCGGCGGCGGCGAGTTCGGCTTCGGCCTGCGCCATCGCAGGGACGCGAGGCGCAAGGCGGCGGCCACCGCGGCGGGCGAGTTCGGGCAGGGCACTTAGGGCATTTTCTGCGCCGCCGAAGCGATTGATCAGGGCACGAAAGGTCGCCGGGCCGACGGTTTCTGAACGGGCAAGCCGCAAGCACGCGATGCGCTCGCGATGGCTCAATTGGGCTGTTGGCAAGGGCGCGGGCTGAAACTGCGCGCGCGGGCCGGACTGATCAATCTGGGGCGGATTGGGATCGGCCGGTTGGTCAGGCTTTGGCACCAATTTTTGGCTCCTGGCCGGCCAATAGCCGCTGAATATTGGCGTGGTGTTTGGCAATCAGGACCAAACTGAGCGGGACCAGAAGCAGCGCAAGCTGCACCGAACCCAAAAGCGCGGTCGCGATCGGCACCAATCCAGCTGCTATCAGTGCCGACAGCGAGGAGTATCGAAAGGCGACCGCCATGGCCAGCCAGATGCCGCAGAAAGCCAACGCCGCGGGCCAGAATAACCCGATCAGCACACCGATGTAGGTTGCGACGCCCTTGCCACCGCGAAAGCCAAGCCAAATTGGGTAAAGGTGGCCCAAGAACGCGCCATAGCCGGCCGCCACGGCAAATGGCAGCAAGTCAGAGTCCGGCAATTCTAGCACGATTTTCACGCCGGCATCGGCAATCGGCGGCACCAACGCTTCCTGGCCGACGAAAGCTTTCAACAGGTACCAAGCACAGACGACCGCGAAGGTGCCTTTGAGCGCGTCAAGGATCAGGGTTGCGGCCGCGAGGCCCTTGTTGCCGGTGCGCAGCACGTTTGTGGCACCGATATTGCCAGAGCCGATCGCGCGGATGTCCCCCAGTCCGGCAGCCCGGGTCAGCAATAGACCAAACGGCACGGACCCGAACACATAGCCAAACAAGCACGCGATCAATGCAAGTGTCGTGGTGTCGTTGGGCAGCATCTGGGGCGTATTCGCTCATGTCGGAGGCTGTTGCGCTCACGCGGGCGCCCGCTCCCTGGTGAACGTCAACCAGCTCGCCGCGTCCCGTGTGCGTGAATAACGGTTAATCATCGGCGCGGGTGGCGGCAAGTGGGCTGAGGTCGTAACGCACTAGGAACCGGTGGGCGCAGTTGGCGGGGCTCAACTCATGCATGTCGCATCCAATCGGATTCACGCTCCAAGGCCGCAAAGCGACCCGTGAGCGCAACAGAGCTAAAGGGAGGCGCATTTCATGCGACACGCTTGAGCGGTGCGATCAAGCGTGGCCTTCGCGGCTTTCCTGAAACGCGGTATCTCCGCC
>CAZOGY010000072.1:0-19168 GCA_964579305.1 uncultured Hyphomicrobiaceae bacterium
TCGGCCGCATGCCAGCCCATTGGGGCCTCGGCATGGTCGACAACGCCGGCGGCTATCTGATGCAACACGGCCAGGTCGATCTCGTCATCGTCGGCACCGATCGCGTTACCGCCAACGGCGACGTCGCCAACAAGATCGGGACCTATCTGAAAGCTCTGGCCGCCAAGGACAACGGTGTGCCGTTCTATGTCGCTCTACCCTACACGACCATCGACTGGGAAACCGACGACGGTTTCGCCATCGAGATCGAAGAGCGCTCGGACCGCGAGGTCCTGGCGCTGACGGGACGGCTTGAAGACGGAAGCGTTGTCACCGTCGACATCGCCGCCCCAGGTTCGCCTGCCGCCAACCCGGCATTTGACGTCACGCCAGCCCGGCTCGTCAGCGGCTTTATTACCGAACGTGGCGTTACCGACGCCAGCGCCGAAGGCCTGAAGCGGCTCTACCCCGACGTTGGGTAACATCGCTTCTGCCGGATGCGCTTTGGGGCCGAAGCCGCAAACCAACCGTCCATGATCTCCTCAGCCTCCAAAAATGCCGAATACGGCTGCAACCGCTGCAAGGAGGACGGCAATGACTGCGCCGATCGCCTCTGCGATTGCAGCGCAAAGCGCTACGATTGCGTCGAGGATCGCAGCAAAAACGTCGGCAACAGGTTCAACGAGAACAACACCGCACGCCACGACCACGGTGATCGGCGTTGCACAGGCCAAAGCGTAAATAAGCCCCAAAGTCGTAAGCAGCCAAAAAGCAATGGTGCTGGCACATAAAACGAAAAGCGCAGCCATCAGTGCGATGCCGATTCGCGATCGCTGCTGCGTTTCTTTCCCGCTCTTTGCACTGTGCTGTCTCATAACAAGTCTCGCGAGCTGCGGCGTGGGCGCCATGCGCTATCTGGCCTCAAATAGGAGGCCGCAGCAGGTCACGCATCTGGCGCACCAGCGCTTGGCCAGAATAGCTTGCGCAAGCCTTACGGAAGTCTGAGTGTTAATGCCAATGCGGATCGATCCTGCACGCCATTACCCATGAACCAACACGGCTTGATCGCAATATTGTGCAACGGGTGAAGCACACAGCCCGCTCTCAGACAATCACAGTACGGTCGCATTCCCGTCACCGCCGACATATCGATTTACATTGCAGCGCGGCGCAACGCTGACAGGACCTGATCGTTCCCGCGACAAAAATTATTTTTTGCAGGAACAAAAGGTTGGTCGATCCTTTTCAACACCAGCCGCCGTTACTCGGCGCGCTTAGTATTCAACGAAAAGGGTGTAAGTCCATGAGAGTGAATCGTCTCGCGATTCTCGGAGCCATTGCTCCAATCGCATTATTCTCAACCCACGCCCATGCGGATTGCGCAAGCGATTTGCGTGGAGCTTTTGCAAATATCGACCAACAGGCGATGAGCGACGCCAATATGAGCGGCCGCGATGTGCGCCGCCTGCGTCAGGCCGCGGTGATCCTGGCCAATGCCGGTTACGAAGATGCCTGCATGGAACTGGTCGAAGTCGCGCAGGATCTGCCAGAAGGCAACATGCGCGAAGATGGCAATCGCCAAACCAACCGCCAGAACGCGCAAAACCGCAATCGCAACCGCGGTAACGATCGTCAAAACGCGCAAAACCGTAACGGCGACGGCAACGGCGAAGAAACGCAATTGAGCGAATCTGAGCGTCGACGCGTCCGCATGGCTCGCAATGCGACACCCGTGATGGAGCAGGACGGCGAATTCTCGATCAACTCGCTGATCGGGACGACGCTTTATTCCAGCACGTCCGGCAAATCGGTTGGCGAAGTCGAAGACCTGGTCTTTGGCGGTAATCAGCCAGCAGCCATTCTTGGCCACGGCGGTTTCCTGGGCATGGGCGAAAAGCGCATCAAACTGGCGCTGAATGAAGTCATGGTCGGTCAGAACGGCGAAACCCATTTCGTCGCCATGAGCGATCGCGAAATCCAGAACCAGCCAGGTCTGGAAAAGCGCAACGGCCGTTGGGTCACCACTGCTGCCGAAGCGGACAATAACCGCCAACGCCGCTCGGACCGCCGCAACGCCTCTGACGATCGCAACCGCAACGCTTCGAATGATCGCAGCGATGTCGCCCAGACCGCTGAGCGCATGGTGAACAGCGCGAAGCGTGCTGTGACCGGTCAGGATGATGCGCCGCGCACGACAGGTTCGATCGAACAGGCCGGCGAAAATCGCCAACGGATGTCGGCAAACACTGTGATCGGCAAAAACGTGTACTCGTCGCAATCGAATGAGAAAATCGGCGAAATCGAAGATGTCGTTTTCTCGATCGACTCATCGCAAGCACCTGCGATCATTCTTGGTCACGGCGGTTTTCTCGGCATGGGTGAGAAACGCGTCATGATCACGATGAGCGATCTGCAGCGTCGTCAGCGCGACGGCCGCTACTTTGTGGGGCTGTCTGATCAAAAGATCAAACAGATGGCCGGTCTCGAAAAAACAAACGGCCGTTGGCAGTCTCAGCCAGCCGAAGCCGATAATGATGAGCGTGCAGACAACAATCGCTCGAACAACTAATCGGTTTGTCGGCAAAATGGCGCGTGGCTGAATTTAATCTTGCTGCGCGCGAGATGTCGCCAGAAACGGCGGTGCAGGGCTTTTGTGAAAGCCGGCACCGCCTTTTTCGTTTCTATGTCCATCTCACAGCTCAATTTTCAAACATTGTGATCTTGGCGCATTCACACATCATGTCTCATGCGCCGGTTCAAAGGTTTCGAGAAGTCCTGGATAGCGCGCGGCAAATTCGTCCAGCGTTAGAGCGGCGCCGCTCACGTCGAACGCTTGTGTTTCGGCATCGGCCGTTTCGGGTTTCACGAGAACGGCAACCGGCTCTAAACGGCCGGAAAGCGCTGCGCCGGACGCAAAGGCCCGCCCGAATACGTCGCGCTTTCTGACCACCGCAATCCGGTGCCCGCGCACAACGCAAATATCGCCAAGTTCAAGTGTCATCGGGCTGGGCCCCACACGTTCCAAACGAACCGTAGGATCGGCGGCGCAAATGCGACGGGGATAAACCGGACCATGAGCGATGCATCGCCCTCCAGCCGTGGGGCGGTGAAATCGGGCCTGATTTGTAGGCGGCAGCGTGACCGCGGCGGCCGGCCATAAAGGATCGGCGCGAGCAACCCCATAAGCTGACCTGTGTCGCCGGGATCAGGCAGCCCGATATCGGCATCGATATCAAGCGACACGAGGTGGATTGCGCTGAGGAGGCCCGCAATCAATTGCGGTGCCGCGGCCAAAGCCCGCCAAGTGCGCCTGGCCGAAAGCGAGAGCTGTCGACCACGGCGTGGCGCTGCGGCACGTTGATTTTGGCCGCGCGCTTTGCGGCCGCCAGTGAGCGGCAGCGATACCAGTGGCGTCAATCCGCCGAAAAATCTCAGCAGCAACTCGACGTGACGCGGTGCTGTTTTCACCCGCACGCCGATCCATACAGGCGTGATCAGGACCGCCAAAACCGCAAATGCAAGGAACGCAAGGCTCCAGCCGAGCACACTGAGGACAGCCGCCATCGCACGGCCTCAGCTCTCGCCGTCTGTCTTTTGGTCCGTTGATTTCTTGACCGCCTCGCGCGCGACCTCGCCGAAGGCTTCAATGGCGTTGCTCAAAGAACCGCGGACGCTTTCCACCCGCGCGCCATCCTTGTCGATGATGATCGCGCCGATTGGCTTGATGCCGCCGGCGCCACCTGTGCCGGCGCCTTGGCCCTTCTTGGCATCGGCCCCGCCGCCGGCCCCGAAGCCGAACCCGTAACTCACCAGCGGGATGACCGTTGCACCGTCTTTTTCGATCGGGGCAGCCAGAACGTTCTTCGCGCTCAGTAATCGATCGAGTTCGTCGACTGTACCTTTGAGGAGTTTTTCGACATCTTCCATCGCCAGTCCTCCGACGCACCATGATGGCATGACAGGACCAAACGACGCGGCCAGTCGCCTTGATGCAGCGCAAGCGCGCCACCTGCGCGCCGACCAGTCTAATCGGCCGTCCAGCCGGTGTAATCGGTCTGTGCTGCGCGAGCGCCTTGATCATGAAACAGAGGCATCAGGATTTCGCGCACGACGGCCTCATCGAGATCCTTCGTGATGAAAACGAGTTTGCTGATGCCCTGTTCCCAAGGCCAGCTTTCAAGCGTCGTTGGCGGGTAAAAGACATGCTGGACGCCGTGAATGACGAACGGAAGCGGCTCACCCGCAACCGCGACAATGCCCTTTAAGCGCAGCAGCTTATCGCCATGTGCAGAGCGTAGCAGCTCCAGTGCGAACGAAAGCTTGCGCCCATCGAGCGGCTCGGTGAACGTCATGGCAAACGAGCGGACCCCGTGGAGATGGGCGGCGTCATGCGCGGTTTTTTGCGCCGAACCGGCAGCTGCATGATGATCATGGTCGTGATCGGGGTGCGTACAGCCGGGGTCTGAGCAATCACCGGCGTGGCCATGCGCGCCGTGATAGGCGTCGGCCGACAGCCAGTCCACGCCGCGATCGCGTAAGGCGGCCGGCTCGAAAGCGGACCCGCCATCGAAAATTGCCGCCGGTGCGATCTTGCCAGACACTGCGTGCACAACAGTTGCCGCCGGATTGAGAGCCGCGACACGCAAGCAGAGTGCATCGATTGCCTCAAGCCCAGCCCGGTCGCCTTTCGTAATCACCACACGGTCGGCAACAGCGATTTGTTTGGCCGCCTCATAGTGCTTGTCGATCTGGGAAAGTCCCAATTCTCCATCGACCGTCACCACAATCCCGGCGAGCTGATAGAGCCGGAACAAATCATCATCGGTCATCAGTGTGTGGGCGATGGGCGCTGGATCGGCAAGCCCGGTGGTTTCGATCACAACGCGTTTGAGATCGCCGATTTCCCCACCCATGGCGCGATCGGCGAGGGCCTTGAGAGCAGCCACAAGATCGCCGCGCACGGCGCAGCACACGCACCCCGACGGCAGCATCACCATTTCTTCATCAGCTGCCTCAACAAGCGCGTCATCGAGACCGACCTCGCCAAACTCGTTCACGATGACGGCCGTCCCCGACAGGCTCGGGTCAGCCAATAACGCTTTTAACAGCGTCGTCTTGCCCGAACCGAGAAATCCGGTCAGGACGGTGACAGGCAATGGAAATGCCATTGGTGCTGCTCCTTGACGGATTGGCGTGTTACAGGCCCGACGCAAGGGCCCCGCCAAATGCGGGACGGCGAGCCGAAGGAACGTCTTGAATGGCACGCGAACCGAGCACAAAAGCGACGCGAACGCCGGCGGCAAAAAAATCGAAGGCGCCCAAGGCAGCCGCCAAGAAGAAGGCGGCGAAACAGGGCGCGCGGTTGACGGCGGCTGAAATGTCCGCACGCGAAGATGTGGTCTTCGCAGGCATTCTTTTGGAACGCTCACAGTTGACCCCTGGGCGCTCTGGAAATGTGTCGGTGCGCTTCGGCGACGGCATGCTCATTTCACCTTCCGGTATGTACTATAGCGACATCACACCCGACGATGTCGTGTTCGTTGCGGCTGACGGCGAACCCAGTCGCAGTGAACGCAAACCGTCGAGTGAGTGGCGGTTTCATCTGGCCGCCTTCCAAGCAAGGCCGGACCGCAGCGCCGTCGTCCACACGCATGCGAAATACGCAACGATCCTTGCCTGCCGCCATGAACCGATCCCCGCGTTCCATTACATGGTCGCGGTTGCCGGCGGCATCGACATCCCGTGCGTGCCCTACGCGCCATTCGGCTCTGAGGCCTTAGCTGACTACGTCGCCGATGGCGTGCGCAAACGCGATGCCTGCCTCATGGCCAACCACGGGCTGACGGTGGTCGGCTCGGACATGGAACACGCCCTGGAAATCACCCGCGAAGTCGAGCAGCTTGCCGAACAGTATGTGCACGTCCTAGCCCTCGGCGGCCCGAAAACTCTGACCGATGATGAAATGGCAGACGTCATGGAACGTTTCAAGACGTACGGCAGCAACGCCCAGTCATGACGGCTTGTGGCTCGTCCGCCCGGAGCATTGTTGGCCGAGGTGGTCACCCCTGCGGAACCCAGACCGTTGCTGAGAAGACCGGCGCGCCGCTGTGACGGTGACCGTCCACGATATGCACGTCGCAGGCCTGGCCCTCGCAGTCCGCACTTGCGCCAGCAAATCGCAGCGTGAAGTTGATCACATCGTCGACAAAGACCGGCTGGATCCACTTGATGTCGCGGAGCGAGCGGATCGGCAGGACGCCTTGTGGCGCGTTCGGATAGGCGGCTATTGCGCGCGTGCGGACAACATGGTCACGCACCATCCGCAACGCGACGGCGCAGGTATGCCACCCTGATGCGCAAAGCGCCCCGAAAAGACTGGTCTTTGCGGCCGCATCATCAAGATGAAACGGCTGTGGATCGTAATCCGTCGCAAACGCCAGAATTTCGTCCCTGCTGAATTTGTGATGTCCAATCAAATTGGCGTCCGCGTCGGCATCCGCGATCAACGTCGACGTTATTGTCAGACCCGGCAACTCAGGCGCGGTTCCTGACGATACCGCCGCATCAGGTTGCGCAATCGCCATGAACTGCCGGCTGCGCCACGTCAGAACCGGTGTGCCAGTCGCCGCCTGAACCACGTGATAGTCCAGGATGACAAGCCCAACGCCGGGGCGCGAGCCCAACGGGCGCCGCATCAGCGGTGTCATGTCGGCAGTCAGCGTGTCACCGGCCTGTGCGGCGCCGCGCAGTGATACATCGTCGATACCGGGCGAACCGAGACCCTGCGCTTGCGCCAAATGACTATCGGTGATCAGCCGCATGAGGCCGGCTGAAAGCGCCATGATTGACGCAGCCCGTGGAGGCTTAGCGCCGGTAAACGCAGTTTCGAACCGAGAAAGGCCATCGGCATCCAACGTCATTTGGCCAAGGCGGGTCGTCTCGCCTGGCACGAAGGATTCCCAATGCGACACGTGTTGGCGGGGCTCGGGAAACAACGACGCGATCATGCAACAGCATCCTTGTGTCGAAGTGATCGAAATCCACAACGCATAGCCGCACAGTTGACAAAGCGGTTTTGACAACGTGAGTCGAGGGCTTGCTGAGCGGGGGCTCCAGGAAATGATCGATTGTTTTGCGTGGATGGGTCTGGCCGCATTGGCCGACCAAATCGACAGTATCGTTGTGTGCGGCAACCACGCGTTCGATATCGCAGCCAGCTTTGGCGAGCAGCTATTGCCCGTCACTCTGGCGATGGCGGCCATACCTTCACCGCGCAGCGCACCGCCGCCGCTGGACCCTGCAAACCCGGCCCAGTCGGTGCAGCCCCCACCAGAGCCGCCGCAGCCTGTCCCGCAACGTCCAATTGCCGCGGCCAATGACGCGATTGGCGGCGATGTGGGTGACCTTGAGCAGACCATGCGCGACATTGCGCATGTCGAACGTCTGCGCGCCCAATTGGCCAGCGAGGCAAGCGATCTCTGGCGGTTCCACGGGCCGATCAAAGATCATGCTTTGCATGACGCCATCCACGCCCACAGCAGCCCGGTTCTCGTTGCGACCAGCATGAAAGGCGGCGTCGGCAAGACAACGCTCGTCGCCAACCTTGCCGCCTATTTCGCGAAAGCCGGCCTGCGCGTGCTCGTGATCGATCTCGACGACCAGGGCGCGCTATCTCAAAAGCTTCTGCGCGCAGCGGGGCATCCAAGGTTCGAGCGCTCGCTGGTCGATCCGATACTTTCGGGCGAAGCGGCCAATGTCGATATCGGGCAAGTCGCTATTGACCTGGCGCCGGGTGGCCTGACCGGATTGCGTGTCCTGACCGCATCTGCAACCTTGCGGTCATTGGAAGAACGGCTGTTCATGCGCTGGCTGCTCGACACCGAAAGCGTTGGTGACATTCGAACCAACTTGGCCCGTCATCTGGCCCGTCCCGAGATCCGCGGTGCGTTCGATCTCATCTTGATTGACACCCCGCCGCGCCGCAGCGCTGCAACCGTCAATGCGCTGACGGCGGGAACGCACGTCATCATGCCGGTAATCCTGGACGGTCTGTCGATCAACACGTTTGCGCGCCAGCTTCATGACCTCAAAAGCTGGGCGAACGTCGATCTCAACCCACGGCTGAAATTCGCCGGTGCGGTGACCATGAAAACGTCGGGCCAGCATCTGTCGAGCGCGGAAACCGCAGCGCACGCAGCATTCACAAGCGTCAGCCGCGACATTTTCGGCGAAGACGCAGTGCCATTCGCGACCAACATCCCCGATCGTGCCGTATTCGCCAAATGCGCCGGAAGCGCTATTGCGTACAATGTCGATGTCGGTCGCAACAGCGTTCAAGAGATCATCGACACCCTCGCCGTCGAACTGGTCCACCGCCTGACATGATGGTCGTGGCGCCTGGGAGACGAGCCGCCGGAGGGAGATGGAGGTGATCGGCCACCGGGTCGGAACGGCTCGGCGCGGCAACGGGGCGAAACTGGCCGGCATTGCGTGCGACCCGCATCAGTTCAGCGGATCGTTGCTGTCAACGCCAAGACCATGCCAAGTGAGGCGTCACTGAGGTCTTCGCCCGGTCCTGATTGATCTCAGGTATTAAACCGGAAATGCATGACATCGCCGTCCTGAACGACGTATTCCTTGCCTTCAAGGCGCATTTTTCCGGCATCTTTCGCACCGACTTCGCCGCTGAGTTCGACATAATCTGCAAAGCTTATCGTTTCGGCGCGAATAAATCCGCGTTCAAAATCGGTATGGATGACGCCAGCGGCTTGCGGCGCTTTGGTGCCGCGCCGGATTGTCCATGCGCGCGCTTCTTTCGGCCCGACCGTAAAATAGGTCTGCAATTCTAAAAGCTGATATCCAGCGCGGATCAGTCGGTTCAGGCCGGGTTCTTCCAGCCCGAGGTCGGACAAATATTCCGCGCGTTCCTCAGCATCCAGGCCCGCGATCTCAGCTTCGATTTTTGCTGAGATGACCACGGCCGACGCGCCTTCCGCCGCCGCGCGATCGTTTACGTTTTGGGAAAACCGATTGCCGCCGCCAGCCGAAGTTTCTTCGACGTTGCAAACGTACAAGACGGGTTTTGCCGTGAGCAATTGCAGTGATTTCCAAAGCGCGACTTGCTCGGGCGCAATGTCTGCGAGCCGCGCCGGTTTGCCGTCCCGCAAAAGCCCAAGCGCAATATCGACAAGTTCAATCGTTGCTTTCGCTTCCTTGTCGTTGCCCTTGGCCTTTTTCTCCAGCGCCGTCCGCCGCCGCTCCAGGCTTTCAAGATCGGCCAGCATCAACTCCGTCTCTACGGTTTCAGCGTCAGCAAGTGGATCAATCCGGCCTTCAACGTGTGTGATATCGTCGTCTTCAAAACAGCGCAGCACATAAGCGATGGCATCAACCTCGCGAATGTGCGCCAGAAACTGGTTGCCAAGCCCCTCGCCCTGCGCCGCACCACGCACAAGCCCGGCAATATCAACAAACGTGAGCCGCGTTGGGATGATTTCGCCGGACTTGGCAATAGCCGCCAGCCGGTCGAGGCGCGGGTCCGGGACCGGCACGTCGCCCACGTTCGGCTCAATCGTGCAAAACGGATAGTTTGCCGCTTCCGCCGCAGCCGTCTGGGTCAGTGCGTTGAAAAGGGTCGACTTGCCAACGTTTGGCAGGCCGACGATGCCCATCTTGAAGCCCATGATCGCGTCTTTCGGTTCGTTATGCCTGCGCGGACCGCGCAACGATGTCTTCGTCGCTCGGTTCGCAGCCGTCGAGGGGTTGGCCGTGGAAAGCCCAGCCCGGCACGTCATTCGGCCAGAACATCAGGCCCGTTACGCCGTCGTATGGCACGTTGGCGGCAAACAATTCCAGGTCGCATGACGCCGCCGGTCCGCTTGATGACCGGATCGAGCCGACCTCAGCTACACCTGCGTCGCGTATGGGATCAGCACCCGCCACCGCCGCGTCGTTGCATTCCGCGCGCCAACGCTCAACCTCACCAACGCGATCAAGGACCGCCGGCCGATACTTAACCGCGCCCGGCAGCATGTCACGCATCACCGTCTTTGCGGCGATCGAGCCACGCCTTCAAGCGGTCGGCCATGGCGGTCTGGCTCTTGGCTTGGCGCTCGCCGGCCGGGTGGCGCGTTGGCGCGCGTGGGCGCGAGGCTGCGGTCTCGGCGGCCTTGAGCGCCAAGTCTCTCTGTGAGGGACGCTTGGGCCGGTTTGCGCCATCTTCCGGTTCGCCGCGTTGGCCCCTGTCGGAGGTCGCAACCGGCCTGCCAGTATCACTGTCCGCCATGGCCTGCCCGATGGCCGTCTGGAACCGGTCCTGGCGACCGGTCAACAGGCTCGGCAATTCGTCGGCAATGGTGGCCAGCAAGGGATCGATCCAGTCCTGATCGGCCTTGGCGAAATCGTGCAGAACGTAGCTGGCGACTTTATCCTTGCGGCCTGGATGGCCGATCCCGATCCGGACCCGCGTATAAGCGTTGTCGAGATGTGCCGTGATCGAGCGTAAGCCGTTATGGCCGGCGTTGCCGCCACCGACTTTGATGCGCAGTTTGCCCGGCTGAAGATCAAGCTCGTCGTGGAATACGATGATATCAGCAATACCAATCTTGAGGAAACGCGCAGCCTCACCGACGGCGCGTCCGCTCTCGTTCATGTATGTGCCAGGTTTCAGCAGCAAAACACGCTCGCCCGCGATGGTGCCGTCGCTCGCCAACCCTTGAAATCGTTTGCGCCAAGCCGAAAGGCCATGCTGCTCCGCGATTCGGTCGAGCGCCATGAAACCGATGTTATGCCGGTTGCGCGCGTATTTCGTGCCCGGATTGCCGAGCCCGACGAGCAGTTTCATGGAGAGCCTCCGCGTATGCGGCGGCCGGGAGCGCCGCGCGCAAGACGTGTGCGTCGCCTCTCCCATTACCGCGTTCCAGGCAATCTGGCCACGCCACAACCGATTGCGCCGCCGTTGCGCAAAGTGCGTTGCAAGGCGGCGCCGGTTTGGGGTCAGCCGAGCCCAGGGCCTCAGCCTTCTGCGGCTGCGTCCTCTGCAGCTTCCTCGGCAGCCTGCTTCCCGCCTTTGCCGACCAATGTTGCAACCGTGAAGTCGCGGCCAGTGATCGTCGGTGTCACACCTTCCGGAAGCGGCACGGCAGAAATATGGATCGAGGTGCCGATATTGACGGTGCCAAGATCAATGGTGAAGGCATTTGGGATGGCGTCGGCCGGACACCAAACTTCGACTTCGTGACGCACGATATTCAGCGTGCCGCCGCGTTTAAGACCGGGTGACGTCTCACGGTTCTTGAATTCAACCGGGACCGACACGCGGATGCGGCCATCATCGGAAATCCGCTGGAAATCGACGTGGACGGGAAAGTCCTTGACGACGTCGAACTGGATATCGCGCGGCAGACAGCGCACGGTTTGGTCGTCAAATTTCACGTCGAACACGGTCGACAGGAACTTGCCGCGGTTGAGGAGCTTGACCAACGCGTTGGAATTGATCGCGATGATCTCGGGTTCTTTTTTATTGCCATAGATGACGGCTGGGACTTTGCCCTCGCGGCGTGCTTGGCGGGCGGCCCCCTTACCGGCCCGTGCACGGCGCGTTGCGTCGATGACTTCAACTGCCATGGGTGTCTCCAATGAAAAACGGGCCGCAAAGCCCGCTGCCCGGCCTCCAAGGGTGCCGCGACAAAGATGATGTGGAAGCCCGCGCCTATACAGCGCCCTGGCGAGGACGGCAAGCCCCGTGCGGAAAGCCGCCGTCAGGCGCATATCAGATCAACTCAAAGCCAAACCGAATTGATCTGAAACCGCGCGGTGGGCGCGGTGCTTACGCCTCAGCGCTTTCCCGCTGTGCTTGATGCGGGGCTTGCTTTGAGTGACGACGCTGTCCGCCAGCGCCAGGCTTGCTGCGTGGCGCATGCCCGCCCTGGCCCTGGCCGCCGGTTCTGCTCTTGTTGCGACGTGGGCGCTTTGCATTGACCTCAGCGGGTCTGGCCTTGCGCGCAGCCGTGTCCGTCTGCTGTTTGGCCGCAGCGCCGTCTTTGCGATCATTTTTCTGAGTTGGCTGATGGCCGTTGGCCTGATCGCCGGACCCAGGGCGTTTTGATTGGCCCGGCTTATGCCGGCGTGGTCGCCGCAAATTCGCCGGTTCGCCGCCGTCGCGTGTTTCGGCACGATCCGTCTTGCGCGAAGGCCGGGCCGATGCATGTGCCTCCGCCGCAACCGGCTTGGGATCGCCATCAGCCAAGCGCGCGGCAGCAACATGGCGCTCAAACGGGATCTTTTGCTTGGTCGTGCGCTCGATTTGCGCAAGCAATTTGCGCTCGGAAGGGTCGCACAGCGAGATCGCCTCGCCCGATCGACCAGCGCGCGCCGTACGCCCGATGCGGTGGACATAAGCTTCTGGAACTTCCGGCAGGTCGAAATTCACGACGTGGCTCACGTCGGCAATGTCGATCCCGCGTGCCGCCACATCGGTCGCGACCAGAACGTCGATCTTGGCAACGCGGAAGGCTTCAAGCGTGCGCTGCCGCTGATTTTGGCTCTTGTTGCCATGAATCGCATCGGCCTTAAGCCCGTTTTTCGTCAGCAATTTTGTGACCTGATCGGCACCGCGCTTGGTTCGCGTGAACACGAGCGTACGCACCAGCGCCGGATCATCGAGCAGCCCAACCAGCAAGGTGCCTTTGTTGGTGCGTTCAACATGGATCACGCGTTGATTGACCCGTTCTGCGGTGGTCGCGACCGGTGCAACGCGCACGCTCACCGGCTCGCGCAGCAATTGCCGCGAAAGCACTTCGATCTCTTTGGGAAACGTCGCCGAAAAGAAAAGGCTTTGTCGGTCGCGCGAGGTTTTGGCCGCAATCGATTGGATCGGCTTTAAGAACCCCAGGTCCAGCATTTGGTCCGCCTCGTCGAGAACCAGAATGCCCGTATTGGAAAGGTCGCAGTGTCCAGACCTGATATGGTCGAGAAGGCGCCCTGGCGTGGCGACGAGAATGTCTACCCCCCGCGAAAGCGCACGGATTTGCGGATTGGCGCCGACGCCGCCAAACACCGTCGTCACTGTCAACTTCGTGAAGCGTCCCTGCGCCTGGAACGTCTTTGCGATCTGGCTTGCCAATTCGCGGGTCGGCGACAGGATCAGCGCGCGGCACCCCTTAGCTGGGGCGCGCTGGCGTTCGGCAAGCAGCCGGTCAATGATCGGCAGCGCGAAAGCGGCAGTTTTTCCAGTGCCCGTTTGCGCGACACCAAAGATGTCGCGACCTTCCAGCGCCGGCGGGATCGCCTGCATTTGGATCGGCGTTGGCGTGACATAGTTTTCAGCGTCAAGCGCTTTGAGGATCGGATTAGCAAGTCCGAGTTCAGAAAAGGAAACGGTCAAAGTTGTCGTATCTTAATGATCGCAATACCGCGTTCGTGCGGCAGCGCGGGAACACCGGCGCACGCGGTTTGCGGGTCGAAGGGGACGGGCCCCGCGTGGACTGGGCTACCGGATGGAGACGGTTTTCAAACGCCGGGCAGTGATGCTGTGCGACGCGGCCATTTAGGACGGCCTGATCGCTCATACAGCATTTCACGCGACTGGGGCGTTCACCTCGCCGAAAACGGCGGTGATGGGTATCTCTCATATTGCGCCGCACAAGTCAAAGCCGCAATTGCGCAGCCCATTTCGTGGCTGCAGCAACTCCATCGATCAAAACCGAAAAATCCGGCTTCGACGGCTCTCGACCAGTGATCAGTAAAACAAGCTCGAGACGCTTTCTTCGCGGCTCGTGCGTGCGATCGCCTCGCCGATCAGCCCTGCGATGGACAGGACCCGGATATTGCGGGCCGCACGGATCGCTTCGGTTGGCTCAATCGAATCAGTCAGCACCAGCGATTTCATCTCTGAGTTTTGAATGCGCGCCACCGCCCCGCCTGAAAGCACCCCATGCGTAATGTAGGCCATCACGTCGTTTGCACCTTTGTCCAACAGCGCATTGGCCGCGTTCACCAATGTCCCGCCGGAATCGACAATGTCGTCGATCAGGATGCAGGTGCGCCCCGACACATCTCCGATCACGTTCATGACCTCGCTCTCGCCAGGGCGTTCGCGGCGCTTGTCGCAGATCGCAATTGGCGCATCGATTCGTTTAGCCAGGGCACGCGCCCGCACGACGCCACCGACATCCGGCGACACAATGCTGATCGCGCTGAGATCGAAACGTTCCTTGATATCGCGCACCATAACGGGTGCAGCGAATAGGTTGTCGGTCGGGATATCGAAAAAGCCCTGAATTTGGCCCGCATGCAGGTCGAGCGTGAGAACGCGGTCGGCGCCGGCCCGTTCAATCAGGTTGGCCACAAGCTTGGCCGATATTGGCGTGCGTGGGCCTGGTTTACGATCCTGGCGCGCATAGCCGTAGTAGGGCAACACCGCCGTAATTCGCCGTGCCGACGCCCGCTTCAGCGCGTCGATCAGGATCAGCAATTCCATCAGGTTGTCATTGGCGGGAAATGACGTGGACTGGAGCACGAAAACATCCTCACCGCGGACATTTTCCTGGATCTCAACGAACACTTCCATGTCCGCGAACCGCCGACAGACACACTTGGTGAGCGGAACGTTGAGAAGCTTTGCGATGCCCTCGGCAAGTGGCCGGTTGCTGTTGCCGGCAACCAGTTTGATTTCCAGGGGCCGGTCCTTCAAGGACGCCCCAAACGGCTCGCTGCTCATCGATCTGCAACTCACGACGCCCCAACCAAGACGCCGCTTCTCTAACAACGAAGCCGCGCCCGTGTAAACGAAGCGCGGCCCGATTATGTCAGTTTTTTTAAGGTGCGGTGTAATCTGTGTATCGGGGCCGAACGGCACGCATATCTTTGTGCCGCCCTGGCGAGAAACGACTTAGTTGGTCGCCGTGTTCTGTTTCATGAGACGCAAGATGCCTTGTGCTGCCGCCGCCGCCGCGGCATCGGCAACCTGCCCCCACTGACCGTCGAGCGATCCCGCGGGGATTTTGTTCTTCTGCGTCACGGTTCCGACGTCGCCACCCGATGCGTCGGTTACGACCCAATCGATCTGGATTGGCTGCGTGCCGCCGTTTGCCGACCCGACGTTGACCTTGCCGGTTACGTTATAAGCGCGCGGGTTAGGACCATTGGTCAGCTGCACACCTTGCGATGTGAGCTGACGCGACAGCGCGGAGGCGAGCGACGACTTGCCATCACCCGGTGCGCCGGTCACCCGAGGTTGCGTTGCAAGCAACCGTGGAATGCTGCCGGTGGCATCGGGTGCCGCGCGCTTTGCCACCTGCCGCACGGACTGGGAGCGCGGCACGGGGGACGGACGCGTTTGCGACACGTTGGGTGCACCGTTTTGCTGCGCCCCTGGTGCGCGTGCAGGGGATTGCTGTGAGATCCAACTGCCGAGCTGGCCGCTTGTCTTGGACACGATCTGCGAGACGACCGCTGGCGAAACCGACGCCCAGGGGTCGCTGGCACTCGCGCCGCGAATGACCTCTTCGCCTGTGATCCGGTTAACGCGGTTTCCTTGCGGATCTGTCACATCCCAGATGTACGACACTTTGGTGCCGACCCGTTCGCGTGCGGCAACGACATAGCCGCGCAAGGTGTAATCGCTTGGGTTGCCCGACGGAACAACGGCAACGCCGCGGCCGCCAAGGGCGGTCGTCAGTTGCGCCGTCAATTGTGTTGCCACCGCTTCCGGTGCGCCGATTACGGGCGCAATCGCCACGCGGCTTTGCGCGGTTTGCCGCGTTGGCGTTTGTGATGCGCCACCGTTGTTATCGGTTAGCGTAGACTGCGGTATGCCGCCGCCATCCGTGTTGAGCAGGTTCGGGCCTCCGCAGCCGGTCAGCCCGTAGCCAGCGATGATGCAGCAAGCTGCGACCGCCACGAGTCTGGTACCGCGCGTCCCCGAAGCCACCGTCATGGTCGTCATGGTGACGTCCCCCATTGTGTCCCCGGTGTGATCCGGTGGCCGTCTTACTGACTCTGCGGCCGTCAGGTCCGGTACTCTTGCTTAATGGCCTAGACGGTGACCAGACTCGCGTCCAGACCTTCGCAAAGACCGCCGGTGGATGTTTTGACCGTTCAACCCGATCGAATCATACGCAACTGTGGACAAACCGTTAAGTCAGCACGATGGCAGAGATTTGGCGTCCATAGTCCGTTTGCGCCCGATGTGTTGCGCGGCGGTACGAAAACAGCCGTGCCTCGTTGGCATATGTGCAGATCACGTTGTTGGTGACCGAAGCCAATTCGGCGGCGGCAAGCCTGGCGCACACAAAGCCCGGCAAGTCGAAATGGGGCTTTTCCCGTCCGGCAAACCGTTTAAAGAACCCCGCGCTATTGGGGGCTTTGGCACGAACGTTATCCTCAAACTCCAATCCCACTTCATAGCTTGGCTGCATGATCGTCGGGCCAACCGCTGCGTGGATGCCACTGCGCGTCGCGCCCATCTCGATCATGCTCGTGATCGTCGCCTCCAGAACGCCGCCGACGGCGCCGCGCCAACCGGCATGGGCTGCGCCGATAATGCCAGCGTTTGCGTCGGCAAACAGAACCGGCGTGCAGTCGGCGGCCAAAGCGCCAATGATCAGGCCCGGCGTCGCTGTGACGATGCCGTCGGCCTTGGGCGGCGCTGCACCCAGCGGCGTGTCGATCGCCACCGCGCTGGCACTGTGCACTTGATGCAGGGTGTTGAGCGGCGCGCCGGGATGCCCAAGAGCTGATGCGACGCGTGCGCGGTTTTCCATAACCGCATCGCGGGCATCATCGGACCCAAGCCCAACGTTCAAGCCGGCGTATATGCCTTCAGAAACACCGCCTTCCCGCGTGAAAAATCCATGCGTGATCCCATCCAGCGGTGCGAGATTGGCGGCTCTGATCGGCGTGGTCATCGCGCCCTCCTTGGCAGCAGCGCTGGCTCACCAGCGTCGCTGGGCTCTCAATGGTCAAAGACCGGGCAGTGGCCCGAGCCCTGGCGATGCCACGCCGGCCACCTTGAAACGCCCCCCCATACCAGTTGGAGCCATCAACCGTGCGACACCCGCTTCGATCGTGGCAGCTTGAAGCGGATTGGCACTCATTAATGCCGACGCCCGTTCGATTGCGCCGAGCCGTCCGAGGAATTCCGCCTGCGTGACCAGCCCCGCGACGCCGAAACCGGCGCTCTCAAAGGCGCTTTGAACGCTTGAAAAATCGACCATCGCCGTCAAATCGGCTTCGCCGGGCGAGGTCAAGGGATGCTCGTACGCGTGGTTGCGGACCGCTTGCAGGGTCTCGCCGCGCGCAGGCGCGATATGGCCGTAATCGATAAACAGGCCAGCAACAGGCGCACGCGCCGCAATGGCCGCCAGCGGACCGGTCAGGTCGCTTAAGCCGTCGGCCATTTCAACAATCTCGCCGTCGTGTCCCGGTGGATCGATTTGCGCCGCGACGGGCAAGACCTGCGCCGCTGGCTGGGCGCGCGCGAAAGCCAGGCCCCCGCCGGCATCACAATCCACCATGCGTTCATACCATTGTGCGTTTGCACACACGAATTGCCGGATCGGGCGGACGTCCAAAAACTCGTTCGCAATGAGAATGGTCGGTCCGGCGGGTAGGTATCCGTCGACATCAAAAAGCGCATCCCGCCATTCCATGCTGCACACACTGGCGCGCGCCAGGGCTTTGGCCTGCGCGGCACGCAAGGCGCCGTTGCACTCAACAAGCACAACGTGCACAGCAGCAGAAAACCCGGGCACGCGGGCCGCCGCGCGTAACGCATCCTTCATGAGCGTACCGCGGCCAGGGCCAAGCTCGATGAAATTCAACCGGCCCGGCGCGTCGAACTGTCGCCAAACGACGGCCGCCCAAAGCCCGATCAACTCACCAAAGATCTGGCTGATTTCTGGCGCCGTGATGAAGTCGCCGTCACGCCCTATGGCGGCTTTGCTGAGATAATAGCCGTCGTCGGGATCGTTGAGGCAGGCGTCCATATAGTCGCGCACGGTGATGGGGCCATCTGCCCTGATCCGGGCCGCCAACTTGCCGGCGAGCGGCGTCGCCCGGCGCAATAACGGATCATAGCTGGGCCCGGCGTCGGTCATAGCGTTCATGGCGAAACGCGTGCGCGCTGCTGGGCCATCTGCACAAACCAAATGCCGAGCAGCACCATGGGGATCGAGTAAACGATGCCGGGCGTCAGACCGTAGGCGGAGAACGGATGGAACGGGTCGTACTGCCGGTAAAGCTCAGCGAACGATCGCGCACAGCCATACCCGATCAGGAACAGCCCGACCACGAGGCCCGGCGTCTGCAAAGCGCCGCGCTGATGCGTCATCATCCGCAGGAGCAGGAACAGCGCCAGCCCTTCCAGAGCCGCCTCATAGAGCTGGCTTGGATGGCGCGGGGCGAGCGGGTCCCACCCAAGCGTATCGCGCGGTTCTTCCCGCGTGTCGGACAGGTACAAAGCGACCTCTGGAAACACCATGCCCCATGGCAAATTCGTCACCCGGCCCCATAGTTCACCGTTGATGAAGTTGGCCAGACGGCCAAACAGCAACCCGATTGGAACGGCGGCTGCGCACAGATCCATGGTTGACCAGGGCGACGCCTTGTAACGCTTCGAGAACAGCCAAATCGCAACGCCGCAACCCAGAAGCGCACCGTGGAAGGCCATGCCCCCCTTCCAGAGCTGTACGATTTCCAGCGGATGAGCGAGATAGTAGCCAGGCTCGTAAAACAGAACGAAGCCAAGCCGCCCGCCGACGATCACGCCGCCCGTCATATAAAGTAACAGGTCGTCGGTATATTCGACCGCGAACGGCGCCTTGTTTGCCGGCCACAGATGCGGCGTTGCAAGCAGGTTGCGAATGTAGAGCCACCCAAGCAGCAAGCCGGCCATGTAAGCCAGTCCGTACCAGCGCACCTCAAGCGGTCCGATGGCGAAAGCGACCGGATCAAACTGCGGAAACGGCAAGGCGAGTGGCGCCAGCACCTGGGACCTCCACGAATTCCATGGGCGGTCGTTGCGCCCGGCTGCGGGTGTCCTTGGTTTGCGTTGGCGATGTCAAGTGATTGCCCCAGCAAGCGCACAGCAACTGTTGCCGAGCTTTTCTCGTTGGCCCGGTCGAGGCGGCCTGCGTGCACACCCCGCCACATTGACGGCGCGCGTTCACCGCCCGATCTCTCTCATGCA
>CAZOGY010000073.1:0-19026 GCA_964579305.1 uncultured Hyphomicrobiaceae bacterium
GCGGCCCGGCGGTTCCGGTTCTGAGCGGCGGACGGCTTTTTCTTCCGGGCCGAAGCTTTTTTCTTAGTCTTTTTCGGAGCGGCTTTCGGTTTCTTGGCGGCTGCTTTTTTCTTTTTCGGCTTTTGGGCTTTCTTGGAGCCGCTCGGCGCATTATCGGCGCGCTGCCGGTTTCGGCGTTGGCCCTGTCCATCGCCATTGCCGCGACGCCGGGCGCCATTGCCGTTGCCACGCTGCTCGCCGGTCGCGCCGTCCCGCGGTCCACGTTGTGCCTCTGCGATCGATGTGGTCCAGATCAATGCCATGGTTGCAAACGCCATGGCCAAGACGGCAAGTCTCATTGGTGTCTCCCAGTTTCCAGTCACACTGGCCCTGATTCGAGATCTGGCAGAATACCCCTGAACCGCAATTGATTGATCGGTTCACGGCGCATTCACACCATGGCATCGGCAAGTCGCGTCCAAACGCAAGCCACCGTGCAGCATGACACGGTGGCCGCCTTTGGCGAGGTGACCAAACCGACGCGCGTGCGGCGGCTTGAGAGGCTTTTAGCGCGCAGCAGTACGGCGCAGGATCTGGCCGCTGCAGGCATCGACCATGACAATGTACGGGCGCCCATTGAGATACGCGGCGACGGAGTAAGCGCGCCCTCTGATCCCAACATTCACAATGCGAAAACCGCGGCTGGTCAGACCGATACGAATGCGATTGCGCTGAACGCAACCTGCCGTGCCGAACGGACGGCCTGGGAACCCGGCGGTGAAACCGCGTGCGTTGGGGCGGAAACGGGCCGGCAAAGCACGCTTGCGCCGCGGAACTGCACGACGTCTGGCCGCTGCGCGCCGTTTGCGTTCTGCGGCTTTCCGCTTGGCCGCGGCACGTTTGCGCGCAGCCGCTTTCCGCTTGGCCGCAGCTTTCTTTTTCTCGGCGTCCGCCTTGGCTTGATCGGCCTGACGATTGCTCCGGTTGTCAGAGCCTTGCTGATTGCCAGCGTTCTGTTGGTTGCGACCCTGACCATTGCCACCTTGGCCTTGCCGATTGCGACGCTGTCCTTGGCCCTGGCCTTGACGCTGCCGGTTCGCGCGCCCAGCACCGTTGCCCTGCCGCTGTTCACCATTCGCGCCTTGGCCACGCTGTGCCTCAGCGGCGGGCGTGACGATTAACATTGCGCCGAACACCATGCTCAGCGCGAGTGCAAAGAGTTTCATGCCTGTCTCCCCAACAAATCCAGCGGCTCACGCTTGCGGCGATTGCTTGAATACAAGCTGAGCCCGACATTCAGCACGCGTTCATAGCGCGGACATCGCACACCAGTGGTCACAACCTCGTGGCGTCATGACCATGGTGGAATGACGGCAGATCCGCTTGGGTTTCCAGCGCTGAATGTGAGCGGCGCTGAAGGGAGCTAACCCCTACAGTTTTTTGCGAAAATTCCGGTAGGTGGTCTTCACGCGCCGGACGGTCCCGGTCCGCGCCCGCATAATGACCGTTTCGGTTTCGGCAAAATCCCCACGGAAGTGCACACCCGAAAGAAGAGAGCCGTCCGTCACGCCCGACGCTGCAAAAATCACGTCACCGGACGCCATTTCCTCAATCGTGTACTTCTTGGCGACATCAGCGCCCATGCGCTCAGACCGCGCGCGCTCTTCGTCATTGGCGGGAAGAAGCCGCCCCTGCATCTGCCCGCCAATGCACCGCAGCGCGGCAGCCGCAAGCACGCCTTCAGGCGCCCCGCCCGAGCCCAGATAAATGTCGACGCCCGTTTGCTCGCTGTCCGTTGTCCAGATCACGCCGGCAATGTCACCGTCCGGGATAAGTTGCACAGACGCGCCCGCAGCGCGCACGGCAGCGATGATTTCGGCATGGCGCGGCCGCTCAAGAATACAGGCAGCAACTTCCGAGACCGGCTTGCCTTTGGCTTCGGCAATGGCGTGGATGTTGTCGACCACGGGCCGGTCAAGGTCGACGACACCGTCCGGCAGGCCGGGCCCGACCGCGATCTTTTCCATATAGATGTCGGGCGCATGCAGCAGGCCACCGCGCTCGGCAATCGCGAGCACGGCAAGCGCATTCGGCATGTTCTTGGCACAAATCGACGTGCCCTCGAGCGGGTCGACCGCAATGTCGACCTCTGGGCCCTGGCCGGTCCCGACCTCTTCGCCAATGTAGAGCATTGGCGCTTCGTCCATCTCACCTTCGCCGATCACGACGCGGCCGCGAATGTTAATCCGGCCCAATTCGCGACGCATGGCGTCGACTGCGGCCTGATCGGCGCCTTTAACGTCGCCGCGCCCGCGCAGCCGCGCACACGCGATCGCCGCCGCCTCCGTCACGCGGCCCACTTCCATGACGAGCATGCGGTTCAATTCATTCGTCGGCGTCACGTCGCTCATGGCCGCAGCTCCTCAATCATGATGGGCGCCGAGCAGTCTACAACTGCTCGATCCGAATCACCTGCGCCGCTTCTGCCATGATCCCGCCATCCGCTTCAATTGCCGAGAGTGCGGATCTTAAACGCGCCTCTTGCGTCGTGTGAGTGATCAACACGAGCGCAGTTTGTTGCCCCGGCTCCGGCGTGTCGGTTGTTCCTGGCAGGACGCTTGCCGGGCGGCGCTGCACGATACTCTCAAGCGACACATCCTGGTCCGCCATCGCGCCGCAAATTTTTGCCATGACGCCGGGGCGGTCGTAGACGGCCATGCGCACGTAAAACGCACCACGGTGCGTGCCCTCAGGCGCCGGCAGCGCGGCCGCCAATTGACTGGCGGGGATGATGAAAGGCGGCGTCGCCGGCCCGCGCGCCACATCGAGCATGTCGCTCACAACCGCAGATGCCGTCGCGCCCGCCCCCGCGCCAGGACCGACCAGCAATAGATCACCCACCGCATGCCCGTTAACGGCAACGGCATTTGTCACGCCTGAAACTTCTGCAATCGCGGAATGCTTGGCTACCATCGCCGGATGCACGCGCTGTTCGATCCCCGCATCCGTCTTCAACGCGACGCCCAGCAACTTGATGCGGTAGCCCAACGCATCCGCCGCCTCGATATCAGCCGGCGTGATCGCCTCGATCCCTTCCAGACTGACAAGGTCAAAGTCTGCGCGGGTCCCAAACGCAAGGCTGGTCAGCAACGCCAACTTATGCGCCGCATCATGCCCGCCGATATCAAACGTCGGGTCGGCTTCCGCATACCCCAGCGCCTGCGCTTCAGCCAGCACATCACCAAACCGCCGCCCCTCCTCCTGCATCTTTGTCAGGATGAAGTTGCAGGTGCCGTTGAGGATGCCGTAGACGCGCGAGATTTCGTTGCCGGCAAGGGCTTCGCGAATGGTCTTGATAATCGGGATACCGCCGGCGACGGCCGCTTCAAAACCAAGCGCGACACCGTTGGATTCAGCCCGCTCCGCCAGCGCCGGTCCGTGCCTGGCAAGCAATGCCTTATTGGCCGTCACCACCGGACGCCCGGCGTCAATGGCCGCTTCGACAGCCGCCTTGGCAACACCGTCAGCCCCGCCAATCAGCTCAATGAACAGGTCGATATCCTGACTGCGGGCCAGCGCGACCGGATCGTCGAACCATTGCACCTGACTGAGGTCAACGCCGCGATCTTTCGATCGGTCCCGCGCGCAAACGCCGGCGATCTCAAACGTGATGCCCAACCCCTCGCGAAACGCCGCAGCCCGCTGCTCAAGGAGTTGCAGCACCCCTGCGCCAACGGTGCCTAGGCCTGCGACAGCGACCCGTATCGTCTTCATGATCTTTTATCCTGTCTGGGAGCCGACGACCCAACGCACCGATTGCCAGCGCTTATGATCGACGCTGGACACTGTCCGCAGCGGCTGCCGCGAGCCGTCGGGCCGTATCAGCGGGCCATTGGCTTGACCATGGGAACGACGTTGTCAAACGTTCCCGGCGATTTCGCCAGGAACCGTTTGATGTTGCGCGCCGCCTGGCGCACGCGGTGCTCGTTCTCAACAAGGGCAATGCGCACATAGCCTTCGCCGTATTCGCCAAAGCCAAGTCCTGGCGCAACGGCCACGTCGGCCTGCTCAATCAGCAGCTTTGAGAACCCCACCGATCCGATTTCGCGATAGGCCGCGGGCACGGGCGCCCAGGCAAACATCGTTGCCGGCGGAGAGGGGATCTCCCAGCCTGCGCGCGCGAAACTTTCAATCAGCGTATCGCGCCGCGACTTATAGACCGCGCGGATCTCATCAACGCAATCTTGCGGGCCGTTCAGTGCCGCCGCCGCAGCGACCTGGATCGGCGTGAAGGCCCCATAGTCGAGATAGGATTTGACCCGCGCCAAGGCCGCAATCAGACGCTCATTGCCAACCGCAAACCCCATGCGCCAGCCCGGCATCGAATAGGTCTTTGACAGCGATGTGAATTCGACCGTGACATCGACGGCGCCGGGTACCTCCAGAACCGAAGGCGGCGGCACGTCATCAAAGTAGATTTCCGAATAGGCAAGATCCGACAGGATGATGAGGTCCTGGTCCTTCGCGAGCTTCACAGCGTCGCGGTAAAACGACAGGTCGGCCGTCATCGCGGTCGGGTTCGATGGATAGTTGAGCACCATGGCAATCGGCCGTGGCACCGTGTGGCGGCACGCACGGCTGACCGCTGCCAAAAACTCATCACCATTGCTGGCCGGCAAATGCCGCGCACTTCCCCCCGAAATCAAGAAGCCGAATTCGTGGATCGGATAGGTGGGATTGGGCGTCAAAACAACATCGCCAGGCGCGGTGATCGCCTGCGCCATATTGGCGAACCCTTCCTTCGATCCCAGCGTGGCGACGATCTGGGTCTCAGCGTTGAGCTTCACCCCGAACCGGCGCTCATAATAGGCGGCCTGAGCGCGCCTAAGACCTGGAATACCTTTCGACGCCGAATAGCGGTGCACACGCGGTTTTGTGACCGTTTCGACCAGCTTCTCCACGATGTGGGCCGGCGTCTGCATATCGGGATTACCCATGCCCAGATCGATGATATCGGCACCGGCCGCGCGCGCTCGGGCCTTCAGCGCGTTCACTTCGGCGAACACATAAGGCGGCAGGCGCTTGATGCGGTGCAGATCTTCGATCACGGCTCAGGGTTCCTTGGATTAAGCGTCCAGTTTGATGAGATGACGTCGTCTTTGATGAGATGACGTCGTCCCGCGCCACGCGTACCGCACTCATCCGCGAGACATTCATGGCGCAGAAGGCGACGACTGTGACAGATCACGCCGCAACATACCATTGCGGCGCTCTGTCGGCCCGCTGGCGAAATGACCGCGCTCTCTGTATGACTGTGACATGATTGGCGCAGGCTTTCGAGCCGAAACGCGATGGCGCCGCGTCACGGGCGCGATGTCGGACGATCGTCTCAACTGTGGACGCCCACGACGATGTTACGGTGCGGCAGTCCTCTGAGGCTTTCGCTTGGCGTTGACTCGGATCATTTGCTTTGGCGGATGCCCGCGCAAAGACGTGGCGACCGCCCGCAAGCCTGCAGAAGAAATCAGTGTGCCCGCGCGTCACCAAACGCCGCGCACAAGACACAGCTTGGACCCTTGGACCATGAGCAAGCCAACACGCGCTGCACAATCACAGCCAGCAGAAACACCCGCTGGGATGGATATGTCGGCCTACCAGGTCCAGGACCCAGAAACCTTCGCCCGCAACATGCTGAAGGTGATGGAGGAGAGCCAAAAGGTGATGGGCGGCTTGCTTGACCGCTCAGACGACGAAGTCGGCCCCTATTCCGCCTCGCACGAACTCGTCGAAGCCTCAAAGACGATGGCCGACATCTGGCAAGTCTGGTTGCAGAACCCCAACCAGCTCGCTGAAGCGCAAGGCGAACTGGCGAGCAGCTATCTCGATTTGTGGCAGTCGACTTTGCGCCGCATGATGGGTGAGACGGTCGCTCCCGTCGATCAGCCGGACCGCGGCGACAGCCGTTTCAAGGACCCCGACTGGAGCACAAACCCCTATTTCGATTACTGGAAGCAAGCCTATTTGATCACCACGCACTGGGCAGAGCGTCTGCTTGATCAGACCGACGGGCTGGACGAAGACACGCGCCACCGTGCCGAATTTCATTTGCGTCTGCTCTCAACCGCGCTGTCGCCGTCGAACTTCCCGTTCACCAACCCCGAGGTGGTCCGCGAAACGTTTCGCACCAATGGCGAAAATCTTGTGCAGGGGATCACCAATCTCGAACGTGACCTGGAAGCGTCCGGGGAACTGTTGAAAATCAGCCAAACCGACGGCACCGCGTTCGAGGTTGGCCGGAACCTCGCAACGACCCCGGGTAAGGTCGTCTTCCAGAACCCGATCTTCCAGCTGATCCAGTACACGCCGACAACGGAGACGGTCTACCAGACCCCGATTCTGATCGTGCCGCCGTGGATCAACAAGTTCTATATTCTCGATCTCAATGAGCAAAAGTCCTTCGTGAAATACCTCGTGGGCCAGGGTTTCACCGTGTTCTTGATGTCCTGGGTCAATCCCGGCCCGGAACTGCGCGACACCACCTTCCAGGACTATATGCAGATCGGTGTCCTGACGGCCGCTGAACAAGTGCGTGCCGAAACCGGCCAGGATCGCTGCCACACGCTTGGCTATTGTGTCGGCGGGACGCTACTTGCCTCCACACTCGCCTACCAAGCCTCAAAGGGCGAAGATACGTTTGCGTCTGCGACCTTCCTGACAACCCAGGTGGACTTTGAGCACGCGGGCGACCTCAAGATCTTCACCGACGAGGCACAGCTTTCCGCGCTCGAAGACCTGATGGACGAGCGCGGTTATCTGGATGGCTCGCGCATGGCCACCGTCTTCAATATGATGCGGCCGCGCGACCTGATCTGGCCCTACATCGTCAACAACTACATGCTCGGCAAGACGCCAATTCCGTTCGACCTGCTGTACTGGAACCAGGATTCAACGCGGATGCCGGCTGCCAACCACAAGTTCTATTTGCGGAAATTCTACCACGATAACCTGCTGGGCCGCGGCGAGCTTTATCTGGGCGGCGAACGCCTCGACCTCGGCAAGATCACGGTTCCGGTCTATGACCTTGCAGCGCGCGAAGATCATATTGCGCCGGCAGTCTCCGTCTACGCGGGTGCAGGGTTGTTCGGCGGACCGGTCGAATATGTGCTGGCCGGCTCCGGCCACATCGCAGGCGTGATTAACCCGCCAAACCCAGACAGACCGAAATATCAATATTGGACGAACGATGATCGTCCCGCACGGCTTGACGAGTTCATCGCAACCGCAACCGAGCACGCTGGCTCGTGGTGGCCGCACTGGATCAACTGGCTATCGCAAAAGTCCGGCGAGCAGGTCCGTGCCCGCGCGCCCGGTAGCAACGTACTGTCCCAAATCGAAGACGCGCCCGGCAGCTACGTCAAACTCCGGCATTGAAGCTCGTCCGATTTCGATCGGTTCGGCTGATCTGAAGAATGCAGCCTGAGGCCCTAAGCACCCTCGCACGGCCATTGCGCTGGCGTGTCGATACCAGAAGGCAGCTTCGTCGACGCATCACCGCAGGCGATCGCGAGTTGGTCCATCGTCAGGCCATCGGCTGCCGACAAGTCGACGCCCGTCAGGACTGCGCGATAAAGATATGCGCCGGCAAGATCAGTTCGATCGAAAGATGCCCCCCTGAGGTCAGCGCGTGCAAAGTTTGTATACTGCGCGCGCGCACCGTCGAGCCGCGCATCCCGCAAATCCGCGCGCGAAAGTTGCGCGCCCTGCAGTTTTGCCCCGCGCAAATCGACCGACCGCATTTCCGCGCGAAAAAAGTCAGACTTCTCAAGGCTGGCCGCTTGAAGGCTTGCACCGCGGAAATATCCACGGATCGCCATCACGCCGGACAAATCGGCCCGGTCAAGCTTGGCTTCGCGCAGAACAGTGCGCGTCAGGTTGGCTTTGACCAGCTTGGCACCAATAAGCGTCGCGCCCTTAAAATTGGTTCGCGAAACATCGGCCCGCGTGAGATCGGCGCCGGTCAAATCTCGGCCCACAAGATACTTCGCCACTTTTTGGCAACGCGACCAATCCGTGCCAGGTCCTGGCGCATCGTGGCAAGCCGCCTGCGCCAAGCCTCCAGACAAAAGCATGGCGGCCGAAAGACAAAGCCCAAGACAGAAACCGCGCAGCATGACCTGAACCCTCAAAGTGAAGCAGTGGCCGTTCGACTTTTGAAAAACATACGCAGGCCTAATACGACGGCAATCACCAGGGGAACAAAATAAACGACGCCGTAAAGCTCGGTCCAGCTGACGCCGCCAGGCAGCCGCGGCCAATAAAGCAGAAAGCTTGCCAGTGTCATGAACAGCGCAGCCGGCGATAGGTAAAGGCAAAGGAACGGTACGATCCAGCCAAAATACCACGGATAATGCGGCGAAGTCAGCCAGACGAACGCTGCTGCAAGCAGCACAAGCATTCCGGGATGGATCTCACTGCGCCGCCGCCCCCAAAAAGCGATCGCTGCCAGTCCTGCAAGCACGCAAAGCGCCGCGAGCACATACGCCCGTCCCGCCGGCACATCGAACGGCAAATAACCAAAATCTCGCAGCATCCAGACGACGTGAAAGCCCCAACCCTGGCCATACCCCTCATTGTCGAGATGCTGCCCGAGAAAGCCGATGACGTTGGCCCCAGCACCCCACGCATAGGGCAGGTAAAGCGCAGCGGCCACAATCACGAACACCGTTGGTGCGCGCCAGTCCCACCGCTTCCAAAGCGCTGGAATAATCACCACAGGAAAGTACTTGATCAGCGTGGCAAGCGATAAAAGCGCGCCGGCAAGGCCTTGCCGCTTAAGCAGTATAGCCCAAACCGCAAGCAACATGAACGCAACGGCCGCCGCATCCAAATGCGCATGCGCCACGAATTCCCAAACCGGCAAAGGATGCCACGCATAAATGATTACCCGCTCGCGCGGCAAACCCCATGTCGTGAGGATCCCAATTAAAGCGCCGATGGAAATCGCTTCCATCGCCAGCATGACAATCTTTTGGCCCCAAACGCTGTCAGAAATCAAATAGCCCGCCAGAAACAGCATTTCGGCAAACGGCGGATAGATTGTAACTGCGCGCTCTTTCTGGTTGATGTTGGGGTAGATCTCCGCGTCACGCAGATATTCCAGCTCGGGTGCGGCTGGAAAATAGAGATAGGGGTTCCAGCCATGCCACTGGATACGCCCGTCCCAGACATAGCGCAGTGCATCCGTTGTAATGATTTCGTGCGGGGTCCAAACCGCAACCAAGCGCATGGAAATCGCGGCTGCGATGATAATCCAAAAGCCAAGCGCGCTGATCCGACGGGACAGAACGAGCCAAAGCGCCGCCAAGTAGATCGCACCGTGCGCCAGGCCCGTCAGCACATAGCCCGGCACGGATCCTTCAGAGACCTGCCAGACCCCAACCCCGGCAAGCGCGGTGATCGCCCCCCCGAGAACGGTAAGCAAAGTACTGCCGCGCGGCCGGTTGTGGCCGTCTGCCGTCGCTGCATCCGCCGCCGTCATCGCTATCCTCAGCGTGCGCCAAACCCTGGCTCATCAGACAATCGCTGGAAAAGCCTGTGCCGCACGCACGCCAAGCGCACAAGACCAACATCTGCCCGTCACGGCCAGTTGATCTGCGCGCAAGGATGACCGCGTCGGACACCAACAAGGGCCGGTGCCTTTGCAAGCAGAACCTTGCCGCCGGTTCTCTGTGATCGGCGTCACAAGCCGCTGCGCACTCGCGCCACGTGACGGCCCTCGCCGTAACAACGCGGTTGACGCACATCGATTGGTAGCACCGACCCGTGCGGACACGTTTCCACCCGTGCGGACACGATTTAAACTGGCACCTTCGCCAGGTTAAACTGGCACCTTCGACAGGGACTGTTCGAGGTCGGCGATAATGTCGGCCTTGTCTTCGATGCCGACCGACAACCGCACCACGTCGTTGCCGGCCCCGGCCGCATCCCGCTCTTCGTCGGTGAGCTGGCGGTGTGTGGTCGACGCCGGGTGGATCACGAGAGAGCGCGTGTCACCGATGTTGGCCAAGTGAGAAAACATCTCAAGGCCCTCAACGAAGGCCACGCCGGCATCGAACCCGCCCTTCAGACCAAACGTAAAGACCGCGCCAAAGCCGTTCGGACAAATGCGCTTGGCCGTCTCGTGGTTGGGATTGTCCGGAAGACCCGCGTAATTCACCCACGCAACCTTTTCGTGGCTCTGCAGGTATTGCGCAACGGCCAGCGCGTTCTCGCAATGCTGACGCATACGCAACGGCAGCGTTTCAACGCCGTTCAGGATCAAGAACGCGTTCATCGGCGCAATCGACGGCCCCAGATCACGAAGGCCCATGACGCGGCACGCGATCGCGAATGCGAAATCGCCAAACGTCTCCGCAAGGCGCATGCCGTTGTAGGATGGGTTGGGCTCCACCAGCGTCTTGTAGGTGTGTTTGGCGTTGAGCCAATCAAACGTGCCGCAATCGACGATCACGCCGCCAATCGAATTGCCTTGGCCGCCGATGAACTTGGTCAGCGAGTGCACCACGATATCAGCGCCATAGGCCTTGGGCTGGCACAGGTACGGCGAGGCCATCGTATTGTCGACGATGAGAGGCACGCCAGCGTCCTTGGCGATTTTCCCGATCGCTTCCAAATCCATCACGTTGCCGGCCGGATTGGCCATCGATTCACAGAAGATGGCCCGCGTTTTGTCGGTGATCGCCGCTGCAATGGTCTCCGGCTGCATGCCGTCGGCCCAGCGCACGTTCCAGCCGAATTTCTTGTAGGCGTGGTTGAACTGGTTGACCGAGCCGCCATACAGCTGGCGGGTCGCAACGAACTCATCGCCCTGCTCCATAAGCGTATGAAATACGAGAAATTCCGCGGCATGACCGGAGGCGACGGCCAGCGCAGCCGTGCCATCTTCTAATGCCGCAAGCCGACCCTCAAGCGCTGCCTGCGTGGGGTTCATGATCCGCGTATAGATATTGCCGAATGCCTCAAGCCCGAACAACGCGGCCGCATGGTCGGCATCGTTAAACACGAACGATGTAGTCTGGTAGATGGGCGTCACCCGGGCGCCGGTCGAGGGGTCAGGCGCCGCGCCGGCATGGACGGCAAGCGTGGCAAACTTCGGCGGCTGGCCGTTATTGGCATCCTGCATGGCTGTGTGTCCCTCGTTGGCTGAATGACTTGGGTGCCGGCATGGCTTGCGTGCCGGCAGCGCGGCAGTCCTGAACGGGCTTGTGGCGGGAGCCCGATCGGCCTGTCAATCGGCCTCGCGGGCAAACAAACTCTAAAAAATCACGCCGCCCGAGGATGCCATTCTCTCCGGCGCCGACAGGGCACGCACAGGCGCACCATGTTGGCCTACAAACGCGCAATGCGTGACTTTCCCACCGCTCGCGCGTACTGGCCATACGCGTGGCCGCAGCATGCATGAAAACACACGCGCGGCTGAACTGTCACCCACGCGCATCACATAGCCGACCGGACGCCTCCTCTGATGCGGTTGTCTGAGAAGTTTGCTAACCCCTGACGCGCCTGCCGCGAGGCGAAGGCAAAACAATAAATCCTTGGGACGACGAACATGGAAATGGACCTCATCCAGCTCGCTACGGGCGGCGTCGGTGGCCTCATCGGCGGCAATATCCTCGGCGCGATCTTCAAGCGCGGCGCCGGCGTGAACTCGCTGGTCGGCATCATCGGCGGCGCGCTCGCAACGCAATTCTTCGGCGCTGAATACGGCCCGATGATCGGTGGCATTCTCGGCGAATACGGCAGTGATCCAACCAACCTCGCCAACATCGTTGGCAACCTCGGCGTTGGCGCTGGCGGCGGCGGCATCCTTGGCCTGGTGATTGGCCTCGTCCGCTCGCTCTTCCGCTAATCGGCACGACCACCACGTATGGCTGCGCGGCCTTCGGGCCGCGCTACGGACGTCACGCGCAAGCAGCACGCCTCGCAATGGCCGAAAGAATCGCGCCTGCGAGGTCCCAAATCTGTGCACCGCTCAGCGACGGCGGATGACGTGACCTTGCACGCCGCCGGGCGCAAGCAACGGCCGGGCGCTTGAAATCACCCGCGAATTGACCCCAGCCCAGCCGATTTCACCCGACAGCCGCCCGTACTCAATTTTCGGGCACCTGTTCATGACGACGCGCAGCCCCGCCGCCTCGGCAGCTTCGGCGGCCGTATCATTGCGCACGCCAAGCTGCATCCAGACGGTCGACAGGCCAAGCGCCGTCTTGAGCGCGATCGCCTGATGCGTGATCTCGCCCGCGGCTTGTGAATTGCGAAAAATATCAACGACATCAACGGTGGCTGGCACTTCGCTCAAATCGCCATAAACCGTCTGCCCAAGCAACTCCTGGCCTGCCAGCCCCGGATTGATCGGATGAACCGTATAACCTTTTTGCAGAAGGTATTTCATCGCGAAGTAGCTGGGACGACTTGTGTTGGCCGAAGCCCCAACCAGTGCAAACACGCGCGCGCTTGCCAGGATATCGGCGATGTATGCGTCGCTATAGCTGTCGTGGTTCAAGCCCGGTCTCCCCAAACCGGATGGCGCTTTTCCAGGAATGCACCAATGCCTTCCTCGGCGTCGCGGGCCAGCATGTTTTGCGTCATGACTTCGGCGGCATAATCATAGGCGCCGCCGAGCGGCATCTCGATCTGCTCGTAGAAAGCGCGCTTCCCAATTGCGACCGTCTCGGATGATTTTGCCGCAATCTGCTCAGCCATCGCCTGGGCCGCGACCAAAGCTTGGCCCTCCGCCACCGTACGGTTGATCAGACCGAACCGGAACGCATCATCGGCAGAAATCAGCTCACCCAGCAGGAGCATTTCCATGGCATGCTTGCGCGCCACGTTGCGCGTGAGGGCAACCATGGGCGTTGAACAAAACAAGCCGATATTCACGCCGGGCGTACAGAATTTCGCACTGTCGGCGGCCACCGCCAGATCACATGTTGCAACGAGTTGGCAACCGGCCGCAGTCGCCGTGGCATGAACGGCTGCGATAAACGGCTTCGGCGAATGGACAATCGCCTGCATAAGTTCAGCGCACCGCGCCATGGTCAGCGCATAAAACGCGCGCCCGCGGTCGTCATCGGTCCGCCGCGCCGTCAGTTCCTTCAAATCATGGCCTGCGCAAAAGGCTGGCCCCTCCGCCGCAAGCAGGACAACGCGGATCGATGGGTCTGCGTTGACAGTTTCGATCGCACCCTTCAATGCCGCCATCATATCGAGCGACAGCGCATTGCGCGCCCGTGGCCGGTTGAGCGTCAGCGTCGCAACGCCAGTGTCCACGCGCTGCAAAACAAGCGGTGCGCTTTGCGCATCGCCAGCGGTACCGCTTTGGGCCTCGCGCGGTGTCTCATTCGGTGCGCCCCGTCCAGCACCACCGATCGATCCGTCATCGTTCATCGCTTCACCCAATCGATCGCAAAGGCCTATCGGCGCAGACAGTCGTGCGCGCGCTCGTGTTGCATCATTGACGCTTGCCTCCCGGTTGCGGCGAGGTCGGCGCGCAAACGTAGATGACCAAAGCAACACGACAAACCATGAATTGCTCGTGTTGCTTATGTTTCAGACATTTGCTGCGAGCCGCCAGTCGACGAGTGGCAAATGTCTGAAACGAAACACCAGCTTCCATCACAGGCGAGACAGCGCCAGACACCCGCTATTCGAGCACGCCCTCGATATCCCTGGCAAACTTCTTCACCAGTTCAATGTTCTTGTCATACGTGATGCGCGGCGTGACCTTGATCGCGGATTCAAGTTCCTCGATCAGCAGCTTGCGTTCGTCAGCCGGGATCTCTGGATCCTTGCGAATTTCCTCAAGCTCGAACTTGATGGCCGTCTTGGGATCTTCGTAATCGCCCGTTTCCGGATCGATGCCCGCCATGATCAGCGTCACGTTCGATGCCACCAGATCCAGCTCTTCGAATGAAGAAAACCCAGCCTTTTTCGCGATCTCTGCCAGGATCTCGGTGAGTTTGGCCTCATTCGCGCTGACCGCTTCGATCGCATCGGCCCCATCGCGCATCATCTTTTGAGCCACGATGAACTTCTTGACCATGGCCTCAGTCAGTTCGATCTGACGGAACGTTCCGGATTCTTGCGTGATCTGGGTGTCCTGGGGCGCTGCGGAAGGCTCGGCCGGCTGCTGCGCCAGTGCCGAGGCGGACGCGCCCGCGATCAAAAGCACCACCGCACACAGGGTCTTTGAAATCCGTGTCATTGTATGGTCTCCAACCAGCACGCTGGCAGCGTGGTTCGCGCAATCGCCAGTGCAACAGCTATTAGGGCGAGCAACGCCATGCCACCACAACAAAGTGACCGCCTCGCGGACATGTCAGAGCCCGCGCGCGTCGCTCATTTGATGGCCCTCGTTGAACAGCACTTCCCACAGGTGCACGCGGGCGCCCGCGTTTCGATTGAGGCGCTGCCGCCGCAAGGTGGCGCGCGCGTTCGTCTGCATGAAGATCCAAGCAGCATGCGCCCTGGCGGGACGATCTCGGGCCCGGCAATGTTCAAGTTGGCCGACTTCGGCGTTTGGGTCGCCGTCATTGCAGCTTTGGGCGATGACGCAATTGAAGCCGTCACCACCTCGCTCACCATCAATTTCCTGCGCCGCCCGACGCCGGGAGACCTGATTGCCGACGTAACACTTCTGAAGGTGGGCCGCCGCCTGGCGGTGGCTGACGTGCGGATTTGGCGCGATGAGCCAACCGCGCCGCTTGCCCAGGCCACGGCGACCTACGCGATCCCCCCAGCCGCGGCACAGCTTCCGGCCTGAATCCACGACTGCGGTACTATAATACCGCAAACATAAGATGCTGTTTTTGTTGAGTTTTTCAAGGCCTCTTGACAATGCGAGCCATAATCTGTAGCTCCACGGCCTTCGAACGCATCGGTTGTGACCTGGTCGCCTTTCCGGCCCAGGCACGTCCGCATCGATTCCGGGACAACTCAGATGAAAACCTACAGCGCCAAGCCCGGCGAGGTGGAGAAGAAATGGGTCTTGATCGATGGAGAGGGGCTCGTCGTCGGGCGCCTAGCCACCGTGATCGCCACGCGCCTGCGCGGTAAGCACAAGCCCCAGTTCACGCCGCACGTCGACTGCGGTGACAATGTCATTGTCATCAATGCCGACAAGGTCGTCTTCACGGGCAATAAATACACCGACAAGAAGTACTACTGGCACACCGGCCACCCCGGCGGCATTAAGGAGCGGACCCCGCGCCAGTTGCTCGAAGGCAAGTTTCCCGAGCGGGTGATCGAAAAAGCGGTTGAGCGCATGCTTTCCCGCGGCCCGCTCAGCCGCCGTTTGTTGCGCAACCTCAAGGTCTATAAAGGCACCGAGCACCCGCATGAGGCCCAACAGCCAGAGGCGCTGGACGTCGCTGCGCTCAATCCAAAGAACAAGAGGGCCTGATGGCGGAAGAAACCAAAACGCTGGAAGACCTTGGCGACTTACAGGGCGAAACGCCGGTGGCAAGTGACGCGCCGGTCCACGTCCAAAAGCTCGACAACTTCGGCCGGGCCTACGCGACGGGCAAGCGTAAAAACGCCATCGCTCGCGTCTGGATCCGCCCCGGCAACGGTCGCATCCTGGTCAACAAGAAAGAGATGTCGGAGTATTTCGCCCGCCCGGTGCTCCAGCTCATCCTCAAGCAACCGCTGCAGCTCGTAGAACGCGCCGACGCCTATGATATCGTGGCGACGGTCAAAGGCGGCGGACTTTCCGGACAAGCCGGTGCTGTCCGCCACGGCATTTCCAAGGCGCTCACCTATTATGAGCCGGAACTGCGCAGCCCGCTGAAAAAGGGCGGCTTCCTGACCCGCGACAGCCGCGTGGTTGAGCGTAAGAAATACGGCCGCGCAAAGGCCCGCAGAAGCTTCCAGTTCTCCAAACGCTGAGCCGTTTCGGAACAATGTTGTCTTCTACGACTTTGGAAAGAGCCCGCGCCGCGGGCTCTTTTGCCGTGTGCTCGCCGTCGCAGGCGCAGCCAAGGGCAGCAGCCTCGCGCTGATCCTCGGCCTCGCCATCGCCATTGTCCTGATGGCCGTCGCCTCGCAATTCATCGTCAGATTGCTTGTCCGCTATTCCTGGATCACGTGGATCGGGCTGTTGATCATTCTCTACATCGCCGTTGAAATGATCGACCTGGGCGCCCATCAGGTCAGTCGTGCCGCCAACCAGACCGGTTGCAGCGAGCCGTTGTGTTCCGCAATCCACCCCTGGCTGACGCGGACGTTCTGATGCGGGCACGCCCGATAGGGAAACGCCTGCATCGTCATGGCGGTGGCCAGATAAAACCTGGCGCAAGAAAACGTCCGCAGGCAAACTCCGAACGGACCAACAAAGAGACGCTTCCATGACCAAGACCGTGTTCATCGACGGCGAAGCCGGCACTACCGGACTTGGCATCCGCGCGCGCCTGGAAAACCTAAGCGGCGTCTCCGTGTGCAGCCTTGCAGACGACAAGCGCAAGGACCCGGCTGCCAAAGCTGACCTGATGGCCAACGTCGACGCCGTCATTCTGTGCTTGCCCGATGCAGCAGCCGTCGAGACGGTCGCGCTGGCCGATGCATTGCCCGATGGCGGACCCGTCATCGTCGATGCATCAACGGCTCATCGCGTCAGCGATGGCTGGGTCTACGGCTTTGCGGAATTGGCAGCCGAACAGACAGAGCGCATCCGCCAAAGCCGTCGCATCGCCAATCCCGGCTGCTACCCAACCGGCGCCATCGCGTTGATCCGTCCGCTCGTGGATGCGGGCCTGCTGTCAACCGACGCGCCCATCACCGTCAATGCCGTTTCAGGTTACACGGGTGGTGGCAAGGCCATGATCGAAGCCTATGAGGCGGGCACGGCACCGGCCTTTGAAATCTACGGCCTTGGCCTGACCCACAAACACCTGCCGGAACTGCAAACATATGCCGGCCTCGTCAGACGACCGATCTTCGTGCCGTCGGTTGGCAACTTCCCGCAAGGTATGCTGGTCAGCGTCCCATTGCATTTGGACACGTTGCACGGCGCCCCATCGCCGGCGACGTTGCACGCCGCGCTCACCGACCATTATGCAAACACGGGACTGAGCGCTGAGAGCCTTGTTGACGTGATGCCGCTGACCGATGAGTGCATCGCCACCGGGCGCATCAGCGCGCCGGACATGGCCGAAAGCGACCGGCTGGAGTTGCGCGTGTTCGGCAATGCCGACCTGGGTCAGGCGGTCCTTGTGGCCAAGCTCGATAACCTCGGCAAGGGCGCATCGGGCGCCGCTGTTCAAAACCTGCAAATCGCCCTTGGCTTGATCTGACCGCTCAAGCCTCCCGAAGCGCTTACTCTCCGCCGGCCGCCCCGATCAGCGGCGCACGGTACTGCTCATCGCAAGACGATGATAATGCCACACGGCAATCGCAAGTAGGACCGCGGCACCGCCCTGATGTGCCAACCCAAGCCCGATCGGGATTTCGCCACCGGCACCCGGCACGGCCAGCAAAGTCCAAATCCCGAGCCCGGCTTGCGCGATCACGGCAACCGCAAGCACCCCGGCGCTGCGCACGGGAACCGGATCGTCCGAACGCGCGATGACACCGGCGGCATGGACAAGCGCCACCACGCAGATCACGTAGGCCGTGACCCGATGGTTGAACTGAACCGTCGTGATATTCTCAAACAGGTTCACCCACCAAGGCGACAGGGAATAGAGCCCAGCCGGTACGAGATCGCCATCCATCAACGGCCATGTGTTGTAGGTCAGCCCCGCCTTGGTGCCAGCAACGAAACCGCCAATTGCCGCCTGCAGGAAAATCAAGACGGCAAGCGCGCCGGCGATCGTCAGTTGATAGCGCGGCACCGTTGGTAATGAGATGTCCTCGCGCGCGGGCTGGGCCCACAGACGCACCCGCACGAGCAGCGCCAGAATCAAGAACGCCATCGAAAGATGCAACGCGAGACGATACGGGCTGACGTCGACGCGGTCCGACAGGCCCGACTGGACCATGTACCAACCCAAGAACCCTTGCAGTCCGCCCAGCGCCAGAAGGCCCACAAGCCACGGCCCGAGGCCCGCTGGAATCGTACCGCGCAGCGCAAATACGGCAAGCGGCACCGCAAAGACAACACCGATCAAACGGCCCAGAAAACGATGTCCCCACTCCCACCAGAAAATGAATTTGAACGCATCAAGGCTCATGCCCGCGTTGATCTCGCGGTACTCAGGGATTTGCTTGTACTTTTCGAACGCGATCAGCCAGTCGGCTTCCGTTAAAGGTGGGATCGCACCAAGGATCGGCTGCCACTCCGTGATCGACAGGCCGCTGTCGGTCAGCCGCGTCGCCCCGCCGACCACAACCATGGCCAGCACGAGCAGGATCATCGCCGTAAGCCACAGCCGGATCGCCACCGCATCCAAAGAGACATCACGTCTCACCACCGGCTCAAAAGTCATCGTCGCTGTCATCGGAAACCGCTTCGCCTGCGTCAAAGGATGTGTTCGCCAACCTGCCTCGCGATCGCCAGACAAACAATGCGCCGTGTCAGCGCGTTATCGCATCTCACCCGGCGCAAGCTGACGCAGCCCCTCGCGCCAGCTCCCCACTGCAAAAGGACTTTTCCGCATGTCGAGCCGCACCCGCAAACTCGTCGGCACCGTAATCCTCACGATCTTCCTGACAATCTACGCCCTGATCGCAATGATGGTGGCGATCATTCTTCAGGTGAACGCCAGCAAGCTCGTCGAAGTGCTCTATTACGTGATTGCCGGGCTCGCATGGGTCGTCCCCGCCGGCGCCATCGTCTGGTGGATGCAAAAACCGGACCCTGATCCAGACAACCCCGTCTGACCCAAAGCGCGCCTAAAGCATATCGCATCCAATCGGGTTCACGCCCCAAGGCCGCAAAGCGCCCCGGGCCATCGATGTTCGTGTTCGAAACATCGACACGAAAACGGCCCGCCCCCGCGGAGGGCCAACGGCCCGTGAGCGCAACAAAGCTAAAGCGAGGCGCATTTCATG
>CAZOGY010000074.1:0-18703 GCA_964579305.1 uncultured Hyphomicrobiaceae bacterium
TCCGGAACCGCGTCCGTCGTCAGATTGGCCGCAATGGCCGCCGCGGTTTCCGTCCGGTCCTGCGCCGCGCCGCGCGCTAATTCTGGCCGCACAGGCGAAGTCTGCAAACGTTCAAGCAAAAACAGCTAGTTGTCGATGCGGGGCCACCTCAGGTGCGCCTCGCATTTGGCCGTTCCCGAGCCAGCGCGCCGAACACAGGTCCGACTGTCGGTCGCACGTGAACAGTGTGTTGATTGAACTGCCGGCTGACAGCCGCCGTTGCATCAACGACATACGCGGCGTGGCGCGTTCCCACCACACCGACGCCCACACCGACGCGTGCGTCACGACAACCAGAACCGATCCCGGAGTTGAGACCGATGATCTTGAAGACCGCTTTCGCCGTCGCTGCCGCGCTGGCGCTGACGCTATCGCCGGCCGCCGCCCAGTCGAAAGATGTCACCGCCGGCACCTATAAAATGGATCCGGCACACGCCAGCCTGACGTGGAAGATCAACCACCTCGGCTTGTCGTTTTACACGGCCCGCTTCACGAAGTTCGATGCCACGCTGGATATCGACCCTGAAAAACCGGAAACCGCGAAACTTTCGGTCACAGTTGACGTGAAGTCGATCCGCACCGACTACCCCTTTGCCAATCGCAAGGACTTCGACAAAGAACTGATTGAAGACGCAAAGTTCTTCAATGCCGGCAAGTTCCCGACCATCACGTTCACGTCGACGAAGGTTGAGCCAACCGGCGAGTCGACCGCGAAAGTCACCGGCGATCTCACGCTGCTTGGCGTGACCAAGCCCGTCACCCTCGACGTCACGCTCAATGGCGCAAAGATCCACCCGTTCGCCAAGAAGCCAGCCATGGGCTTTTCCGGCACGACGACGATCAAACGCTCGGAATTCGGCATGACCCACCTCGTCGGCCCGGTCGGCGATGAGGTCCAACTGCTGATCGAAGCTGAATTCATTCAGGGTTGATTACCAATCAGCGTTGATCACCAACACGCCATTTCACCGCGCGCTGAGCTGCGCGCGGTTCCTGACGGCCCTCCATAAGCACGCGGCAGCGCGGTGCCAACGACGCCGCGCTTTGCCAGCACCAACGATGCACACGGGGCACACGCCATGAGCATGAGCACAGCACCGGCCGGCAAGCGCCGCACCCGGTACTCCTATGTCGCGATGGCCCTCCACTGGGCCATTGCGGCACTGATCATCGCAGCCGCTGCAATCGGCTTGTGGATGGTTGACGCCATCAAGCAGCCCGACACACAAGCCACTGCGTTCCAGGCATACCAACTGCACAAGTCCTTGGGGCTCACGATCCTCGTTTTGTCGCTTGCCCGGTTGGCATGGCGGCTCATCAACCCGCCGCCGCCAATGCCGGCACACATGAACGCCTTCAGCCGCTTCGCGGCCCACAGCGCCCATTGGCTGTTTTACGGCTTCATGATCGCGATGCCGCTATTGGGCTGGGCCATGGTCTCAGCGAGCCCTTACGGCCTGCCGACAATTGTGTTCGGCTTGTTTGAATGGCCCCACATCGCGCCGCTGACGACGATGGAAGACAAAGCCGCCGTGGAGGCTGCCGCGAAAACCGCTCATCGGCTGATGGGCTACGGCTTTCTTGCCCTGCTTGGCGTCCACGTCGCCGCCGCCCTGAAGCACCAATTCATCGACCGCGACGGTCTGCTCGCCCGAATGCTGCCACTCGCTCCGGGCCGCCGAACCGACCAAGACACCACGGAGACAACACATGCCTAGATTATCATCAGGCGGTGTGCGCCGGCGCCGGGTCCTCGGCGTCGTGGTCGCGACCACCGCAATGCTCCTGGCAGGGTTTCAATTCCCCGCGCTTGCGTCGCAATGGAACATCGTCGCTGACGAGAGCCGTATTGCCTTTTCGGGTCAGCACGCCGGCACACCGTTCGACGGCGTATTCAAACGCTGGACGGCCGAAATCACGTTTGATCCGGAAAACCTCAAGGCAGCTAAGGCCACCGTGCGGGTCGACCTGACGTCTGCTGAAACCGGCAATGCGATGTACGACAAGACATTGCCAACCGGCGACTGGTTGAATACGGGCGAAGCCAACACTGCCGTCTTTGAGACCACCGACATCCGCCGCGGTGATGGCGAGAATAGCTATGTCGCCAATGGCGTCTTAAAGTTGCGCGGTGCTGAAGTCCCAGTGCAATTGAACTTCGATCTCGTGATTGCGGGAGATGGCAACCGCGCAGAGATGACCGGCACATCGACTGTTGCGCGGATGGATTTCGGTATTGGCAAAGCGTCCGATGCCAGTGGCGCTTGGGTATCGCTACAAATCCCGCTGACCATCAAAGTCGTCGCCACCAAAGCCGGCTGAATCGCGCTGCCTTTCGAACTGGCCGGTGCCGCCGACCGGAAGATCAACTCCGCACACCACCCGTGTGCGGGGCTTTCTTGTTGCCTCCCGGGCTCGCGCGTCCAGAAGTGCGACGGCGGAACCGCCGGACCCGAGCGTTTCAGCGACCATCGAATACTGGGATCATGTTGGGCAAACCCACCAAAACCCCGATGGATCTACGCCTCGGCCCGCTTGCCGCACACCAAATCCCAGGCGACGTTGATTTGCTTGATGCGCTCTTCCCGCGCCTGCCGATCCGCGTCATCAACCGCATGATCGGGATGCCAGGTCGCCCGCAAGGCATCGACGAGACGTTTCAAAATCCGTTCGCTGGCGTGTTCGTTCGCACCAAGCACCTCAAGTGCTTCGGAACGGTCCGTTGGAAGACCCCGCGCCACGAGCGAACCATCAGCCAGACTGCGGTGGGCTGATTCAACGATATCCTGCAGTCGCACCATATCGTTGATCACGCGCTGGAGCTTTGTGCGGGTGCGCCGCCAGCCCTCCTCATCTTCCGGCATCGTGGAGATCAGCGACGCAAGGAAACGCTCAACGTCACGCACTTCGCGCAATAGGGTCCGGCGCAGCGGCGCAACACCGCGCAACTCGCCCACCCGCCCGTGCACCTGCCCGATCAACGTTTGCGCAGACTGGCACATGTCCGCACAGACCTGCGCATGCGGTTGCGAAAGATCCAACCCATCTCGCCGCAAGATCACTTCGTACGCATCAAGCGGCCGGAATGGCGGCCTGCGGTCACGGATAACAATCCAAATTGCGCTTGAGATCATGCCGGCCATCAAGGCCAGCGCGATGAGCAACACCACAAGCCCGCGCGAAACATCCGGCGATTGCGGTAAGCCATCGCGCTCCGAAGGCGCCAGCGCCACAATCGTCAACCAGTTCTGCGCAAGCGCCCGCACACCGGCTTCTTGGCCTGTCGTCGTCGCCACCGCGGGTTGTGCCAAGGCGGGAGCTGGCACGCCGATCGGGTTGGGCACGCGCTGCGGATCGGCTTGCGGCACGGGTGCTGCCACCTTGACCGGTTCTGGCCCGGGCGCAGACGGCCTCAGCTCAGGCTGCGGCAATGCCGTGCGCTTTTCCGAAGCCGACTTCGCAGCTTGTGCGACGGGCGCAATGGCCCGCGACAAACCCGCGACACCATCTTTGGCCGGGCCCGGCGCGGCGTCGTTATCGCCCACCGATGGTGTGCCGCGGCGGGGGTGTTTGGCCGGCGGCGGGGCGGCCGCCACACGGATATCAGCCCCCGCGACCAACAGCCGGCCGCCCAGTTCCGCAAGTGGCGCATATCCGGCCGGAAACGTCAGAAACGGCTTGTCTTTATCAAAGCGACCGGTCGCAACGCAGCCGCGTGCAGGAAAGGCGTCAGCCACGAGCCCGGCCGGATGCCCTTGCGGCGGCCAGCTCCCCGCGTCGCATTTCGCTGCTCTCCAAGGTGCCGGCTTTCCGCGGAACTGAAACTGCAGACGATCGCGCACAACTCTCGCGCCGCCGCCCAGAAGTTCTGTCCCTTTTGCGGCGACATCCCGCCACGCGACCGACCCGCCGACGCAGAGAATATCGAAACGATGGGCCGTCAAAACGCGGCAGTCGGTTTGTTTTCCCGGCGCGCACACGGTGAAAGCGCGCGCTGGCCCGCGGTCGCTTATTCGGTAATAGCGCGGTTGGGATGGCTGAACGACGAGCTTGCCGCTTTGCACGGTGCAGGCAAACGGCAAAACGACATGATCGCCCGAAGCCGCAAGTACCCGTTGCGCTGGCCAACAACCGGCGACACCAAGCAGTCCAAGCAAGACCGCCATGACGGTCCGCATGTGACCCACGGAAATCAAGTGACCCACACGTGCCCCCACACCGATGGCCCCTCACTGATGCCCGATCTCAGGTGAAACCGCGGCGCCACTATGGCCACGTGTCGATTGTGGACAACTTTTCTTGCCAAAAACTGTAATCTCTTATTTCGGCAAAATGGATAAATCCGGCCCCCGCGAACACCTCAGCCGTCCGCGCCCGTCGCCAGCCGTTCCGATCACTCGCGCGCGCGCAACAGACCGGTGAAGCCCGTGACCGCCAGCGAGGTCAGGATCAGCCCCAGCAATTGCTCGAGCAGGACGAGCGCATAAAAAATGCTGCCCAAAGTGACGCGAACCGTCATCAGCAGCGTTTCAGGCGTGCCGCCGCCAAGCACCTCGATGATGCGGGCCGGGCTTGGCAGCGACACGTCAAACAGCGGCCCGTAGCGCATGTTGAAGCGCCAGTGGTCCTCAAATCCAAACGACACGAACGGCGCAAAGACATCGATCGAGAACGCCAGCGGATGAAAATCGGGATAGCCACGACCAAGGCCCGTGCTCGTGTAACCGTCGGTCGATGTCATGATCAAAACAGTCTCGTCGCGGCACCCGTCCGCCGAGCAATAGTTTGCCGCCAGCGACCAGATCACAGCAAAAACGGCCACGGTCGCAAGCATCCAGACCACCGTTCGCCACGGTGAAAAACCATACAGCGCAAACCAATCCAGGATACGGCTTTGCCAACGCGCACCGGTGGGCTCGGAGGCCGCGCGGCGCGCCCTGCGGCGCTGGCCAATAGCGATATCCCGAGCCGCGTCATCAAAGCCTTGGGCCCTCAATCGCGTGGCGAGTTGCACCCATGGACCAGGCTTGAACTGGTCGTCCAAGTCCGCAGCCCGTTGCCCGTCCAGCCATGCCAGACGCGCAGTTCCAACCGCCTCCCCGGGGTCGGCACCAGTGCCGTCTGCGCGGCCAGATGGATTGGTCAAATACTCATAAGTGAAGCCGTCCAGGACCAGATGATCCATGTCCCGCCCCGTGGCCGAGAACACGCGCGTTGCCTTTGTCGGCCAAGCCGCCGCCCAGTCCTCAAAGCTGCCAACCTGCGCCCGCGAGAGGTCAACAATGCCGCGTGGCCGCGCGCCGGCCTGCGCTGGAAACCGCAAACGGCCCAAACGCGCATCGACCAGGCTGATCGCGGTCTCATCGAACGCGATGGCGACGGGATCGGCATCCGCAAGCGCCTCGTTGCCAGCCTTTGCCCCTCGCATTTGCGGCCGCAACCGCGCAATCGCAGCGCTGGTCAGATTGGAGCCGCGCAGATCGACCGTGCCGCGCACATCGACCTGATCGAGCACCACCGCGCCAATGGTATTGAAATTCGCATCAAGCAGCAGATCGCGCTCAAACGTGGCCCCACTTGCCAGCAGCGCCAACCCAGTCTCCACCTTGAGCGTTGCCCCCGACAACGCGAATTGGTTGCCAAACCGCGCGGCCGGGCACCGCACGACCCCGCTTACGACCGCACGTGACAAAAACAGCCCGCCGCGGGCGCGCAACCCATCTCCACGAAGCGCGACATCGCTGCCGTAAATCTTTGAATCTTTCAGTTGCAGTTGGCCATCGATCACCGCGCCGAGCAGCCGGACCTCGCCCACAAGTCGCGCACCGGCCAAGTTCACATCACCAGCAAAGCGCCCGATGCGTGCCGAAATCGCCGTCTCATCGCCTTCGACCCGCAATTTGACGCCGGAGACCGTGCTGCCAATGTCCGCTCCATCGAGACTGATCGCGCCATCAATTTGAGCGCCGTCGATCAGCAGGCCTTGGGTGACAGACGCCCCATCCATCATCAGACCGCTGCCCTGGAACTTGGCCTCGCGCGCGGCGAACCGGCCGCTGATTTGCGCGTGCGATAGGCAAAGCCCGCCCATCAAGCTTGCCGAATCGAGATGCACATCCCCCGCGATCCGGCTGCCATCGGCGTCAATCGACAGCGCAGACGCGCCACTGCAGCTAATCTGTTCGCCATAAAGGCCCGCCGAAAGCTCCGATCGCGCAAGCGCAATCGTGCCGTCGCAACGGGCATTGCGCAGCAGGACCGGTCCGGCCACGTGGATCCCGTTCGCCGCGATCGCCTCGGTCCCGTCCCCGACGCGCGGCCCCTCCACGGCAAGCGCCCCGCCAATCCGACTGCCACGCAGTTTCAAGGCGCCGCTGATGCGCCCCCCACCAATGAAAATGCCATTATCGATCTGCGCACGGTCAGCGACGATCGGCCCATCAAGTTCGCAGTTCTGAAGCCCGAGCCGGCGAAACCTGGCGTCACGTAAGATGATCGCGCCGCGTTGGGCATGGCCCTGCAGCACGCACGCGGTCAGGATCAGTGGCCGGTCAATCGCGACGCCTTCCAAATCGAGTATGCCATCGACAACGGCCCGGCGCAGGCGGATCGCACCAACATCCTGGCCGGATTGCGAGGCTAAAATCAGATTGCGCAACACATCGGCCCGGATCAGTCCGCCGTCGAGATCGGCAATGCCACCGTGCGCAATGCGATCGGCGCACTGCAATTCCGGTCCAGTCCAGCCAGTTGTGTCCATCTTGGTTTTCTCAAGCGCAGGAAGGGATTGCGCCGCATGCGCAGGATTGGTCCGCCAGGACTGCATGGGAACCGGAACCCCTTGGGCCAGCCCCCGGTGGGGCCGTACGCCAAGTGTCCGGGCGCGCATTCTTAGCGGAAATTGTTTGACACGTGCTCAATACGGGCAAATTTCGCTGCACCTATGTCGCGCGGGAGGCACGTTGACGACGCGGATTGCCTTTGCAGGGCCGCAATCGCGGCAATTGCGCGTGGCAAACGCTCACCAACTCGACATTGGCACCACTGCCACCTTATTAGCCTGTCAGGTGGGCGGGGTACTGCCATTTGAGCCCAAAGGCTTTCGAGGCGCGCCACAGCGAACCAGCGCGCCGACATGTCCGACGTTCCCGGTCGCAGCGGTGTAATGCGAACGACCGCCAAGGAGAGCACCATGGCGCAAACCACACAGGACAATGGCCAGACATCGGGTCAGCCGCGCGTTGCGGCCCATAGCGATGCCAACCTCTCCGACAGCTATGACGGCGTCGAAAGCGGACCCGATGTGGTCGAACCGGATGCTGCGCGCCGCGAAACTTTCCTGCCCGTCACGCGGTCCGCGCTGATTGACCGTCTCACCCGGCCACAAGCCTGGGAGCAGGGCCAGGCGCGCGAGGCCTCGCGGTTTTTCCAGTACCTCGCCTATTGGCGCCAGCAGCAGTACGCGGCATCGACCTTGCGCCTTGAGCAGACCTACGAGCCGTTCAATCCCGATACCGATCTGCTCCTCACCCGGCAATTCACGGATGTCGAACGCGCCAAGATGCAACAGCGGCTGATCTCCCATATGGAGCATCTGTTGCAGCAAGCCAATTTCGTTCGTGTCGATCCCGACGAGATCCAGTCGACCCTGGCCGCCGAAACGCACTATGGGCTCGATTTCGAACTGGACCTGGATGCATTCGAAGAACTGTTGGTGTTTTATCGGGGCGCATCAACGCGCAAAGACCAAAAGCGCGAGTTGCGCAAATTCTTCCGCAAGGTCGAGTTTGACGTTCCCGTGTTCCAGCGGCTGTTTGTGCTGTTCAAACTCAAGCCGGATAACGTGCGCATTGACGAACTGATGCGACGCGACGGCATCACGCGCAAGAAAGCCGCCAAGCGGGTCCGCAAATTGCGCAGTCGCATGCCGCCGGAGGTCAAGCCGGATAACATCTACATGAAGATGTTCCGAGACATACCTCGCGCCGACATCGAGATGATTTTCCCCAACACACGCGTGAAATTCCGCTTTCTGGATAAGCTGAAACTCGGTGTGACTGGAGCCGGCGGTCTCGGTGCTGGTGCCCTGGGCGCCGCCGGCAAGCTGGCGGTTGCTGCAAGCAACCCGATCCCGGCCGCCATGGCTGTAGCCGGCCTCGGCGGTGTTGCGTTCCGCCAAGTCATGAGCGCCTTCAACCAGCACCAAAAATACATGGTGGTGATGGCGCAGAACCTCTATTTCCACTCGCTCGCTGACAACCGCGGCGTCTTGATCCTGCTGGCGGACCGGGCGGCCGAAGAAGACGTCAAAGAAGAAATCCTCCTCTACAGTGTGCTGGCAAAAGAGCAGGTCAATCGTCGCGAGTTGCAGGCGGTCGATGAAGCCATCGAGCAGTTTTTGATGAGCACGTTCGGCATCGACGTTGACTTCGACTTGGAAGACGCGCTGGAACGCTTGATGCGCGATGGTATCGTCACGGAGGGCATGGACGGCGCGCTTTATGCTTTGGCGCCGGCCTCTGCCGCCCATCGCATCGATGCCATGTGGGATCAGTTCCTCGACAAGCTTCCAGACGTGATCGAGGAAGAGGGCAGCGAATTCGAAGGCCAGCGCGGTGGTGCCGATTTCGGCCCGCAAGCCTCGCCCGACCGGCCTTTGGTGGATGCCGCACAATGAGGTCTGATCCACGCAACACCCGCTGCTGCTTGCAGCAACGCCTGAAGCATTTCGAGCATGCGCGCGAACGTACCGCACGGCAGCGCGCGGAGAAGGCCCGGTGAGCCAGCACTGCCTCGGCCTTGAGATCGCCGACCGCGCGATCGCGCACCGCTTAGCTGCAGCGCTGACGGATCTGATGACACCGCCCGCGCAAGCGCTTTCCATCTTTGAGGGCGACGGCAACTGGCGCATCGAGGCCTACTACGCCGACAGCGATCGGCCACAGAGCGTCGCGGCTTATGTGGCCAACGCCTGTGAGATGATCGAAATCGCGCCGATCGCGTACCGTTGGGCGCCTGTGCCGGACGAGAATTGGGTTGCCGTTTCCCAAGCGGCTCTCCCGCCTGTCATCACGCGGCGATTCATTGTCCACGGCTCACATGACCGTGAAATCGTCGGGCGACGCCGTCTAGCCATCGAAATCGATGCCGGCGAGGCATTCGGTACCGCGCATCACGCCACAACCTTTGGCTGCCTGGAAGCAATTGATCGTGCCCTACCACCAAGCCATGTCCAAGCGGTGCTTGATTTGGGAACGGGATCGGGGGTCCTTGCGATCGCCGCCGCACGCTTGTTTCCATCCGCGCACATCATCGCAAGTGACATCGACCGCGATTCCATCATCGTGGCCCAACGCAATGCGGCGCAAAATGCTGCAACGCACAATATCGAGGTCGTGCGCGCCGACGGCCTGCCGGCCGGTCGCGGCATGCCAAAGCGCTATGATCTTGTGATCGCCAACATTCTGGCCGGGCCGCTGTGCACATTGGCTGCCTCGATCGCGCCTGCCGTGCGTCGCGGCGGACGGATCATCCTGTCGGGCATTCTCAACCACCAGGCCGCAACTGTATCAGCGCATTACCGCGCACACGGTTTCAGCGTCCAACGCCACGCCCGCCTTGAAGGCTGGACGACGCTGACGATGCGCCAACACCGGGCCCGTCGCTAAAGCGTGTCGCATGAAATGCGCCTCGCTTGAGCTCTGTTGCGCTCACGGGCCGTTGGCCCTCCGCGGGGGCGGGCCGTTTTCGTGTCGATGTTTCGAACACGAACATCGATGGCCCGAGCCGCTTTGCGGCCTTGGGGCGTGAACCCGATTGGATGCGACATGCATGAAGCACGTAGCGGTGGAGCCATGATCGATGGCGCTCTGGGCAACACCGCGCCGCCCTCAAAAAACGCGAAAAGCCCGCAAACGCGGGCTTTTCGAACCGTTCTCGTTGGACGCCTCAGCCCCAAAATCTGGCTGGGATCCGCCCTGTCTTGCGCAGCTCGGCGATATCGGCATCCGCCAGGCCAAGGGCCGACAGGTGCGCATCGGAAAGATGACGCAACTCGCGCATGGCACGGGCGCGGCCAGCTTTCATGAAGCTGTCTTGGTAGGCGTTCGCAGCGCGCGAAAAGAATGTATCTTTGCGTGCTTCGTCGTCGACACGCGCGTCGAACGCGCCCATCGTCGTGGATTGCATAGCCATGATCATCTCATCTCTGGTCGTGGACCCGGAGCGTTTTCGCTCTCGTGCAGCCGATGTAGTGCCGTTTGCCACGGTACGCCAGCCGGCATGCCGCAACGCAGCATTGCGCCATCCGCATAATCCAGGTGCGTAAACTGAGAACAAATTCCCAGATACGACCGACACAGCGTGCCGATACGACATGAGAGAAATCAGCTAAGGCCCGATACGCAAATATGTTCCAACATTTCGACGCCCCGCCCGAAGGCCTGTCACGCCAAACCAGCAGACGCATTGCGCAGTTGCGAGATCGCATGGCCAAGGCACGTCTCGACGCCTATATCGTGCCGCGCGCGGATCGGCATCAAGGCGAATACGTTGCCGCCTGTGACGAACGACTAGCCTGGCTGACCGGCTTTACGGGCTCGGCGGGCACGGCCGTGATTGCCGCGGATGCGGCCGCGCTATTCGTAGATGGCCGATACCATCTTCAAGCGCGCGACCAGATCGCCGGCACAGGTGTGGAGCCCGAACGCGCGGGTCCTGACACAATCGTGCAGTGGCTGGTCAAGCATTTGCCGGAACAAGCCAGAGTTGGCGTTGATCCACGCCTGATCCCGCTGACAACGGCCGAACACCTCAACAGCGATTTGCAAGACCATGGCGCGAAACTGATCGCCGTTGACCGAAACCTAATTGATGCGGTTTGGGGCAAAGAGCGCCCGGCTGAGCCCGATGATCCCATCCGCGTGCACGACGACCGGTTCGCCGGCGAAGCGGCGGCCAACAAAATCAGCCAGGTGCAAGCCATCCTGCGCAGGGACAAAGACGACGCGTTGATCCTGACGCTGCCAGATTCCATTTGCTGGCTGTTCAACATTCGCGGCGCCGATGTGGCCCACACACCCATCGTGCGTGCGTTCGCGATTGTCCGCGCCCGTGGCAAGCCAGACCTCTTCCTCGACAAACACAAGATCCCACCGGACGCCGCCGCACATCTCAAGCCGCTCGCGAAACTCCACGCCGCGCAAGACTTTAAAGACAGCCTTCGCGCGCTTGCCAGCCAGAACGCCGCCGTACGCCTGAGCCCAGCTTCAGCGGGATGGTGGGTGGCCCGCCAGCTCGGCCGTACGCCCATCCACCGTGCCGATGATCCCTGCCAACGGCTGAAAGCCATCAAGAATGCGGTGGAAATCGCCGGCGCACGCGTGGCGCACGAACGCGACGGCAGCGCCATGGTGCGCTTCCTCGCCTGGCTTGATGCGGCTGTTGACACCGGCCATGTCGACGAAATCAGCGCAGCGCAACGTCTTGAAGCGTTTCGCGCAGAGACGGGGGCACTCCAGGAGCTTTCGTTTGACACGATTTCCGGTGCAGGCCCGAACGGCGCGATCGTGCACTACCGCGTCAACGAGGCCACCAATCGCAAGCTTGGCAAAGGCGAGCTGTTCCTGATCGATTCCGGCGCGCAATACTTCGATGGCACCACCGACATCACGCGCACAATCGCCATTGGCCGCCCGACCAAGGAAATGTGTCGCAACTACACCGCCGTCCTGAAAGGCCACATCGCGCTGGCCATGGCCCGGTTTCCAAAGGGCACACGGGGCAGCGAGCTCGACCCCCTCGCCCGCGCACCGCTCTGGCAGCATGGGCTCGATTTCGATCACGGCACCGGCCACGGCATCGGCAGCTACCTCTCGGTCCATGAGGGTCCGCAGTCGATATCAAAGCGCGGGCACCACGAGATCCTGCCCGGCATGATCATTTCCAACGAGCCCGGCTATTACAAAGAGGGCGGATACGGCATCCGTTTGGAAAACTTGGTGCTCGTTCAAGAACTAAGCGCAATCAGCGGCGGGGCCCGCGAAATGATGAGCTTTGAAACACTCACCCTTGCACCATTCGACCGCCGGCTGATCGTACCAGCCATTCTGACCGACGTAGAGCGCGATTGGCTGAACGATTATCACGCACGCGTTCACAAAACGCTCGCGCAGGGCCTGGACCGGGAAACGGCAGACTGGCTCAAAGCAGCCTGCGCAGTGCTCTAAACTGCTGCGGGCGGGATCTAATGCATGTCGCATCCAATCGGATTCACGCCCCAAGGCCGCAAAGCGGCCCGTGAGCGCAACAGAGCTCAAGCGAGGCGCATTTCATGCGACACGCTTTAGCAGGCTGTCTGCAAAGATCGCGCTGACCACCAAAGCAGGCTGGACCAGCGCGATCTTGCCTACCGACCTGCTTGGCTTTTCCAGCGTGATCTTCCGCCTCCGCCATCATCATGATGCGCCGGATCCGGTTCGGCCAGCATGTGCGTGATTTCCTTCATGGCCGTGGCGGTAATAAAGGCCCCGTCCGCTAGAACGATCGGGCTTTGAACCGTCGACGTGCCGCCCCCGCCCCGGCCCCCCACACGACGCCGGCAAAGCTAAAACTGAATAACGGCGCGAGAAAAATACGAAACGGTTGTCACCAGATCAAAAGGCAGGCTGATCCGCCGACCAATGGCAACACCCATGCCACGCCGGCGCATATATTGGGCGGGTCGATAGGATGCTTTGCGCTTCTCATCAGCGCGGGCAAACAACGGCGGATTTTTCAAATGCTGCGGCAACTGGGTTGCGCTGGCTGACGGCAGCCTCGTTGACTTGACGCGGCCTGCGGCCGTCGCCATCAGCGAGCAGCACAAGGAGACGCCAATGACCGCAGATGACCGCCGCGCCCGCCTGATCGCAATCATCCGTGACCGCTCATACGGTACCGGCGTCACGATCACGCTGGCTTCAGGCCGGACCTCTGACTTTTACTTCAATCTGAAGCCGACCATGCTGCATCCCGAAGGTGCCGACCTGATCGGCGACTTGATGGCCGATGTCGCGATTGACCAAGGCGCTGATGCGATCGGGGGCCTGGAAATGGGCGCTGTGCCGATCGCGACGGTCAGTGCGGCGGCAAGCTTTCGCAAACAACGGCCTGTGCCAGCGTTTTTTGTGCGCAAGGCAACAAAGGCACATGGCACGCAAAGTCTGATAGAAGGCTTCGCACCGGGGGAAAGCATTGCGGGGCGCCAGGTTCTGATCGTTGAGGATGTGACAACCACGGGCGGCTCGGCGCTGAAAGCGTGTGATGTCGTGAAGGCTGCGGGCGCGGAACTGCTCGGCGTTGCCACGGTTGTTGATCGGGAAGAGGGCGCGGGCGATGAATTTGCAGCGGCCAGCGTGCCGTTTTTTCCGCTGCTAACGCGCAGTGATTTCCTTTAGGGCCCGCAGCCGCGCAATGTCGGGAGGCCGAAATTGGCCTGTGCTTCGTATACGGTTCACCGCCATCAGCACCACCGCGTTTGGGATCGCGCGATCGAGCCGGTCCTCACCGTGACGCCTGGAACGCAACTCACTTTTGAGATCCAGGACGCATCTGGCGGCCAGATTACCCCCGACAGTGACGCCAGCGTATTTGCCAACTTCGATCAGACCAACGTCAATCCAGTGACCGGTCCCGTCTCCATCGACGGCGCCGAACCGGGCGACACATTGATCGTCAAAATCGAGGATTACAGGCCATCGGGTTGGGGCTGGACCGGGATCATCCCAGGCTTCGGCCTACTCGCCGATCAGTTCCAGACCGCAGCGCTCACCCATTGGGTCTACGATCCCAGCGGATCCAGACCGCTGCTGTTTAGCAACCAAGCCCGCATCCCATTGGCTCCGTTCGCAGGCACGATTGGCATCGCCCCCGCTGAAGCCGGCCCGCACGCGATCATTCCGCCGCGATCGGTCGGTGGCAACATGGACCTGCGAGACTTGGTCGCCGGCGCAACGCTCTATCTGCCGGTGGCCGTGCCAGGCGCATTGTTTTCCATCGGCGATACGCATGCCGCGCAGGGCGACGGCGAGGTTTGCGGAACCGCGATTGAAAGCCCGATGGAGGTCACGCTGCGGCTGGATCTGATCAAAGGTCGCGCGCCAGCCATGCCGATGGTCGATGCACCGGCGCGGCCGCCGGATCTGGCCGCCAGCGCATCCATGATCACCACCGGCATCGGACCAGACTTGATGACGGCGGCGCGCGATGCCGTGTCGGGCATGATCGATCGGCTCGGGCGCGATCGCAATCTAGCTGCCGCGGATGCCTATATGCTGTGCAGCGTCGCCGGCGACCTGAAGATCAGCCAGATCGTCGACGCGCCGAACTGGACGGTCAGTTTTCATTTGCCGACAGCGATTTTCCAATAACGGCGCTGTAGGCCTCGGATGATAGTGTGCGAAGCGTGGCTTGCAGCCATCAGCTTCGGCATCTGGATTTTGCGGGCATCACGGCTCGCTGCGCAAACCAGGTTCAGACCACCGGCTCTTGGCAAGCCTGTCTCCAAGCTGTGCCCGCTCCAATCCGTTCAGTTCGGCAATCTCAGCGTTCACGGTCTCCACATGCCTGGCTTCAAGCTCACCATGCAGGCGCCGGAATGGCCGCGTGTCGATCCGCCAAAACCCCGAATCGAGCTTTGCCAAATCACCGAGCAACAACATCATGAACGAGAAAAAGCCGGCCATGACGAAGATCATGAAATACATCGAATAGCGTCGGCTCGATAATTCTGTTCCGGACGGGCAATTGCCGAGCATCTGTTCCGTCAGGCCGCCAGAAAACAAACCCGGCAGCGCACTTTGCGCCGCCACGCCAGCGCCCGGAGTTGCAGCAGCCCCGGCTGAGGCAACGCACAACGGCTCGGCCAGAAACGGCAGGATGAGCGCGACCGACATCACCCATAGCGCGCCGAGCAGATAGGTCGGCAGGCCGCTTTGCAGCGCGCTGGCCCGCCGCGCACGCAACTCATCAAGCTCATCGAATGACCGCACGAGTTCTTCGTACGCGATCCTGTCATCATCATCGCGCGGCACCAGCGTCCGGATGTAGCCGCGGCCACGGTCCAGTGCGCTGGCCTCTTGCGGATCGGCCGCTGCCGCAAGGTCATCGCCCGCCCGCGCGCAGTAGTTCAGCAAGACGACACGCAAGCCGTGCCGCGCCAGAACCGCGTCATCGCGCATGTCACTGCGCCCGCCGACGTGGGCAGCGCTATCCTTGTCGATAATTTCAAAATACGTCAGGTAATTCCACATCGAGCGCACTTTCGCCACTTCCGCCGAAATCTGCGTCTTGATGGTGTCGATACCTTCCATCCCTTTGACCAGCGCCAGCGCGATAATGATCGCGTAGAGCGTCGAGATGGCTGAATAAAACGGTTCTTGATAATCAGAGTCGAATTGCGCAAGCCGCAGCAACAAGGGCACGTTGACGGAAATGCCAAGGATGTCGACGGTGTCGAGCTGGTGAATTTTGTAATAAACCGCAACCAGCGCAAGCGCCAGAACCACCGGAAACAGCAGCCGGGAAATAACGCGCAAACTGGCTGGCCCGTTGGGTGCAAAACAAAGGGCAACGCCGGCAATGCCAAGCCCCGCAATGTAAATCAGCGGGTATTGCGTCGTGTTGAAAATCAAGAGCGTTCCCACCAGGACCACCAAAAGGTCCTGCAAGAACGCCAAGAACAAATGCCAAACGCGACTCAACGAGCGCATATCACACATCCCCCGCCACAAACCGCTAACCGGTATAACGCGCCGGACGGTGTGTCGCGGGCCGCGCGCATGCAAGCCGCGCGCACGCATGCGGACGATTGTGTCAAAGCCCTGTTGTGAGAATGCAGCAATTCCAGCGCCGCCGGAGAAATGCGGCCGACGCCGAAAAATGTCATGCGCGTGTGTGGTGTGCCTGGGCCTATTCAGCCGCCTGCTTCATCTCCGGCGCTGCGCCAAGAACCTCAGCGTCGACATGGGCTTCGAACTTCTCAAAGTTTTCGCGGAACATGTCGACCAGGGCCCGGGCCTGCGCGTCGTATGCTGCCTTGTCCGCCCAGGTATCGCGCGGGACAAGAATTGTCGGGTCGACACCCGGCACGTCCATCGGCACCGCGAAGCCGAACATGGGGTCAGTGCGCATGGCCATGTTGTTCAGCGCACCGGAAAGGGCCGCGTTCAAAAGCGTGCGCGTCGCCTTGATCGGCATGCGTGAGCCGACGCCGAATTTCCCGCCGGTCCAGCCGGTATTGACCAGCCAACAGTCAACATCATGTTTCGCGATCAAAGCCCTGAGCAGATTACCGTAATCGCTTGGATGCCGCGGCATGAACGGTGCACCAAAACACGTCGAGAAGGTTGCCTGAGGCTCGGTGCCGACGCCTTTTTCGGTGCCAGCCACCTTGGCCGTATAGCCCGACAAGAAGTGATACATCGCTTGGCTGGGCGTCAGTTTTGCAATCGGCGGAAGCACACCAAACGCGTCTGCGCATAACATGACGATATTTTTTGGATGGCCGGAACGCCCGCTTTCGGACGCATTGGAAATGAATTCGATTGGATAAGCCGATCGCGTATTTTCGGTCAGCGATCCATCTTCGAAATCCGGTTCACGGTCATCGCCCAAAACAACGTTTTCAAGAAGCGTCCCAAACCGCGTCGAGGCCGCAAAGATTTCAGGTTCCGCTTCTTGCGACAGCCGGATTGTCTTGGCGTAGCACCCGCCCTCGAAATTGAAGATGCCGTTGGGCGACCAGCCGTGCTCATCGTCACCCAGCAGCGTCCGGCTTGCATCCGCCGACAATGTCGTCTTGCCAGTGCCCGAAAGGCCAAAGAAAACCGCCGTCCCATCATTCGGCGCGCTATTGGCTGAACAATGCATCGGCATGACGCCATTCTCCGGCATCATGAAATTCAAGTAGCCAAAGACCGACTTTTTGGTCTCGCCGGCATATTCCGTACCGCCGATCAACACGAGCCGTTTTGTAAAGTTACAGGCAATGACCGTTTCGCTGCGGCATCCATGACGGTCTGGATCGGCGCGAAAGCTCGGCAAATTGACAACAGTGAAACCTGGAACAAAGCCATCCAGCTGATCGCGTTCCGGCCGGCGCAAAAGATAGCGAATAAAAAGGGCGTGCCAGGCAAATTCCGTAAAAATGCGGGCGTTCAAGCGGTAATCGGGATCGGCGCCAGCATAAAGATCCTGAACGAACAAATCACGGTCAGCTGCGTGAGCCAGGAAATCCTGCGCCAGAACATCGAAGTGCTCCGGCGACATTGGCTTGTTATTGTCCCACCAGATTTTATCCTCGGTGGTGGCGTCGCGAACCGTGAACTTGTCCTGTGCAGAACGGCCAGTATGCGCCCCTGTCGTCACGCTCAGCGAACCGGCATTGGTCAGACGTCCTTCACGGCCTTGCAGCGCAAACTCAATGAGCTCGACCACTGAGTTGTTGTGACGCACGGATTTTGCGGCGGTGAGCGGGAACGTCTCGGTGGTCATGGCGGGTCAACGTCCGGAGCTGGCGAACGCGCGGCGACCGCGCGTCTGGTTACATGCCGTTTGAAATCAACGGCGTTCGCACGTTTGTGAAACACCTGCGACTAACCGCGACAGTGGACCAACTGTCAATTCCCTGCCGAAGGCTTGTGCGCCAATGCCGCGATCTGTGTTAACCTCGAAAACGCGCAGGAAACGCTGATCTCTGACGATGGCGTGTCGGCCCGTCGCCCGGATCTGGGCTGAAAAGAGCCCGATTCAGCTGGCGTTCAACTGCAATCGGTTGACACTGTGAACATGACGGCGTTGCGGCCACAATTGGCCGCCACACAAGCGGTCCGGACGCGTAAACGGTTAAGTGGCGCGCGGGGACGATCGGAGGGGACTGGCGATGAAAGACAAAAGTACGATCGCGCTCGTGGACGACGAGCGCAGCATCCTCACGTCACTGAGCCTGGCCTTGGAGGCGGAGGGGTTCCGCGTGCGCACCTACAGCGATGGTGCCGCGGCCTTGGATGGCCTGCTCGATGAGGCCGCCGACCTTGGCGTGTTCGACATCAAGATGCCCCGCATGGACGGCATGGAATTGCTGCGTCGCGTGCGCCAGACAACGGACATGCCGGTGATTTTCCTCACGTCCAAAGACGAGGAAATCGACGAGCTATTCGGCTTGAAAATGGGCGCCGACGACTACATTGCAAAGCCGTTTTCCCAACGCCTTGTCGTTGAGCGTGTGAAAGCTGTCTTGCGTCGAGCCCAGGCCCGTGAAGGCAACGTGACCGCCAACGAAGCCTCACGTGTCTTGGAGCGCGGCATGCTGCGCCTCGATCCGGAACGGCACACTTGCCACTGGGACGAAAAACCAGTCACCTTGACGGTAACCGAATTTTTGATCCTGCAGGCTCTTGCGGCCCGCCCTGGCGTTGTGAAAACGCGCGACGCGCTGATGGATGCCGCCTACGACGATCAGGTCTATGTCGATGACCGCACGATCGACAGCCACATCAAACGGCTCCGAAAGAAGTTCAAGCAGGTCGATGACAACATCGAAGTCATTGAAACGCTTTACGGCGTCGGCAACCGGTTCAAGGAAGTCTAGAGCAGTCAATGCGCGCCCCGCCCAGATAAGGCGCAC
>CAZOGY010000075.1:0-18687 GCA_964579305.1 uncultured Hyphomicrobiaceae bacterium
AACAACGTCAGACCTGTTGTGCGCCATTGGCGTTTGCCTCCCGGTTGCGGCGCGCCCGGCGCGCAAACGTGAATGACAAAAGCAACACTAGAAAAAAACATTTGCCCGTGTTCCTTAAGTTTCAGGGTTTTGCTCTGACCCCTCAGTCGACTGGTGGCAAATGTCTGAAACAGAACACGAGTTTGCATTGACCTCGAATATCGCGTCGCCTTCAAATTCACCGCGAATATCGTCGCGCGCGCACGAAAAAAGCGCTTGATCCAAAAATCTTGCCCCGTCGAAGTTTGGCGGTTCGCGGAACTCGCAGCTCAAGAAGTTTGCACCGGCTTTGAAGGTCGCCCCCGAGAAATCCACGGCCTTCATGAAGACCGTCTGCACCGCGAAAAACTGGCAAGCAAACAGGCCCCCTGCAAACGAGGCGGGCCCTTTGAACGTTGCGCCGGTTAATTCCGCTGACCGGCCGGTGACTTCGACGCCTTCAAAGTCGGCCATGGCAGCGAATTGGGAACTGGCAAAATCCAGTTGCTCCACAAAGCGCGCATGACGAAATGACGTTGCGCCATCAAACTTGGTGAAACTGATCGGACAGAATGATGCGCCAAATCGCACGCCGTCAAAACGCGCTACGCCATAAAAGCGGCTGCGATTGAAGAATGCCACGTTGGAAAAGTCGGCTCCATCAAAGTTGGCGTCGCCTGGAAACACGTAATTGGTAAAATAGAGTTCGCATTCTGGTTGCCACGGCTCCTCAAGCGACGAGAAGACCAACGCGGTTTTGTCCAACACACTGCCCGTCAGGTCGTTGCCGGGGGTGCCCTCCCGCGACAGTTTCCACAGCCGTGCTGCGCGAAGCTGACGGCGTTCGTCGACCAACGGCTCGGCCCAAGCGTTCCAATGCGCGCGCGCAAGGTCCAAAGCCGCCATGTGGGTCGCGCCGCCAGCGAGGGCATCGCGGAGCACGGCCAATGTATCATCGAGCAAAGCGTGGGATTGTCGACGGTCCATCGCGCTACATTCCCCAACGTTGCTGCAATGGTCTGCCTCACCCGCCCAGGACGCGGCCGGCGACAGCGTCGAGTTTTGCAACGCGGTCCGGGTCACGGGCATCAGGCGCGGTGATCAGGGCAACGTCGAGCGCGCGGTCAGACCCGATCGGGCAGGACTGGTGCTCACGCGGGAAAGATTTGCCAAGTTCAGCGACCATCTTTTGCGCGTTGGCCGTGTTGCCCTTCATGACTTCGAGCACGGACGCGACATCGACGTGGGCGTGGTCGTCGTGCCAGCAGTCGTAGTCGGTCACCATGGCAACGGTGCAGTAACAAATCTCAGCTTCGCGGGCGAGTTTGGCCTCGGGCATGTTGGTCATGCCGATCACGTCGCAGCCCCAGCCTTTGTAGAGGAAGCTTTCCGCGCGACTTGAAAATTGCGGACCTTCCATCGCCAGATACGTGCCGCCGCGGCGATAGGGAATGGTTGCAGCCTGGATTGCCTTTTCAACTTCGCCAACGAGCAGCGGGCTGACCGGATCGGCCATCGAGACGTGCGCGACGAGCCCGGTGCCAAAGAAGCTTTTTTCGCGCGCAAAGGTTCGGTCGATGAATTGGTCGACCAGGACGAACGTGCCCGGCGCGAGTTCTTCTTTGAAAGACCCACAGGCTGAGACGGACACAAGGTCGGTGACGCCGGCCCGCTTCATGGCATCGATGTTGGCGCGGTAGTTGATGTCGGTCGGTGAAATGCGGTGGCCGCGGCCGTGACGCGGCAGGAACCGGATCGGCAGCCCGTCAAGCTCAGCAAACAGGATCTCGTCGGACGGCGCGCCCCAGGGGCTGTCGACCTTGCGCCATTCAGCGGCCGAGATCCCCGGCAGGTCATAAAGCCCGCTGCCGCCAATGATGCCGAGAACTGCCTGCGTCATATCTCACCCCTCCAAAGCTGTCGGCTGACATCTAAGCAAAAGCGGATGCCAAGGCGAGGGGGGATTGGTTGGCGATGTGTGCAGCACCGAACGCCAATCACCGCTGGGCACTCTGGAGGCGCCGGTCGCCGCGATGACCCAGAAAGCAAAAAGGCCCAGCGACGTGGGCCTTTTGAAGTCCTGCGTTGAGAGAAAGCGAAGCGCTTAGTGCTTCACGCCTTTCCAGACGAGCTTGTAGGAGATGTAGAGCAGCGCCGTCGTGATCAAGAGATACACGAGTGCAAGCCAACCCATTCGCTTGCGCACGTCATGGTGCGGGTTCGCGGCCCAGTACAGGAAAGCGGAAACGTCCTTGGCATAGTTGGAAACCGTGCCCGGCGTTCCGTCCGCATACTCAACTTGGCCGTCACCGTAGAACGGGTTTGGCATCGCGTACTGATTACCGGGGAACGCCACGTTGTAATAAAGGCCGTCCTGCAGCTCAAAGCCTTCAGGCGGCTCTTCGCGGTAACCGGTCAGAAGCGCATAAAGATAGTCGGCGCCACCTTCTTGGTAGCCCGTGACGATCTCCTTGCCCATGGTCAGCACATGCGTGATCACCCCTTCGGCATGCGGGATGCCGCGCGCGCTTGTAATCAACGAAAGGTCCGGCGGAACCGCACCGTTGTGGATCGAGCGTGCTTCGTTGTCGTTCTTGTAAAGCTTTGGGAACGTATCGGAGAGGCGCGCCGGGCGCTTCTCGATCTCGCCGGCCTCGTTGGGCAAGTCATCGACTTCATACTCGGCGGCAAGTTTCTTGACCTGGTCTTCTGGGAAGTTCGGGCCGCCCGGAGCAGCCAGCGACCGGAATGGGACGCGGCTGATGGCATGGCACGATGAACAGACTTCTCTGTAGACCTGGAAGCCGCGCTGGAGTTGTGCCTCGTCGAACTGTCCCAAGATCCCGGAAAAGGGCCAGGATTGCTTCTCGATCTTCGGTGCATCGCCGGCAGCCATGGCACCGCTTGCCAGCGCAAGGCTGGCAAGCAGGCCGACCGCGGATACACGCACGATTTTGAGCGTACGCATCATCGTCATCCTGGTCCTTATCGGTTTTCCGGCGCGGCGGGCACGGCGGCTGGTGCGCCGGCACCGGCACCACCTTTTCCGAGCACGGCTTCACTGATCGATCTCGGCATCTGCGATGGGGTCTCAAGGACGCCAACGACCGGCATGATGATCAAGAAGAACGCGAAGTAGTAGAGCGTGAACAGTCGCGCCCACCAGACATAAGCCCCTTCAGCCGGCATTGCGCCGAGGTAGCCCAGTGCCACGCACGAAAACGCGAATGCCCAGAAGAACCACTTGAAGATCGGGCGGTACTTGGTCGAGCGCACGCGCGACGTGTCGAGCCATGGAATGAACAGCAGGATCAGAACGGCCGCGAACATGGCGATCACACCGCCAAGCTTGTCCGGGATCGCGCGCAGAATTGCGTAGAACGGCAGGAAGTACCATTCCGGCACGATGTGCGCTGGCGTCACGAGCGGGTCAGCCGGAATATAGTTGTCGGCGTGGCCCAGATAGTCCGGCGCAAAGAACACGAACCAGGCAAACAAGATCAGGAACACGGCAAGCGCGAACAGGTCCTTCATCACCGCGAATGGGCTCATCGGCACTGTGTCCGACGGGCTTTTCACATCAAGACCGGTCGGGTTGTTCTGCCCAGCCACGTGCAACGCCCAAACGTGCAAGATGACGAGGCCGAAGATCACGAACGGCAGCAGATAGTGCAGCGAGAAGAAGCGGTTCAACGTGACCTCGGTCACCGAGTACCCACCCCACAACCAGGTCACGATCGAATCGCCAACGAGTGGGATCGCCGAGAACAAGTTGGTGATCACTGTCACGCCCCAAAAGCTCATCTGCCCCCAAGGCAGCGTATAGCCCAGGAACGCGGTCGCCATCATCGCAAGGAAGATGAACACACCGAGGATCCACAATACTTCGCGCGGGGCTTTGTATGATCCGTAGTAAAGACCGCGGAAGATGTGCAGGTAGACCGCGATGAAGAACATCGACGCGCCGATCGCGTGCATCGGCTGGATCAACCAACCGTAGTTCACATTCCGGCGGATGTTCTGGACGCTGTCGAATGCGGCCGCCTCTGACGGGATGTAGTGCATCGCCAGCACGATACCGGTCACGATTTGCGCGACGAGGCAGAACGTCAGAATACCGCCGAACGTCCACATGTAGTTGAGGTTTTTCGGCGTCGGGAAGTCGACGAACTGATTGTGCATCATCCGCATAAGCGGCAGACGCTCGTCCATCCACTTCGAAAACGGGCCCGAGGGCTGGTAGGTGTCAGCGTGTCCACTCATTGGTGGCAGTCTCCCTAAAAAGGCTTGTTATCCGATCCTGACCGTCGTGTCGGAGACGAACTCGTAAGGCGGCACATCGAGGTTACGCGGCGCGGGACCTTTTCGGATGCGGCCTGACTGATCGTAATGCGAACCATGGCATGGGCAGAACCACCCGCCATATTCGCCCTTCACGTCACCAGCGGCCTGCCCTTTGGGAATGCAGCCCAGGTGCGTACAGATCCCGACCATGACAAGCCAGTTCTGGTGCCCGGCCTTGGTGCGATCCGCATCCGATTGTGGATCGGGCAAATCGCCGAGCGGCGTTTCAGTTGCAGCTTTAACTTCGTCTTCGGTCCGGTTGCGGATGAAAACGGGCTTGCCTTGCCACATCACGGTGATCGCCTGCCCGGTCTCGACCGGTGAGACGTCGACTTCGATGGTTGAAAGCGCAACTGCCGTTGCGTCCGGGTTCATTTGCGCAATGAACGGCCACAACGTGACTGCGCCGCCAACAGCAAAGAACGCCGGTCCGGCGAGGATGAGCATGTCGCGCCGCGTCATACCCTCTTCAGCTTGCGTGGCCACAGTCACCTCCTGTTTGATAACCCCGCGCACGATTGTGCGCAGTTGCCCACGTGAACGCCTTGATCCAAAGCTAAGCGCCACGGACATAAGCCGCCATGAGACGCGCTGACCCGCGTCTTTTCGCACCGTGATTGGGGCCATTCAACGCGACCAATGGACATTCGGTAAGATCCGGCTTTGCGAGCGACTTTCAGCACCGCGCGTTGCGATCCTGTCCGGGGGTGTCCGCGCTATGCCGTATCGTCATCGCCGCGGCGCTTTGCAGAAATTGCGCGCGGATGCACGGTGACTTTATAGCGCGATGACCTCATATGCGATGCGCCACGGGCAGCCCAGACGCGAGGCGCGACCATGAAGATCACCGGCTTTTCAACCGCGCGGTTCGCATCCTGGTTCCACGTCGAAGACCTCAACATCATGTTCGATTGCGGCGACGGCGCCGCAGCTCACCTTGGAAACAAGTGTTCCAGCGTCCAGCACGTGTTCCTCAGCCACGCAGACCGCGACCACATCGCCGGTCTGGTCCAGTTCTATCAGCTTGGCTCCAAGGGCGCGCCGCGCTTTTATTACCCCAAGGACAGCAGTTCATTCCCCGCGCTGCGGGACTTTTTGGAAGCGTTTGATCCGCGCTTGCCTCCGGCAGAATGGGTCGCCGTGGCGGCGGGTGACCGCATCGAGATCGGTCATAACCGCGCAGTGCTCGTTGGTGAAAACGATCATCTGACGATTGCCTCAGCCGGCGCGTATGCGGGACTGACCAAGAGCCTGGATTTCAAAGTGGTTGAACGGCGCCATCATTTGAAAGCTGAGTTTCAAGGTCTTCCCGGATCGCAGCTTGCGGAACTGCGTGCGACGCACGGTGAAGACTATCTGACCACGATCGAAGACCACGGCATTCTCGGTTATTCCGGTGATACGCCCGCTCTGGACGCGGCGAAATGGCACGGCAATGATATTCTGTTCCACGAAGCCACGTTCATTGCGCCCGACCACGGCAAGCGGGGACATTCTGAACTCAGCGAGGTTCTTCATGCCGCTGCTAAAAGCGCTTTAAAGACACTCGTCCTGGTACATTTTTCAAATCGTTACGAGGACGCTGACATCTATGCCGCCGTACGCAAAGGGGCTGAAGCCGCAGGGTTGGACGCTCGCGTTCTGGTGGTACCCCCAAACCGGTTCATCGGCGACGTATTAGGTCAGGATGCCGCGTGGCCGATTGGGCAGAAAGCCCCCGCGCTCAAAAATCAAAGCGCCACGTAGGTCGCCATGCGCCTGGCTTTGTACCAGCCTGATATCCCTCAAAACACCGGCACGATCCTGCGCACAGCAGCCTGCCTGAATGTGCCGGTCGATCTCATCGGCCCTGCCGGCTTTGATACTTCGGATGCTGCTTTCCGGCGTGCCGGTCTCGACTATGTGGCTGCGGCCGCTTTGACCCGCCATCTCGGCTGGGATGCGTTTTTATGCGCCCATGCAACGCGTGCCCAAGCGCGCCTGGTCCTGCTCACCACGAAAGCCGCGACCCGTCATGTCGATTTCGTGTTTCAGCCGGGCGACACGCTCCTGTTGGGCCGCGAAAGCGCCGGCGTACCCGATAGCGTTCACGAACGCGCCGATGCGCGTCTCACAATACCCATGCAACCCGGTATGCGATCGCTCAACGTGGCCGTCGCCGCATCGATTGTGCTTGGCGAGGCGCTGCGTCAGTTGGAACGATGGCCGCGCGCGACCATTGACTAATCGCAAATAAACATTCGCATGGCCGCATATGAATGGCGCACCGGCGGGACGGCCATGCTTGGCTCGCCCTGCGATGCAGCAACCATGAGGTGGCAAGTTATGGCGCTTACCCGCACAAGCCCGTCGGCCGGGCAAGGTTCTGCCGAAGTCACCGGCTTCTACGAACCCGACACCGGCAGCATCCAATACGTGGTCGCGGACCTTGAAACGGGCAAAGCAGCGCTGATGGACGTTGTTCGCAATTTCGACCCGCGCAGCGCCCGCCTCAGCGATGAGAGCCTGGAAGAGGTACTGGCTTTTGTCCGCGCGCGTGGTTTCGACGTCGCCTGGATCTTGGACACTCACCCGCATGCCGACCACGTGATGGCGTCCGCCACTCTCAAAGACCGCCTTGGAGCGCCCAATGCCATCGGCGCGAAGGTCAAGGAGATCGCCGGCCTCTGGCGCGACTTTTACCACTTGCCGGATGCCTTTGCGCCGGAGGCTGACTTCGACCGGCTCTTTGAGGATGGCGACACGTTCGAAATCGGCAATCTGCCAGTCCGCGTGATGCTCTCCCCCGGCCACACGCTCGGTTCGATCACATACATCGTCGGCAATGACGCAGCCTTCGTCCACGACACATTCATGCAACCAGACTTCGGCACATCGCGCTGCGATTTCCCCGGCGGCTCCGCTGCGATGCTCTACGACAGCCTGCAGGCCATCCTCGCACTGCCCGACACAACACGCCTGTTCATTGGCCATGACTATGGCACGGACGAGCGGCCAGACCCGGCCTGGGAATCAACCGTTGCCGAACAACGCGCATCCAATAACCATATCGGCGGGGGCGTCGCGAAGGACGACTACGTTGCCTTGCGCGAAGCCCGTGACGCGAAATTGCCGCTGCCCGACCGGATGTTGCACGCACTGCAACTCAACCTGCGCGCCGGTCGGCAACCCGAAGTTGAGGCCGACGGCCACAGCTACCTCAAAATCCCGCTGAACCGTTTTTAGGAGTTGCAAGGATGGAAACCGAACAGACCGATAAAGGCACGCTGGAGCATTGGAGCCCGCAGGAGGTCGCGGATGCTTTTGAAAAAAACGAAATCATCCTGATCGACGTGCGTACGCCGCAGGAGTTCAGCTTCGAGCGCATCGGCGGTGCTTTGCTCGCTCCCATGCAGGCATTCCAGCCGGCGCACATGCCAAGCCAGTCTGAAAAGCCGCTCGTGTTTCACTGCGGCTCGGGTGTGCGCTCCAAGCGCGTTGCCGAGATGTGCCTAGCCGCCGGTGAGACCAAGGTCGCCCATATGAAAGGTGGTTTTGCCGCCTGGAAAGACGCCGGCCTCACCTACACTGGCACCGACATGGCCACCGGCGCCCCCAAAGACATGAAGAAGTCGGGCTGAATTCTCTCCGCTCGGTTCTCCTTGTTATTGCAGGGGCGCTCAACGGCGGTGATGCGCCGTTGACGATCAACACCGCTCAACGGCGGTGCTGCGCCGTTGATCATACAATTGTCATCCTCGGGCTTGGCCCGAGGATCCACCTCTCAGCCAGTCGCGACGTCGATGCGCGCGTGCCGCGGCAACGGACGACGGCAGCCTTGGACGCCCGAATGCGTTGCCACCATGGGTCCTCGGGATGCGCTGCGCTCACCCGAGGATGACAACGTTACGCCCTCTGTCATCCCGGCCGAGCGTAGCGAGCGCCGGGACCCGAGGCCTGCGCCGGCGACTGCGCGTGTCGCAGATCCCGTGCCAGCGGCGCAGCACTGCGTGCCGCACCGCACACGGGATGACAACGGTGGGGCCCTTGTCAGCGTGGCTCTCTCCGCGCGCGTTTGCGTTTCAGACGAACCGCGGGAACCGACGCCTCAACCCTCCAGCAGTGCGCGCATGTCGCGGAAGGCTTGCTGGATCGCAGCAGTGAACTTGGCCGTGTCGGTCGCGGGAGAGGCCCTGAAGCTCGAAACCGACAGGTCGACCGTGTCGTCCTTGATCACGTAGGCGATGCCGTAGCCGTCGGGCATGACGGGGCCAAAGTGGTTCACGAACGCGGTCTTCACGGGCACTTGCGCCGTCGTCAGCTCCCACCCGCGCGTGTGGATTTCCATACCGAACAGACGCGGGAGTTCCGTGACGCCGGCTTCCGGTGCGATCAGCGCGAGGCCAAGCATATGCCGGTCGACGCCAAATCCCGCCGAACACTCCTTGCCGCGTAGCGAATGTTCCGCAAATGCCGCCCGCGCCAAATCTTGCTTATCGCCAACGCTGACGCTTGGGTCATCGAACGCATCGACCAACGCCTTCGATTGCGGCGAGGCCACCCGGATCGTCTCCGTCCGGCCGATCCGGCAGGACCGTGTCGAAGCGCTTTCATAGGTTTTGGGCGTGCGGCCATGCAGACGGTGATAGGCGATCTGATAGGCCATTTGCAGGAAGGGGTCTGGCCCCATCTTGAAGGTCTTGATCAGTTCCTTGCCAAAGTCGGTGAACTCGAAGACCGCGAGATCGAGATTGTCGGTTGCCGCCGCATGCGCCTGCGCGGCCCGCGCGACCGCTTCCGATAGTTCCGGTGTAAGCACCCACGACAGGGCCCGTGGCTCTGGCTGGCTGGTCGTTGCGATCGCAATCGCCTCGCCGCTGGGGGCGGCCACCATATCGAGCAACGGACACCACGCGCCCGCATCCACCGGCGAATGCTCGCCATGCAGCGTGAAACGGCCGTCTGCATCAACGATCAGCGTCAGGGACTTGTCGAACCAGCGGTTGCCCGGCGTACCTGCAAGGCCCGCATACCCGACGGCAGTGAAATCCGGATACGCATGGCCATCGAGCGCGACGTGGAATAGGGCGCGCTCAAGCGTATCGAGCGAGCCTCGGTTGGTGGCATCAATCGCAAGCTTATCGCGCAGCCGTGCCCAGGCCGGACGTTCGATTGCCGTCAGCGCGGCCACCGGCGCGGCCGCATCGGTCGCAGCGTCGGCGGCTTCGACAATGCGCTGGAACTGCGCCGCGATTTCGCTTTTCGACAACGGCTTCAAATCGGCGTCGAGCACGGTGACAGCATACATCCAGCCATTACGATTGACCACGATGTGCCGGCTTTCGTCTTTGCCGAACGTGGCGATCCGGTCCTTGTCGATGCCCGGCATACGGTTGGTCGCAAAGAACCGCTTCAACAGCGTCATGTCGAATGGTGCGCCGGCCCGCGTAACTTCCGGCGGGAACGTCTCATTGTGGATCGCCAGATAAAATTCGAGCGCACCGGCCGTAACCTCAGCAGCGCGCGCAACCTGATTGCCGGTCGCCTGTCGCGCATCGCCCGAAATCGCGATCGAGGAGTTGATCGGGATCGGCGTCGGCCAATTGAGGTAGGCGGCATCTTCCCACCAGCCAGACAACCAGTTGTCATGGGCCTTGCCGCGCGCTTCGAGCGCCGCTTGCAGTCGCTCGCCCACGCCGCCTGGCGCCTGCAACTCGGCCACGGCAGCCGCGACATCGGCGTAGGTCGCGTCATCGACCAGCGGCGCAACCGTCTTGAGATAGCGCTCACACGTCTCCGAAAGTGTCGGCACGGGCAGCGGCGGAAGCTGCTCATAAAGATCGAACGTGCCCGGCTGTTTGCTTTCCGTTGTGTCGCCCTGGTCCATCATGGCCGCCCTTCGTTCGCGCTGGTCCCGTTAACCTTGCGCGGACATTGGGCCGGAGCGCCAGCCAACACCATTCCCGATCCGTCGAATGGGCCGACGCATCACGGCAGCGGTGGACAAATGGGCAAGCTCAACGACCAAACCGCTACCGTCGCGGCCAATTGGCCAGGACACGAGCCAGCGCAGAGGCCTCGGCGCCCGCGTCATCCACGTCATCAGCGAGGTTTTCCGCAAGCCGGCGATAGCTCGTCGCGGCAGTCGCATGATAGCCGCCGTCGACGCCGAGATCGTCGAGCGCTTCGGCCAGGTCCTCCATCTCGATCGCCCACCTGGCAGCCTTATCGGGTAACTCGCCAGCCGAGCCACGCGCGACATCCAGCAGACCGGGCCGCATGGCATCGGCCACCCGCGACACCTCACCATAAAGTCCCACGCGTTGCGCCGCCGCTAGAACGTTCGTGAGCAAGGCCACGCTGCCTTTGTTCAAAGAGGCGAACAGCACCTTAATCTCGGTTGCTTGGCTGAGGCTTTCACCAAGCGGGATCACCTGCATTTCCGGTGTGGCAAGCGCTGAAAGCACCGCTCGGTTTGGCCCTGAGACATACAGCAGTGTACTGCTTCGCCCTTCGCTCGGTGGCGGCCCAACAATCCCGCCATCTGAGAACACCGCCCCCCACTGCGATACGGTTTCGCCAATCCGCAATGTCTTTGCCGGCGTGATTGAATTGCAGTCGACATAGTGCAGTGGCGCTTTGCGACCCGCCAGGCACTGCGCGACCGCAGCCGCCAGCATTTCGGCCTGATCCGCCGGTACGATCGACAGGAAGGTGTCGGAGCGGGCCACCAGCTCTGGCAGCGTTTGGCAGCAGACGACGCCGAGGGTTTCAGCACGCGCCTGCGTTGCCGGTGATCGGCCTGCGACGCAGGTCGCAACGTCGAAACCAGCCGTGCGCAAAGACCAGGCCACGCCTGCGCCCATGGCACCGAAGCCCAGAATGCCGATTGCTTTCGGGTCTGAAACGTCCGCCATTCTTTGCCCCCCAACCCAGGAAATCTCGCGCACCGCGTTTGTGCCTGATCGCTCAATCACTAAGCCAAATGCATGCCGCGGCCAATTGGGTGTCAGTCCCAGACAGCACGCCGTACCCGTTATACCGCGCGAAAGGCCCAGGCTCTCCGGGCGATCGCGTTCCGGCCGCTTATGCAGGTTGGGAGAAGATTGGCGTCATCTCTGAACGCGGTTTCACTCTGCCGCGGCCTTCGGTGGTGCGGGCGCGTCGTCCATGAGGAAGCCGCCGGATTGCCGTGACCACAGATCCGCATAAAGCCCGCCAGCCGCGATCAGGCTGTCGTGGTCGCCTTGCTCGACGATGCGGCCGTTATCCATCACAACCAGCCGGTCCATCGCCGCAATCGTCGACAGACGGTGCGCGATCGCGATCACGGTCTTGCCGGCCATGAGGTTGGTCAACTGCTCTTGGATCGCGGCCTCAACTTCAGAATCGAGCGCTGACGTCGCCTCGTCGAGCACCAGGATCGGCGCGTTCTTCAGCAATACGCGCGCAATCGCGATGCGCTGACGCTGGCCGCCCGATAGTTTCACGCCGCGCTCGCCGACATGCGCGTCATAACCGGTTCGCCCTTTGATATCCGATAGCCCCGTCACGAAGTCATGCGCCGCAGCTTGTTTGGCAGCGGCAATCACCTCGTCTCGCGTCGCCTCCGGCCGGCCATAGGCGATGTTGTCGAAGATGGAGCGATGCAGCAGCGATGTATCCTGCGTGACCATCCCAATGTTACGCCGCAGGCTTTCCTGCGTGACCTGTGAAATGTCCTGGCCGTCGATCAGAATGCGGCCTTTATCGATGTCGTAGAGCCGCAAAAGCAGACTGACGAGTGTCGTCTTGCCGGCGCCGGATCGACCCACAAGGCCAACCTTTTCGCCGGGCGCGATGTCGAGATCGAAGCCATGTACGGCCCGCGCCCCGCGACGGTAGGAGAAGGTCACGTGATCGAACCGCACAGCACCAGCCGCCGGCGTCAGTTCGCCTGCGCCGGGCCGGTCGACGATCGCGATATCCTGGACCACGGTATCGATCGTGTCCTGGATTGTGCCGAGTTCGCGGTAGAGCCCGTTGATCTGGAAGCTGATCCAGCCCGACATGTGGTTGAGCCGCAGCACCAGCCCAAGCGTTGCCGCCAGTCCGCCAAGGCTCAACGACCCCGCCTGCCAAAGCGCGATCCCAAGCCAACCCGACGCCACGATCAGGATGCCACCGAGCGCTACGAGCGTGACGCGCAAGCCGGAAACATAGCGCCCGAGCGCATGCATCTTTTCAATCTGGTATGCGATGCCCTCGCGCACGAAGGCATCTTCATGGGCGTCACCTGCGAACAGCTTGACGGTCTGGATATTCGTATAGCTGTCGACAATCCGGCCATTGACGCCGGCGCGTGCCTGGCTCTGTTCCTTTGACCGGCGCCGGATTTCGCCGAGCGTGACATAGAGCGCTGCGAAGTATGCGCCAAACCACACGATCAGGATCAACCCCAGCCGCCAGTCGAGCGCTAAGAAGAGCCCGATCGAGACGACCCCGAAGATCAGGAACTGCCAGATGCCCTGGATCAGGTTGGTCGCGAAATCGCCAATCGACGGGCCGGCCTGCATCACCTTGGTTGCGATCCGCCCGGCGAAGTCGTCCTGGAAATAGGCATAGCTCTGGCGCAGCACCCGGCGATGCAATTGCCAGCGCACCATGGAGAAGAAGGCCGGCACGATGGTCAACTCGCCGATGATCGAGCTCAGCCCCATCGTGACCGTGCGCAAGACGAGAACGATCACCGCGATCGTAAGCAGCAGCCATCCCTGCTCCGCCCAGACTTGTGCAGGATCGGTCTCGCGCAGCGCATCGATCACCAAGCCGACCCCGGCATAGAGCCCGGTTTCGATCAAGCCGGTAATCCCGCTCAACACCATGATCGCGATGAACGGCGCGCGCATCTGGTTGAGGAAGTGCGCCATGAACCCGCGCAGATCGTCGGGCATGTCGGCGTCCGGGGCTGGCTTGAACGGGTCGCACCACGTCTCAAACCAATTGAACACACCCGCGAACGCGTTGCGCAAATAAAGTTGTGCTGAATCTATCATCGCAAGTCCAAACGCAGCCGACCGCGATTTGGTTGTGCCGGACGCAATTGCGCCCGTTAAGACCCGGCCCGACACGCCAAGTATCAGCTCCGCGCCCGTCCGCGCCCGCGCAACGGCCGGGGATACACTGGCTCGCAGCGGCAACAACCCAGGCGGACCATTGAGTTCAGACGCCGCGCACGCGAATTCGACCCGGTTCTACGATGATCAGGCGGCCGGCCACCTCAAGGCTGGGCAATGCGGCGACAAGTTCGCGAACGCGTGCCTCAATGCCGCTTACCGATAATCGGCCCGGCTGGCGGATAATCACGATGCCTGCTGTTCCTTCCGTCGGAAACCGTAAAAACTGCGCGAAATCCAAATCGAGGGAAACGAGGGTTCGTTGCTCGTCGCAGCAAATGGGAAACAACGCGTCGTCGCTGGCCCCCGTGAGCCCTTGTTCATACACCGTCGAGACATCGTGACCCTCGGCAACAAGGAGGTCGCGCCCAATAACGCCGAGATTTTCATCCAGCTTGAAGCGCATAGCTCACGCGGGCTCGCGCGCCGGATCGGTTGGGATCACCTGTTCGCGCGTCATTTCGGCCGCGAATGCCAGTGCCGCGCGGATATCATCCGGCGCGAGCTGAGGATAGCGCTCCAAGATCTCCGGCTCACTCATGCCTTCCGCCATGAAATCCACAATCAAGGACACCCAAATCCGGGTTCCCTTGATGCACGGGCGTCCGAAACAGACCGATGGGTCGACAGAAATTCTGCTCAGGTCTGGCATCGCGCCTTTCCTTCTCACCGGTTTCCCGTGGTCAAAGCTGAACGCACACTCACTCAGCCGCGACGGCATCGGCGGTTTCGACGAGGAAGCCGCCGGACTGGCGCGCCCACAGATCGGCATAAAGCCCACCGCGGGCGATCAGCTCATCGTGCGTGCCGTCTTCGACAATCGCACCTTGGTCCATGATCACCAGCCGGTCCATGGCCGCGATCGTAGACAGCCGATGCGCAATCGCGATCACGGTTTTGCCTTCCATCAGGTTATTGAACTGCTCCTGGATGGCAGCCTCAACCTCAGAATCGAGCGCTGAGGTCGCCTCGTCCAGGATCAGGATCGGCGCATCCTTCAACAACACCCGCGCAATTGCGATACGTTGGCGCTGGCCGCCGGATAGTTTCACGCCGCGCTCGCCCACATGCGCATCATAACCTTTGCGCCCTTTGCCGTCTTCGAGCCCGACGATGAAGTCGTGCGCTGCAGCCTTTTTGGCCGCAGCTATCGCCTCATCGCGCGTCGCATCGGGGCGCCCGTAAAGAATGTTGTCCAAAACAGACCGGTGCAGTAGCGACGTATCCTGCGTGACCATCGCGATGTTGGCGCGCAAGCTCTCCTGTTGGACCCGGGCGATGTCCTGGCCGTCGACGAGGATGCGCCCGCCTTCCAGATCGTAAAACCGCAACAGCAGGTTCACGAGCGTCGACTTGCCCGCACCAGAACGGCCCACAAGCCCAACCTTCTCGCCCGGCTTGATGGCCAAGCTCAGATCGTCGATGACGCGTCGGGTCGGATTGTCGTCGTCGGCCGCCTTCCCGTAATTGAAATGGATCTGCTGATAGCCGATCGCGCCGGCGGTCACGGCGAGCGGCTTGGCGTTTGGCGCATCAACAACGCTGCGGTCTTTTGCAATGGTCTCAATACCGTCGCGCACGACGCCGATCTGCTCAAACAGGTTGGCGGTTTCCCACATGATCCAGTGCGCCATGCCCTGAATGCGCAACACGAGACCGACGGCAAAAGCGATCGCGCCCGCCGAGATCAGGTCGCCCGACCAAAGCCAGACCCCCATACCCGCAACCGACACGATCAGCGCGGCGTTAAGAAAGTTCAACGTAATCGTCAAAAGCGTCGCAAGCCGCATTTGCCGGTGCACGTTATCGAGGAATGGTTCCATCCCTTCGCGCGCGTAGGAATCTTCGCGCGCAGCATGCGCAAACATTTTGACCGTTGCGATGTTGGTATAACTGTCGACAACGCGCCCGGTGACGATTGAGCGCTTGTCGGCCTGCTCCTCGGAGATGTCGGCAAGTCGCGGAATGAAATAGCGCAGCGCCACGCCATAGCCCGCGAGCCAGCCGAGCATCGGGATCGCAAGCCGCCAGTCGGCCATCGCGAACATGATCACGGCCGTCCCGAAATACACGGCGACATAGCAAAGCACTTCGGCAAGCTTCATGACGACTTCGCGCACGGCCAGCGCCGACTGCATCACCTTGGTCGCAACGCGTCCGGCAAAGTCATCCTGGAAAAACTGCATCGACTGGCGCAGCAGATAGCGATGGCCCTGCCAACGGTTCCGCATCGGGAAGTTTCCGAGAATGCCGGTGTTAATCACCGCTTCATCGAGCAACTTCAGGGCCGGCAAAATGACCAGGGCCAAAACGACAAGCCAGATAAGCGCTCCGCCGTAAGTCTCAAAAAACGTCGCGCGCTCGCTTTCGGCGATCCAGTCCACCAATTGGCCCACGCCGGCAAACAGCACGACTTCCAGGATCGCAACCAGCGAAGTGAGCGCTGCGCCGGTCGCAATCAGCCATCGAAACGGGCGCGCGTAGTGCCACACGAACGGCCAGAACTCCGTGGGTGGTTTTGCTGGTTCGTCGTGCGGGAACGGGTCAATAAGACCTTCCAGCCACGAAAACAGTGGGTTCAAGACAGCAGACAGCATGGCCGGCTCCCGAGTTGTCGGCTGTCATCGTGCGCCGTGATCCTGCGCGGCGCGTTGCGCCAAAGCCAACGCCAAGTGCGGCGCAAAAGCGGTGCGCGCTCTGGCCCCGTCCGCGCAGCCACGATGAAAACACCGGATTGATCGTGCGTCTTTCAACCGGCCGAGATGCGCGCGTAACGCAGATTGCCGGCCCGGTAACCGCCCCTGCAATTGTCGCGGTGTCTCCGGGGCGATTGCGGGTATATAAGGCCGATGACATCACGATGACATCCCGCGTTTTTTCGCGGGCAGCGGAGTAGTTATGGCTGGCAGCGCGAAATCCTCAACGGCGGCGAAATCACAAGGCACGGGCGGCACCAAGCGGTCCAAGACGCAGGCAGCGACGCCGCGCAAGCCGGTCAAAAAGACTGCCGCCGCATCGCACGCCAAGATGCCGGCCGGCAAAATGGCGAAGACGGCCAAGCCCGCCACGACCTCTGCGTCAAAGTCGAATGGCAAGGCACCGGCCGCGGCGGCGTCTGGCGCACAAGCATTGCCGCCGACCCGTACGCTCAACAAATGGAAGCGCACTGCTGAAGCGTGGTTTCAAGAACTGCGCGACGACATTTGCGCCAGCTTCGAGCAGATCGAAGACGATCTTCCCAAATCGGCCCCGCTTGGCAAGACCCCACCCGGCCGGTTCGAACGCACGCCCTGGACCCGGACCGATCACACCGGCAAGAAGGGCGGCGGCGGCGTCATGAGCCTGATGCATGGCCGCGTCTTTGAGAAAGTTGGTGTCCACACCTCGACAGTGCACGGCGAATTTGCGCCGGAGTTTCGCAAACAGATCCCCGGCGCGGAGGAAGATCCGCGATTCTGGGCATCGGGCATTTCGCTGATCGCTCACATGCAAAACCCGCACGTGCCGGCTGTGCATATGAACACACGCATGGTCGTCACCTCGAAATGGTGGTTCGGCGGCGGTGCGGATCTGACGCCCGTGCTCGATGCGCGGCGGACGCAGGACGATCCCGACACGGTCGATTTTCACGCCGCCATGCGTGCGCCGTGCGAGGCCCACGACATCGCTGACTACGACCGCTATAAAGTCTGGTGTGACGAGTATTTCTTCCTGCCACACCGCAACGAGATGCGTGGTATCGGCGGCATCTTTTATGATTATCTGACGCCGGACGAGACGGACGGCGGCTGGGACGCGGCCTTTGCTTTCACCCAGGATGTCGGCCGCGCCTTCCGCGACATCTACCCGGAACTCGTCCGACGGAACTTCAAGGCGAAATGGAACCAGGCCGCACGCGAAGAACAACTCATCCGCCGCGGGCGCTACGTGGAATTCAACCTCCTCTACGACCGCGGAACAATCTTTGGTCTGCGCACGGGCGGCAACGTCGCCTCGATCTTGTCCTCGATGCCGCCGGTGGTGAAGTGGCCTTGAGCCGCCACGCCCGAACACGCATCTCACGCCTCAAAAAGAGTTGTTCTCGATTGCCGGACATCGGCCCGAATTCGATGGCCCATCTCGCGTGAGAAAAACCGGCGAGAGAGACCTCACATGGATACGCCTGCACCGCGGATGGCGTTTGAAGGCAGCGCACGCGACCGCTGGATTTTGTCGCTTGACGGCGGCGGTATGCGCGGCCTCACGACGGCTGTCTTCCTAGCGCGGCTGGAAGCCGAAATCGGCCGCCCCTTGCATGAATGCTTTGACATGATCGCCGGCACGTCCTCCGGCGCGATCGTTGCCGGCGGGGTATCGTGCGGCCCGGACGGAAAGCAGATCGTGCCGACGTCGGAGCTGGTCGAGCTGTTTTCCAAAGATGGCCGACGGATCTTCCGCCGCAGCGCGGTCGGCGTCTTTCACACGCTGCGTTGGCTGCGTGGCCCTCTGTACAGCACGCGCGTCTTGCAAGACGCGATCGGCTCACGCGTTGGTTCGCTCAACCTGTCCCAGGTGACCACCGATCTTCTGGTCACCGCCTACGACATGCGTGAAGGCCAGCCGGTGCTGTTTCAGTCTTGGTTGTCGGGCCCAGAGGACAACGGGGTCGCAGCGCGCGATCGCGGCGAGGGCATCGTCGAAATGTGTCCAACCGCCAAAGGAAGCCCGACCCCGGACTTTGGGTTGCGCGATGTCCTGGTCGCGTCGTCGGCCGTGCCGACCTTTTTTGCGCCGGTCCAGTCCGCGGTTGCACGCGGCGAGCATGGGATTTTGATCGACGGCTTCGTGTTCGCGCTCAATCCGGTTTTGCCAGCCTATTTCGCCGCGCGCCGGCGTTATGGCGTTGCCGACCGTTTGCACATTCTATCGATCGGAACGGGCCGCCATGCCCGAGAGTACAGCTATGAGGATTTGCGCAAACGCGGTGCCGTTGGCTGGTTGCGCCCTGTTCTCGAGGCGTTTCCAGGCGGCGCGTCCGCGGCTTCGGAAACGTATATGGACTGGATTACCGAGATCGCGAATGTCGAACACGTGCGGATTAATCCGCTTTTCGATCACGTCAACGATCCTTCGGCACCAAGCCCACAGTTCGACGACGCAAGCCGAAAAAACATCGCGCGATTGAAGGCGGCCGGCGAGACGCTGTTTGAGC